>NZ_JAIWIH010000001.1:0-364394 GCF_052851135.1 Streptomyces sp. BRA346 | reverse complement strand
CGATGCGCACCCGCACCTGGGGGTCGAGCCCGTACTCCGGGAACTTTCCATCCCCTCCTCCACCTACTACCGCTGGCGACGCGCCGAGAAGGAGCCATGTGAGCGACGCCGCCAGGACGCCGAGCTGACGGGGAAGATCCGGCAGGTCCACGCCGACTCCGCCCGGTGCCGACGCTCCCGACGCCCCGCGCGTTGAGTCGGCTGCCGATACCGGACCGGCTGCTGAGTCGCCCTCGTGGCGTGAGATCGACTCTCCGATGCTGCCCACGATGATGAACCGCAAGCGCACCGTTGAGAAGCGCGACCAGGTCAAGAACATCCGTTTCACCCCGACCGCCGTACGCCTTATCGACGCAGCGGCCGAGCAGCGCGGTCAGCGCTTCGCCGGCTTCGTCGGCGACGCCGCGCTCGCCGCAGCCCTCGGCAAGCCGGGACTCGTCGGCAGTCCGGAGGACGACCCCGTTCGCCCACTGGTGGAGGCCATCGAGGCGCACATCAAGGCGTTGAATCGGATCGGCACCAACCTCAACCAAATCACTGGAGCCATCCACCGGGACACGCTCCCTGAACACACCCATGCTGTCCTGGATGCCGTCAACCAGACAGTCCAGCGCAGCTACGAACTGATGGACGAGATCATGGTGGAGGGCGCCCGCCATGGTGCCTGACGTCTCCACCGGCTCCGACACCCGTGGCCTGGTCGCCTACCTCTTCGGCCCGGGTCGGCGCGACGAGCACACCGATCCCCACATCGTCGCCGCCTGGGACATGGCCGGCGCTCCCGACCCCGGCCGTAATCCCGAGGTCAGCTACGCCAACCTCGCCAAGCGCCTCGACCATCACGTCGACCTGCGCGCCCGCGAGCTGGGCGGAACCAAGCCCGCGCAGCACGTGTGGCACTGCCCGATACGTACCGCCCCCGGTGACCGCTATCTGACCGACGCCGAGTGGGCCGAAGTCGCCCGCCGGGTGGTGGCCGCCACGGGCATCGCGCCCGAGGGTGATGAGAAGGGGTGCCGGTGGATCGCGGTGCGGCACGCGGACGACCACATCCATCTCCTCGCCACCACCGTGCGCGCCGACGGACGCCGCCCCCGCACGCATCGCGACGGCCAGCGCGCCCAGCAGGAATGCCGCAAGATCGAAGCTGAGTTCGGGCTGCGCCAACTCAAGTCCGGCGACCTCACCGCGCCCCGAACCCGCACGGGCGCCGAGCACGCCAAGGCCCAGCGCCAGGGTCAGCAAACCACCTCCCGCCAGTGGCTGCGCGAGCAGGCGTACACGGTGGCCGCCGCGGTGCGCACCGAGACCGAATACTTCACCGTGCTGGAATCTCTGGGCGTCAAGGTCAAGCCACGCATCGGCCCCGAGACAGGTGACGTGATCGGCTACAGCCTCGCCGCACCCGGCGACAACAACGCCGACAACGCACCTGTCTGGTACGGCGGCTCCATCCTCGCTCCCGACCTGTCCATCAACCGCTTGCGCGAACGTCTCGCCACCCAGGACGTGGCCGATCGCCCACAAGGAATGGCGGGCCCGGCCGAAGTGTGGCGCCGCGCCGAATCCGCCGTACGCACGGCCCGCACCGTCCTCGACTCGGACGACGACCCCGCCGCCCAGGGCCACCTGGATGCTTTTGGCGACACCCTGCACAACCTGGCCCTCGCCACCAAGGGACCGGCCCGGAGCGAGCTTCAGGCAGCAGCAATGGCGTTCGACCGTGCCCGCCGTTCAGCTACCCGAGCGAACCATCAAGCCGCCAGCGCCCTGCGCCACGCCGCCAAAGACCTCGCCCACGCGTCCAGCGAGCCGGGCGGTATCGCCATCGCCCTGGTCTTCGCCGCCTTCCACCTGGCCCGCGCCGCCGCCAAGTGGCACGAGCAGCGCGGCCACGAACAGCAGGCCGCAGCAGCGGTCCAGGCGGGATCCCTCCTCCAAGCAGAGTACGAGAGGGCGTCCACACCGGTACTGGCCGACCTTGCCCGGCGCTCCCCCAGTCCCAAGGTCGCCGAGCGGTATGCCGAGGTCGTCCGCCAGGCTCTGCCGAGTGACGCCGACCGAATCCTGAGCGACGCCGCTTGGCCCGCTCTCGCCACCACCATCGCGAAGGCCGAAACGGCGGGCCACAACCCGCGCCGCCTACTCACAGAGCTGGGATCGGAACGCGAACTCAAGACGGCCAAGTTCCCGGCTCAGGTACTGATCTGGCGCGTCACCGCACAACCCAACAGGCGTCAGGCGGCGGCAGCCATGCGCAGCAACTCGTCCGAGGCGATCCGCTCCAGCACAACCTCGCCGCCTGTCTCCGCTGTCACCTCGTCACAGGCTGTCTATGGGGAGCGACACCGTCTCGGTGGCCGGTAGCGGGCCGGAGGCCCGAGCAGCCTTCCTCGCCGGTATCCCATCAGTCCTGTGCGCTTCACGCTAGAGCGCGAGGTCAAGCGCCTGTGGCAACCGCAGATCCGGGCGAAGGCAAGGAAGAAGGCGGCCTCCACCGACGGCCTAGTTGTCTCCACCCGCGCCCGCTTCGGATTCACCGCAGCCCCGGGCACCACCGACGTCGCCCGCATCCGCGACATCACTCAGGCCCTCCCGCCTGTCTACGCCGCCCGCCTGTTCACCGCCTGGGAGCAGGGCGCCACCGAACAGCAGCTCCAGCACATCGCGGCCGAAAGCCTCGCGCAGATGTACTTCCGCGCCAACAACATCCGCGCGCACGGCCTGGGCGTGGAGTTCACCGACGTGGAATACATCCATATCGAGCTGTAGGACTCCCCATAGCGTCTCGGTTCCTGTCATCTGCGGGTGGCGGGAGCCGAGACGGCCCCTTGCCGAGGGGCTTTTTCGGCCGCAGCTCGCGCATTCAGGTCAACATGCCATCAACAAGCGGAATTTTCATGTCCAATTCGCCAATTGGTAATCTCGTGTCGCCAGCCTCACCCGAAGCGCGTCGATCACCAGGTATGTTTCTTCGGAAATGTGAGGTTTTACGTGCGAAGACGTCATTACCCGTATCGGGGGTTACTCGCGGCGGCGGCTGTCGGAGTACTCACGCTGACCACCCTGACCGCGGCCCAGGCGGCGCCGGCACCGCTCACCGATCCGGCTGAGGCGGCCGCGCTTGCCGAGCAACTGGGCAACGAGCGCACGGCCGGCGTCTACTACCGGAACGAACGACTCGTTGTCGCGGTCACCGATCAGGATGCGGCAGAAACCGTGCGAAGCGCTGGGGCGGTAGCGGAGGTCGTCCCGCACAGCACGGCCGAGCTCGACTCCGTCAAAGCGAAACTGGATCAGCTGCCAGGGATTCCCAACACTGCCTGGAGTGTCAACCAGAGCAGTAACCGGGTGGACGTAAAGATCTACGACGGGGTTTCCGAAGCCGACAAGGCTCGAATTGAGAATTCCGTTTCCGCATACGGAGATACAGTCGACATAACGGAACACTCTGGCAAGATCGAATCGGCTGCCTACGCCATGCGCGGCGGCCTGGGCATAACGTCGGCAGACATCCCCGGCTGGATCATGACCTGCAGTGCCGGGTTCAACGTGCAGAACGCCAGCGGCAAGAAGTACATGCTCACAGCAGGACATTGCATGGGGGACGGCGCTGTCAACTGGCGCCGTAGGAGCGGGGATATTCCCCTCGGAAGGGCCGTCGACTGGACCTACGGGAACGACACGGAGCAGTCCGACTACGGGGTAGTGGAGTACAGCAACAGCAACGTCACCCCGTACGGGACGATCCAGTACAAGGACGGCTCGACAGGGCAGATCTCGCGCTCCGCCTCTGCATTCGAGGGGGAGAAGGTGAAGCGCATAGGGACCATGAGCCAGGACCTGGATGGCATGGTGCTCGCGACGAACGCGACGGTCACCTATAACGATGGCACCACCCTCCGCCACATGATCGAGGCGAGTAACTGCGGCAAGCATGGCGACAGCGGAGGGCCCCTCTTCAGCGGCGAGACGGCACTGGGCATCGATTCAGGCGGCAACTATCTCGACGAGCCCTGCGGAAATTCGGACCCCCAACAGGATCGCTCCAGTTGGTACCAGCCGGTATATACAGTGCTCCTCTGGGAGGGGCTGAAGGTCTATTAGATCACGCACCATCCCTCGCCGCCTGCGGCATGTACGCAGATGCAGCAGGCGGCGCGGGAGGCTGTGAGTGAACCCGGACGCGCCCCTGCGCGTCGAAGGTGTCGACCGGGGTCAGCACCAGGCGTTGAGAATCTCCGCGTCATGCATTCAGCAGGGAATCCGTTGTTGCTCCTCAAGAAAGAGGACTCCATGCATACGTACGCGAAGCGCCTCGCCAGCCTGCTGCTGGCACCTCTCCTGAGCACCTTCCTCCTCGTCGGCTGCGGCAACGATCAGAACGCCGACGACGTCCATGCGAAGAGTCAGTCGCCGCGGGAGCAGAAAGAGCGGGCCCGTCAGGTGGCCGACGCCTGGAAGGGGTCCACAGCCGCCGCTGCCTGGAACCGGGGCTACTACCCGATGGCCGACGTGATACAGAAGCCGGAATCCGGCTGGCGCACCGCGGCGGATCAGCGGGCCTACGAGACAGAGAACTTCGTCCTGCATGGCAATCTGCCGACCACTGCCACCGTGCACGGGAAGGTGGACTGGGGAAACGGCAAGACGCTGCCCCGTCCGCTGTGGGGGGCTGAGAAGGCGTATCAGTCGTTCGCCCGCAACCGCAGTGAAGGACCTCGGCTGACCGTGACGGGGGCGAGGCTCGGCACG
Source organism: Streptomyces sp. BRA346 (assembly GCF_052851135.1). Classification (NCBI taxonomy): domain Bacteria; kingdom Bacillati; phylum Actinomycetota; class Actinomycetes; order Kitasatosporales; family Streptomycetaceae; genus Streptomyces; species Streptomyces sp. BRA346. The sequence continues at coordinate 359,639 of NZ_JAIWIH010000001.1, read as the reverse complement.
ACGACGATCATGACGAGCCGAGGCAGGGCGTCCGTGCCCGCTTGGCTCTTCACGCTGGAGGGCTACGACACCCCGCTCAAGCGTGTCGCCGTCACCCCGTCCAAGCTTCCGAGCTCGCCGATCGGACAAGCTCGGCAAGGGGCTGCGGGCAGTCTCAAGCATGTCGCCCGACTGGTCGGAACAGCGATGAACGGCCGATCCATCACGGTGAACGCCACACACGGAGCCTGCGACGATGGCCCCGTCGTCAAGGTGCTGGAGACGGGCGAGAGCGTAGTGCTGTACGCATCTGCCGCGGGGTCACGAAGCGGTCCCTGCAACGCCGAGATGATAGGACAGAGTGTGAAGGTGCAGCTGAGGAAGCCGCTCGGTGACCGCATTCTCCTGGACGCCCTCAGCGGCCGGCCAGTGCCGCACGGAGAGCCCGGCGGGCTGTCACCCAGCTGGACTTAGGGCGGCTCGCTGACGATTCCGCTCGACCCTTCAGCCTCCAGCAGGAGTCCGGGTGGGTGAGCTGACCGCACTGCGCTCAAGGCAGAGGCGAAGCCGGTCCTCGGCCGAGGACACTGCCCGCATCAGGTCACCTCGCAGGGGTGCCGGTACTGTCCCTGCATCGAGTCCAGCGGTGCGGACCAGATTGGTCAGGGCTCGGCGCTGGCTGGCCGTCATCGCGCGGCGAAGCTGTGCGTGGGTGAGAGCGTCTCGGGCCACGTAGCCATCCACCTTGGCCATGGCGAGGATGTTCGCCTGCAGCGGGGATATCTGCACGCTGGTGTGGGCCGCTGCCAGGATCAGCGCGGTGATGCCAACCCGGGCCCGGAAGAGGGTCGCGCCGGGGGCGGGTTGCTGTTGCAGGGCGAGCGCTTTGATGAGCATGCCATCGATGTACGTGATCGGTACGCAGTCGGCGGCGTTCCGGCACAGGGTGTAAAGGAGGCTCTGGACGGCTTCTTCCCAGGGCTCGGCGGGTCGGCTGCCCTCGACCAGGGCACTCGCTTCGTCGTGCTTTCCATTCTCTGCGAGGGCGAGGATGGTGATCTGTCGGCCGTCGAGGAGCCGGGCCCCGACGCCACGGTGGGCGGCTGCGGCATCGGCGGCTTCGCGCCAGCGGCCGGCCTGGGTCAGTGCGCGGGTGCCGTCGGCGAGGAGTGCCGCCCACACCAGGGTGCAGACGGTCTTGTGAACGTCCGCGGTACCGGTGACCGTGTGCAGATTGACGGTTCGGCCGTTGATCTCGGTTGAGGTCTGGGCACGGGCGGCGCGGAAGAGGCCGTCGAGCATGGAGTAGGCACTGTTGCCGTCGCCCTCGCGGATGATCTGCCTGATGATGTTGAGGATCGGCTGGAGAGCGAGCTTCACTGCCCATGAGGGAAGCGGCCGGGCCTGCTCGAATACCGCGTACTGGGACCAGCACAGGGCGCGGGCGAGGTCGGGTACTGCGCAGTCGGAGGCGATGAGCGCTGCCTTGTTGCAGATCTCGGCAGCGCGGGTGGCCTGCTGGTGGATGTCTCCGATGGCGGGCTGCGCGGCCAGGTCCGTCAGCTGGTGAATGCGGGCCGTAAGAGGGAGCGCGGGCGGGCGGGGCCGCTGGATGAGCGGGAACCAGGCCAGGAGCCGGTCGTTCATGCCGGGACTCCTGGCGCGCTTGGGGCCTCGATGGTCGGGTCAGGGCCGAAGACGACGGCTTTGGCGTTGGCAGCGAGGGTGGCCTGGGTCGCGTGCGGGAGCCCGAGCCGGTTGAAGGCGAAGATAATGTGGTGGGCCAGAACGGCGCGCAGTCCGCGGTGCAGCCGGCCAGCGGCGACGAGGGTGGCGAGGTCGTGGCCTGTGGTGGTGAAGGCTTGCGGCCAGGCGGCCGGGAGGGGCAGCGAGGCCCCTTCGCGGGTGAGCTGGGTGATGTCCGCGGTCATCAGATGGCGCAGGCCGTCCCGCAGGGTGTTCAGGCGGTCGGCGGGCTGGGGTTGGGGAGGGTCGCGGTGGTCGGCCACGCGAGCCCAGACATCGCCCTGCTCGTACCAGTCGAGGCCGGCGGCGCGGAGCAGCGCGGTGCACAGCAGGATCGTCAGCTCGCGACGGCGCGGCCGGTCGGGGTGGCGGGTGAGGTGGGCGATCAGGTGGTGGCTGTCGAGGTGGAAGAGCCGGTGGGCGGCATTCATGGCCTCCGTTCCGCCGAAGGCATGGGTTTCCGGCTCGTAGATCACCGGAGTGATGGCGGTGATGTGCTGGTCGCGCTGGAGAGGGCTAAGGGCGGCAAGGAGGTACTTCTCGGCCATGGGCCGGTCGCCGGGGGGCTGGTAGCGGATGCGCCAGTGGGGGGCTTTGCGGAGGAAGAACCAGGGGCCGATGAGGCGGGCGGTCTCGGCGGCGGCCAGGAGCGGGGCGAGATGGGTGAGCGCTGTGTGCTCGGCGCCGGCCCAGTCGGGGAAGGCGATGTTGATCTGCCGCCAGGAGGTATCCATACGGGTTCGGCTCCGTCTCGTCTATGCCAGGAGGAGGAAGGCGTCCCAGCCGGATTTCGGGGCGGTGTTGGTGCCGAGGGTGTGCAGAGCGAGCGCGGTACCGGCGGCGCCGTCCAGGAGTTCGGGGTCGCGCTGCTTGAGGTAGGTGATCTGGCGTGTGAGCCGGACGGTCAGGCGGGGCAGTTCGGCAGTGAGGGCGGGACTGGTCGCGTCAGTGGCCATGCGCCAGGCGGCCTGGAGCAGCCCGGCGGTTCCGTGGCAGAGTCCGGTCTCGGTGAGCATGTCCAACTGGTTGGTGTCCTTGAGGGTGGTGAGCATGGCGTGCTCGGCGGTCTGCTGGCGGGCCAGGTCGCCCAGGGCCATGCCCGCGAGTTGCTGGGCGCGGGCGGTGCCCGCGATGCCGTAACACCACGAGGGCCTCGGCCGCAGCGACGGATCGACCTGGTAGCGCCGGGCCTGGTCGAGGGTGATGAAGCCTGGCCACCAGGGGCCGGTGGCGTCGTGCTGGCGCCACCAGTCGGTCCAGGCACAGATCCGTTCCACCGCATCGCGAGTGCCGCGGGCGGACGGGCCGTCAAGAAGGGTCAGGGAGAGCAGTGCGAGGACGGAGCCGATGCCGTGGGCCATGCCGAAGTTCCCGTGGCCCCCGGGATAGTCGGGTCTGGCTTCTCCGTTGGGTGCCACACCGGTCCACCACGCTGGGAGCCCGTGTTCCTGGGGGCGGGGTTCTGTCAGGCGTACCAGGTAGGCAAGGACGTCGGCGGTGATCGGGTGATCTGGGTGACGTTTGAGATGGTAGGCGCCCAGCCCTGCGAGGCCGCGGATCACGTCGAACTCCTTCATCGCCGGGACCTCGCCACGATCGATGCGGGCGTGGGCCTGGGCCAGGCGCTGGCGGGTGACGGTGATCGTGGCGTCGTCCAGCTTCTTCAGGGCGCGCTGGTACCGGCTGGAATCTCCTGCGGCGGCGTTCATGGCGAACGCCAGGGCCGGGGCTCCCATGAAGAGGCTGGCGTTCGCGGCGGCGGTCAGGTCGCCAGCGGCGGCCGAGGCCAGCCAGGTGTGCACGGTGTCCCAGTCGCCCCGGCCGCAGTGGGCGCGTTCGATGTGGAGCAGGGCGATGCCTGCGGCGCCGCCCGCCAGCGACTGCGGCCACGCCCGTCCGCCCGGCGGTGCCGTATCCCAGGCGGTGTGCGGGTCGGAGAACTCCATGGCAAGGGCGTCAGCCAGGGCCAGAGCCTGCGGTATCGGCCTCACGATGCTCCCCGGGTCGCGCGGGCGGTCCAGCTGAGGGCTGCGGCACGGGCCAGGTGCACGCAGCGGCGTTCGGCCTCCATGTCGAGGCCGGCCATGCGGGTGTGGTGCAAGTGCAGCAGCTCCGGAAGCAAGACGGTCGCCGTGGCCACTTCCCCGGCCGCGAGGGCAGTGCCGTAGGCGGCCAGCGCATCGCGTCGCCGCGTCCACCGGGCGATAACCTCCTCGCCCCCGGGCTGCCGGGCCAGGTCGGTGCGGTCGTGCGGGTTGGCCAGGGTGATCGCCTCGTCGTAGAGGCTGCGATCCGGTGCCGTGCCGCTGCTCTGGGAGCGGTCGATGAGCCACTGCATGGCCTCGTCAGGGTCGCCGATCAGGCCGATGGCCAGGTCGAGCATGCTGGCTGCGGTCAGAGCCCGCTGGTCGGGCCCGTCCTTGGCCGTGCAGGCGGCCAATTGCGCGGCGGCGGTCTCGGAGTCCGCCGCGAAATACGCCTCGGCGGCCTCCCACGCCTGGGGGCCTCCGAAGCGGGCGGTCTCGGGGAAGTCGGTGTCCCACTGCACCCGGGCCAGAAGCCCGGCCTGGCGCAGTCTCCGCGTCCAGGCGCCGATCTCCGTGGCGGCGTCGGCGTTTTGGGCATCAGGGACGATCAGGCGCAGCCGCAAGTGATCGTCAGGGTCGCGGTAGGGCAGGAACCACCACCGCGCCTCCTCGCGCAACCGGTGGATCAGGTCCGGCAGATGGCGGGTGAGGATGTCGACGTGGCGGTCGCGGTGCGCGTAGAGCTTGATGAGAAACCGCCCGTCGCAGCCGGGCAGACGGCCGTGCTCGCGCCCCGCCACCGGGGCGGCGTGCAGCCAGTGCGGCGCCTTGGCGGGGTTACCGGTGGAGGTGAGCGGGATGACGACTTCGTGAGGGTGTCCGTCGATCCAGCCCGCGTCGGCGGCGGTCTCGGCACGCAGAACCGCTGTGCCGTCGCGCCGTATCTGGGTGTGCAGCAAGGCCCGGTGTGAGGGCTCGGCCAGATCCAGGCGGAGGCGCTGGTCGCCGTCTCCCAGGTAGACGGTGCTCGGCACTGCGGCCAGCTCGCGCCATGCGGACAGGGACCGGTCCCACTGCCCCCAGTCAGCTGCGGGGCCGGCGAGGTCGTCGGCGGTGAGCCGCCAGCGGGCCGGGGAGAGGATCGTGCGTCCGTGGCGCAGCGCGGGCAGAAACGGCAGGCCGGACGCGGCTCCCCAGTCGAAGGTGGTACACGGGACGCTCAGCGCGTTGGTGGCTTCGGTGAGGAACCGCACCAGCGGATGGGTGCGGCGGGTCGCTTCCACAGCGTTCATGGTCACGAACTCCAGCGGCCGGTGCCGCGACCTCGATATCAGGTACAGGCGGTGGGCATTCGCGGTGACGGCGATGTCCTCCACGGAAACCAGGTCCGTGCCGCCGAGGTCGTGGCACTCGCCGAAGCGGACGGCGGTGGGCATCACCTGCGAGGTCCGGGCGACGTTCTCGGTGCCCGCATACAGCGGGGGCGCACAGACCTGGACGGTCAGCGCGTTCTCGGTCGCGGTGGACGCCGTCGCGTACGCCGCCGCCATCCGCTCCCGGTCTCCGGCATCGAGCAGGCTCAGGAATCTGCCGCTCGTCGTCCCGGCGGACCGCGAGACCCCCACGACCGCCAGCGTGAACTCCCCCGCGTCGAGGGCTCGCAGGCTGGGGGCGCCGACACGCAGGGTCAGTTCCGTCGTCGGCTGGATATCCGTCTCAGGGGCAATCTCGGCGAGATCGGTGACCATGGCGTCGTCCAGCACGATCTCATGCTGGCGGTACATGGCCGCGTTCTGCGCGAGCGTCAGCAGCTTGGAATCCCGCTCGCTCAAAGCCGCAGGGGCCGGGGCGGGTGTGCCTCCGAGGAAACCAGCCGGGTAGCCCAGTCCCGTGTCGCTGTCCACAGCGTCCAAGAGGGGCACCACGGCGCGCGGACCATAGCGCTCCAGGAAGCGGCCGTGCCAGGCCACCCAGGCACGGGAGAGCGCGGGGCGGCCGGAGAGCCGGATGAGCGCGGTGGCCACCCGTGCGGCCTCGGCCGCGACCGCACGAGGGAGCGTCACTTCGGCATCGAGGCGCAGATCTACCGACAGCACCGGCCCGGAGGCCGGGCTGAGGTCGCGCATCACGGCAGTGGCCTCGGCGCGCTGCTTCTCGGCGAAAGCCACGTCGGTGGTGTGATTGTGCCGCCCCAGCGCGCGGGCGATCTCGCGCAGCTTCGCCGGGGGCTCCTGCGGCGCGGCACTGTCCTCGACTGTCGTGACGTCGAGCACGGTCAGCACGTGAGCGAGCGGGTCCGTCGCCGTGACCGCCGGCCGGAGGTCTGTGACCAGGAGACGCTGGGCGATCAAGCCCGCCAGAAGCTGGGCGATGGTCGGAGCGGGGACGTGGGGGAAGTCGGCGGCCAGTTTGGCCGCAAGGTCCTCAAGTGCGGATGGGGGCGCGGGCGGCGTCCAGTGCCGCCTTGACGGGGGTGGTGAGGCGAACCCGCACGTGCGACGGGGCCCCGCCCAAGCTGCCCGCAGGGCGGTGTTCCAGTACCACATGGCCGTCCCGCTCGACCGCGAGCGGATGAGCCTGGACCGTTAAGCGGGGCTGGAGCCCTCGGTCGGCTTCCAGGCGTTCGACCACCGTCGTCAACCAGATGGCGTCCGGCCTGGCGACGGCCCGGTGACCGGTACCGATGAGGACCGCCGACCCTGTGTCGATGCGAGCTGGCGCCACTCCGGCGAAGAGACCGAAGGGTGTGGCCCGGCCCGAGGCGCGCAGCACATAGCGCATAACCGCCACGACCGCTTTGCGGACGGCAGGCTCGGGCAGTTGCCGACCATGGCAGATCTGCCGTACGCGGTGTGCCAGCACCGGGCTGGCCTGCTCCAAAGCGGCGGCAAAGCCGGGCATCCGCAGGGTCTGCTCCAGCCACGGCCGCCACGACGCCGCCCCGCCTTCTTCGCCGGTCAGATCGGGCCAGAACGGGATGCGGCGATCGGGTGACCAGACCGCTGCGCGCAGCACAGCCGCATCGATGAACTCGTACACCGACACCCCCATCAGCCTGTGGTGTCCGGCCGCGATTGCGGCCGGACACCATGGTTGGAGAACCCGGATCGCCTACGGGCAGGTCGTCTGGCAGGCGGACTCGCAGGTCTGACCGCAGCCGTCATCGGTCATCTGGATAAGCCGGTCGGCCTCGGGGCCGGACTCGACGATGGAGACGTCCAAGTCCCAGCCGTCGACGTCTCCCTCCGGGCCCTCTACTGCTGCGGGAACCGTAGCCACCATTTCCTCGGACTGCACGGACACAACAACCTCCCTTGAGAGTTGGGTGGTGCACACAGCCCCGCCCGGAGGCTCCCCCGGGCGGGGAGCCTATGACCAGGAGATCTCGACAGCTCCGAGCCGCTTCGCCACGACCTCGGCAGACGGCTCGGCCGCTCCTGCGGGCATCGGCACGTATCGGATGCGGGCGGCACCGCGCCGCCGGTGGTCCGACGCCCACCGCCGCAGCAGCTCCACGTATCGCCTGGCGACCGTCTCTGCCTCGGGTCCGTGGGCGAATACCCCGGTTTCGAAGCCGCCGGTCTCCTCGTTGGGCCGCTTGGTTCGGTAGGCGAAGCTGCCCCCGACGACCAGAGCCGGGACACCACGCGTCACTGACAGAGCGAGCACACCCTGGTCGGCCAGTTGTTTGCTGCCGTGCAGCATCACCATCTCCGGCGTGCTGGTCGCCAAGAACAGCTCCAGCTCATCAGGCATGTCGAACGCGGCGCCGGACCAGAGCTCCAGTCGCGGCGCGTGCACGGCGGCGGCCAGGGCTTCGGTGTCGAACTCCTGGCGCTGGTCGTCGAGCTGAAGAGCGATCGCGTCCGTGATCGGGACAAGTCGCTCGGTGTAGGCGCCACTCCCCTGCATCGGCACGAAGCCGCACAGCCGATAGCTGGTGCTGACAAGCCCGGTGTCGTCACGGTCGAACGCGATCGACCGTGTGATCCCCCGCATGCGCAGCGGGACGACGATCCTGCCTCGCTCGGACATCTGCTCCCGCCACGCCGACGGGATGTCCCATGCTCCCGCTGTGACGATGATTCGGTCGAACGGCGCCTGTGCGGGCACGCCGCTGTCGGCGTCGGCCAGCACCACGTGGACCCGGCCGTAGCCAGTCGCCTCCAGGCAGGCGCGGGCGCGTTCCACGATCTCCGCGTCGATGTCGGCGGTGACCACCGTGCCAGCCTCGCCGACGAGTTCAGCGAGCAACGCGGCGTTGTAGCCGCCGGAGCCCACCTCGAGTACGCGCATTCCCGGCTCGATCGCGGCTTGCTCCAGCATCACCGCCTGGATGTGCGCAGCCGACAGTGAGCTCAGGGCGTTGCCCTCGTCGTCACGCTTGATCACCAGAGCCTTGTTGGCGGCATACGCCGACTCCAGCGGCTCACCGTCCGCGAACAAGTGCCGAGGCACCGTCGCGACAGCCTTCGCGACCGCCTCGGACTGGAACACGCCCATCTCGTTCAGTTCGCTCACCATGGCCGCGCGGAGCGAGGCCGCTGTGTCGTCGGTTTCTCGGACCGTAGTCATGACATCACCCTAGACATCTGTGATCGCGATACGGGGACGGTTGGAGGAGCCAGATCCCGGCTCGTACGGGGCGGCAAAGTCGCGGAGGTTGACGCTGCTGCCGGGCGGGTGCTGGGTGCTGGTGGTGCGTCCTGTCCCGGCCGGTGGTGGTGGTCACCGGCCGGGACAGGACGGGTGGTGCTGCCTGCGCGGTCGTGGCGCGCGGGCTGGGCCGCCCTCGGGGGTGCGGGCGGCACGGCCGGTCCGCTGTCCTTCTTCGCGGCGGGCGGACCGGCGTCCGGGGCGTCCTCGGCGGACAGGGTGTCGGGAACGACGGCCGCGCTCGCGGCGAGCTGAGCGTCGCCCTGACCGGCGACGATGACGCCGAGGCCGAAGAGGTTCGCCGCGACCAGGACGATTCCGGCGAACGCGCCGTCCCCGTCCGTCCTCGGCAGGCGGTGGCGGGCGCTCATCCGTCCGCCGCCGCAGTGTCGGCCGGCGTGAGCAGCTCGGTCTGACGGATGAGGGCCTGGCGTTCGGTGCCGTCCGCCAGCCGCGCCCACAGGAAGGCGCGGTCCGCGTCCACCCCGGCATAACCGCTACCGAGCTGGACCACGGTGCCCTCGAATTCCTCCGGCTTCTCCTTGTCCCGGCGCTCGGGCGGTACGTAGGAGGTGGCGTGTACGCGGTCGCCGACCTGGAAGGGGCCTGTCTCCTGCCCGCTCATGCCGCATCGCCTCCCGCCACTCCCGCGGCCGGGGCGCCGGGGCGCTCCAGATCCAGGTAGACCTCGAAGTCCTCAGCGCTCCAGCTCGCCGGGGCGCCGTGCGCGGCGCGGAAGGCGACAGCCTCAGCGGCTATCGGGGCCGTCGCCTCCTTGTCCGAGAGGCACAGGAGCGTCGCCGGTTCGCTGGAGCTGGAGCGCGCGGACATGCTGCCTCCCAGGGGTGAGTCGCCAGTAGGGGTGGGCTGTCTGCCCCGATGAGGACGCGGGGGCAGGCGGACCCTTCGTGCCCGCCGGTGTCCGACTTCCGGAATTCGGGGGCTCGTTCACCGTGGCCGCAGGCATAGTGGGTCCGCAAGTGAAACCGCACCGAAAATGTCGTTGCAAGGAAAGTGGCACATGCCAGGGCAAGCGCATCGCTGTTTCAGTAAGCGCGTGCCGTGCCACACTCCGCACATCGCAGCGGCAGCGGACACAACCGCCGGGGAGGCAAGCGGGTGCCAGCACGAGCCAGACCAACAGCACGGCGCATCGAACTGGGTTACGAACTGAGAGAGTTGCGCAAGCAGGCCGACCTCACCCTGGAAGAGGCCGTCCACGGACTGCCGCTGTCGGACACCAAGCTCTACCGCGTCGAGACCGGGCTACAGGACCTGCGCAACGCAGGCGACCTGCGCAAACTCCTCGTCCGCTACGGCGTGGGTGAGGAAGAGGACATCGAGCGGCTGCTGGCGATCCAGCGCGCGGCCTCCAGCCGCGAGTGGTGGACCCAGTTCAAAGGCTCGATGCCCTCGGGCATGCCGCGCTTCATCGGCATCGAGTCCGCCGCCGTCGAGATACAGGCATTCCACCCCGTCGTGGTGCTCGGCCTGATGCAGACCGAGCGCTATGCGCGGGCGCTGTACGAGATCTCCAAGCAGGTCGAGGACACCACCAACGAGTTCATCGACCAGGGCGTCACCCTGCGGATGAAGCGCAAGGAGTACCTCACCCGGGACGAGGAACCCGGCAAGCTGTGGGCGATCCTGTACGAGCCGGCCTTGCGCTACCTCGTCGGCGGTCCGGATGTGATGCGCGAGCAGTACGACGAGATCACTAGGCTGGCCGCACTCGACAACGTGACCGTCCAGGTTCTCCCGCACTCCGTTCGCGGGTACGTCGCGGTGAACGACTTCAGCATTCTTCACCTCGGCGACACACTGCCGACCACGGCCCAGGTGGACAACGCGTGGGGCGCCTCGTCGGTCTCCGATACCCCGCGTGAAGTCGCAAAGTTTTCAAGGAAGTTCAACGCCCTGGTGGCGTCGTCCCTCCCGCCCGAGGACACCCCGAAGTTCCTCCACCAACTATCGCGAGAGATCACGGAATGACCACACACACCCGCAACCTCACAGCCCCCGACCTGGACGGTGTGGCCACCTGGTTCAAGTCCTCCTACAGCAGCGGATCCGGCAACAATTGCGTGGAGGTTGCCGACCTGACCCACACCGCCCACAGCGCGATCGCCATCCGCGACTCGAAGGACCCCAACGGCCCCATCCTGCTGATCGAGCCCGAGCACTTCGCAGCCCTCGTCGAGGGGGTACGCGACGGGCACCTCACCACCTGATCCCACCGGCCCTGGCACGCGCTGGCCGAGCCGAACGGTTCCAGAGCTCGGACCGGCCAGCCCTGTTCCCCACCTCGCTCTGCGGCAAGCGCCCAGCGAGGTGCGAAGCGTCGATGAGCTGGCCAACATCGAGGACGGCCCCCTCACCGCCTCCTCCTTCGAAAGCCGTGGGTCTGCCAGCCGGTTATGACTGGCAGACCTGCGTGGACGGTGGATCACGCGAGGCGGCAGTTCACGGCGCATCGGCGTCGTTTCTCGGACAGTTCCTCACCCCGTCCTATTGGCCGCGCGGCGTGCTCTGTCATCCTGAACAGTCGTCGATAGGGAATCGCGACACGGATGCCCGTGGCGTAGAACGCGAAGGGATGATGGCCAGGATGCCGGTGGCGGAGGCGTGTTTGTGGGGGCTCCTGGGAGCCGCCCTCATTGAGGGCCTGGACCTCTACACGGCCATCCACACCACCGACGGTTGGCCGTGGAAGAAGAAGGGGCAGCCGGCCATCGCCCCGTACCTGACAGCCCTGGTGATCAGACTCGGCGTCGGAACGGGCCTGACGGCCGCGTTCGCAGCCTCTCAGCAAGTCGCCGGAGCACTCGCCGCCGTGACCGTCGGCATCGCAGCGCCCAAGATCCTGCAACAATTGGCCAAACAGGGCCTCGCACATCAAGCTCTAGAACCCCCTCCCGCCACGGCGCCACCAGTAGCCCAAGGGCAGGATGCCGGAGCACAACCGCCTGGCTCCAGCACGGACCAGCAAGGAGGACAGGTCGGTGCGCACTGACTCATTCTCGGCCCAAGTGCTCGGCAACCTGGCACGCACGTCACCTCCCTTCCCTCCAGAACCAGCGCACGAGCCCGCACGGGCCCCTCGCGCCCGCCCCTTCCGTTCGTGGCTGATGCACGCGCTGGCCTTCGCCCCGGTAAGCGACGACACGGCCCACCAGGATGAAATGCGTGTCTCCGCGCGCAGTGCCGACCGATCGGCCCCGCCGTACGCCCAGACGACACACGCGAAGAGGCGAGCCCCCGCGACGCAGCCCTCAGAACGGGGGACCTCCGTCCCGCCAGCGCCCGCAGAGATGATTGCCCGAGCCCGCCACGCTCTGGAGTCCGCCCCCGCCTGGGAAAGCCCCCTCCAGCAGTACGCAGCCATCCATCATGCGGCTCTGTATGCCGCAAGCGCTGTACTTGCCGTCAGAAAGCGGCCAGAGCATAAGCTCGGACGCCGCTCACGCACCCGGAAAGCCTGGGACGTGCTACCCGAAGTCGCCCCAGACCTGTCTGAGTTCGCTACATACTTCGACAAGACCACGATCAAGTCGGTCCGCGCTGAGGCTGGCATTCCCGGCGCCATCGACACCCACGAACTCGAAGACCTGCGTCTGATGGCTACGCAGTTCATGCGCCAGGTGGAAGCGCTCGAAGATGTCAAGCGCGCCACCAGAGCGCAGACGGGCGACGAGGGCGGTGCTACGACGATGCGCCGGACCAGCTGACCGGAAATCCATGAGCCCGCAACCGCAGGCTGTGCCGTCTCTCGTTGACGCGCTGCCGGGCGCGACGCTCAGCGGAACGGATTCCGTACACATGAGGACGGGAAGCCCTGCGAACACGTGGCAACTACGGAGAGGAGTTTCCCCAGGCCAGGCCACCGCGAGTGACGTTTGCGCAGGTCATCGCCTTGATCAGGGAAAACTCCTAAAGCGGGTGTCGCAGGTTCGAATCCTGCCGGGGGCACTACGCACTACCGCTCTGACCTGGGGCTTCTCCCCTAGGGAGGGCTCCTACTCGGCCTCGGGCCCCTCGTCCGGGGCCGTTTGCGTGAGCGGTGCGTGAGCGGACGGCGAGTCGATCTCCCGAATATCGCCCAACGGATCAGCATCATCCGGCACGGTCTCCGGGCCGGGCTTCTCCCCGTCATCGGAAGGGGACTTCCCTTCCGGGACGGTGTTCCGAGAAGCGGCACGAGCACGAGGCACCAGCCGGGCTGCGGCCTCGGCGATCGCCAGATCGCCACAGGCCGGGACGCGCCATTCGCGTCCCGGCCTTGTTGCTCCCCGCTCACCACGCGAATGTCTCAAGTGCTCTCAAGTGCCCACCCCAGGCGCTCAATATCGTCTCGCCCGTGCCCGAGACCCCCCGGCTGGGCCGCGTTCGCCGGGAGCCCTGGGGCGGACTGGAACTGTTCGGCCGTGCGCGTGATGGGCGAATCGAGGCGTCCAGGGCCGAGGAGCGGCTCAGACCGTCCCGCTCACGAAGGAGGGTGACCGTGTCGAAGGTGCCCCGCGGACTTCCTCTGAGCCGGGCTCCTACTACCGGCCGACGGAAGAGTTCCTGGCCGGAACGGTTGTCCAGGCGGAAGTGATGAGAATAGGTCGGTGGGGGCGCTGCCTCTGAGGGGCGCCCCCACGGCCGTGTCACTTCTCGGAAGGGGCCAGGCTGGTGTTCTCGACCTGCTTCGCGAGCCCGGGTCGTTCTTTGATCAGGTCGGCGCTGACCGGGTCCTGGAAGTACTTCTTGTAGAGCTTGAGGTACGTTCCGTCGTCGATCATCGCGTCGATCTGGGCGTCGATGTCCTTGCGCAGCTTCGGGTCGCCGTTCTTCCGGATGGGGAAGGCGGTGCCCTGGGGGGCTTCCCGTGTGACGGCGATGCGTACCGGCGACTTCGCGGCGTATGTGTCCGCGACGCCACCACCGAGAATGGCAGCGTCGACGCTTTTGGAGAGCAGCTGGGTGACGAGCGCTGTGTGGTCCTTGAAGTTCACCTTACGCACGTCCGGCATGCGCTGGTCCATATAGTCCTCCTGCACTGAGCCGCTGACGACCCCGACCCGCTTGCCGTCGAAGTCCGACAGCTTGGTCTGCTTGTCGCCCTTCTGGGTCAGGATTTTGGTGAAGCCCCAGTAGTACGGGGTGGTGAAGCCGACCTGCTTCCTGCGCTCGGGGGCGGCGATGAACCCGCCGACCCCGATGTCGTACTGGTTGGCGGTCAGGCCGGTGAGCGCGCCCTGCAGGCTCGTGGCCTTGTACTGGACCTTCACGCCGAGGCGCTTGGCTGCCTTGTTCATCAGATCGATAGCGAATCCGCTGGGCTTGCCCGACTCGTCGGTGACCGCGAAGGGCGGCTGCTCGGACACAGTGGCCGCGGTGATCACACCGGGCCTGACCAGGTTCTTGTACTTGGCTGCTCCGGCGTCTGCGGCATCGCTGTCGCCGCCGCAGGCTGTGAGGGGGAGCAGCAGCGCGGTGGTGACGGCACCGACGAGCAGTGATCTACGGGGGGTGCGCATGGCTAGGGCCTTCTGTGCTGGGAGGGCGGTTCAGAGGATTTGGGAGAGGAATAGGCGCAGCCGGGGGTGCTCGGCGGCGCCGAAGATCCGGTCGGGGATGCCGATCTCGGCGAGGCGGCTGTCGCACATGAAGGCGACGCGATCGGCGGCCTCACGGGCGAAGCCCATTTCGTGAGTGACGACGACCATGGTCATTCCGCCCGATGCGAGGTCCCTCATCACGGCGAGTACGTCCTTGACCAGTTCGGGGTCGAGCGCGGAGGTGGCCTCGTCGAAGAGCATCACCTCCGGCTCCATGGCGAGAGCGCGGGCGATGGCGACGCGCTGCTGCTGCCCGCCGGAGAGCCGACCGGGCCGCTGCCCGGCGAAGGCGGCGAGGCCGACCTCGTCGAGGTGACGGCGCGCAAGGGCGCGTGCCTGCTCGCGGCCCATGCCTTTGACGGCGGTCAGGCCGAGGGTGACGTTGCGCTCGACGCTCATGTGCGGGAAGAGGTTGAAGTGCTGGAAGACCGTGCCGATGCGGGAGCGGGCGGCGTCGACGTCCGCGTTCGGTGCGGTCAGGCAGGTTTCGCCAAGCCAGATCTCACCGCAGTCAGGGGTCTCCAGCAGGTTCAGACACTTCAGCAGGGTGGACTTGCCCGAGCCGGACGGGCCGATCACGCAGAGGGTCTCTCCGCGCTGCACATCGAGGGTGACCTCGCGTACCACGGTGTTGGAGCCGTAGCTCTTGCTGAGCCCTTTGACCTGCAGGGCGGCGAGGTCGTCCGGTGTCCGGGGCGCGGCTTCGGCCTTGGTTTCGGGCAGGGGGGCGGCCGGGTTCGGACCGGCGGTGGCAGGGGTCATCGGGCTTCTCCTCCGGCCGTCTGAAGCGGGGTGGTGGGCAGGTCCGGATCGGCCGAGGCCCGTGTCTTGTCGGGGCGGGGGCCTTCGCGCAGCCGTCTGTCCAGGTAGTTCACGAAGTAGGTCATGGGGATGGTCAGCGCGAGGTAGCAGACGCCCGCGGCGATCAGGGGCGAGGAGTTGTAGGTGCGGGCGACCTCCTCCTGGGCGATGAAGTAGAGCTCGCGCTGTCCGACGGCGAGGCCGAGGAGGTAGACGAGCGAGCTTTCCTTGATGTCCTTGACGAACTGGCCGGTCATGGCGGGCAGTACGCGGCGGATGCCCTGCGGCACCACAACCAGGCGCATCGCCTTGAGATAGCTCAGGCCGAGGCTGCGGGCGGCCTGCAACTGTCCGGCGTCGACGCTCTGGATGCCGGAGCGGAAGATCTCCGCGGTGTAGGCGCCGGAGATGATGCCGATCGCCAGGACCGCGTAGCCGAAGGGGTCGGTGCCGAAGGGGCGTATGCCGGCGGCGGGCAGGCCCACACCGACCAGCATCACCGTGATGATCACCGGAAGGCCGCGGAAGACGTCGACGTAGAGCCGGGCGGGCAGCCGCACGTACCAGCGGTTCGACAGGAGCAGCATCGCGGCCACCAGAGCGATCACGACTCCGAGCACGATGGCCCCTGCGGCGATCGTCAACGTGTTCAGCACGCCCTCGGTGATCAACCGCGGAAATGTCTGGGCTATCAGGTCCCAGTTGAAGAACGTGTCGGCCAGAGCATTCGAAGCCAAAGAGATAGGGGACGACGGGGTCATGACGACTCCTGACCAGGCGGGAAGGAGGAAACGGAGGCGTGGAACTCCGAGCGGACCGCCCCATCACCGTCGGCGGCGGAAAGGTCACGAAGTTTCCGGAACGCGGTGTGCGGGGCTCTCGGCTGGGGCTCAGTCGGCTGTGACTGGGCAGGCGTGGAACTCAAGGTGACCTCCTTGTGTGGTGGGAGAGGGAGCGCACGGCCGTCTTGCGGAGCACCGTGCCAGGGCGGTGTGTCGTGAAGTCGCCATCACGCAGTACGGGACGGCCGTTGACGAGGACGTGACGAGTGCCCACGGCATAAGACAGCGGTGCGTCAAAGGTGGCGGTGTCGCCGACCGTCTTGGGATCGAAGACGGCGAGGTCGGCGACCATTCCTTCGCTCAGGATGCCTCGGTCGGTGAGGCCGAGGCGAGCGGCGGGCAGCGCGCTCATCTTGCGGACGGACTCCTGGAGCGTGAGGACCTGGCCGTCGCGGGTGTACCGGGACAGGACCCGGGCGAACGCACCGAAGTGACGGGGGTGGGGGTTGCCGTCCGTGGCGGTGTCCAGTATCCAGCCGTCACTGACGACTGCGCTGCCGTGGTGGCGCAGCACGGTTTCCACATCCGCCTCGGACATTGCATGGTTGACGATCCAGACCTGGGCTTCGTGCGCGCGCAGTACGTCGAGGGATGCCTCGGCCGGATCGCGGCCAGTGGCAGCGGCGATGTCCTGGACCGTGCTTCCCACCCACGAGGAGTAGCGGCCCGGCGGCATCGCAGCGATGACGGTGCATTCGGGAAGGAAGGTGTGTCCGGCCTTCGCCCGGAGTTCCGAAGTGATCCCCTCGCGGGTCTTCGGATTCTCCAGTCGGGCGAGGAGCGCGTCGAGACCGCCGTCCAGCGCCCAGTCGGGAAGGCGCGAGGTGAGCCGGGTGGAGGAGGCGGCGTAGGGGTAGACATCGCACGCCACGTCCACTCCTTCCGCGACAGCGGAGTCGATGAGGGTCAGCGCCTCGTGCACCTTGCCGTGGTTGGCGGGACCCATGGCCTTGAGGTGCGAGATCTGAAGGCGCACGCCGCTGCGTCGGGCGGTTTCCAGAGCTTCGGTCACGGCCTCGACGAGATGGTCGCCCTCGTCGCGCACATGAGTGCTGTAGAGCAGTCCGGCCTGCCGAGCCTCGGTGGCCAGCGCCACGACCTCGTCGGTGTCGGCGAACGAGCCCGGGGCATAGATGAGTCCGGTGGAGAGACCGAACACCCCCTGTTCGGCAGCCCTGGCGAGGAGCTTGCGCATGAGGGCGGTCTCGTCGGCTGTCGCGGGGCGCCGTTCGGTGCCGACAGCGGCCACGCGGAGGGCCGCGTGGCCGACGAGGGCGGCGAGATTGACGCACGGTTCGGCTTCCTCCACCGCGCGTGCGAATCCGTCGAAGTCCTCCCAGGGCATGTCGGCGGTGCTCCGGTCGACGCGTGCGAGCGTGGTGTCCCACGCATGTCGCCGCTCGGGGGTGATGGGGAAGGGGGAAGCGCCGCAGTTGCCCGTGACGATGGTGGTGACGCCCTGTCTGATGCACGCTTCGGCGCTGGGCGCGTCGCACACGGTGTAGTCGGCGTGCGAGTGCAGGTCGACAAAGCCGGGCGCGACGACGTGGCCGGTGCAGTCGAGCACCTCCCGTGCGGTGGCGTGAGGCGTGGCCCGTCCGAGGAAGACGATGCGGTCGCCCCGGATGCCGACGTCGGCCCGTCGGGCCGGGCCGCCGGTGCCGTCGATGACGGTGCCGCCGACGGCGAGTACATCGAATTCGTTCAATTTTCTTCCTTCGCAGTGGAGTTCGGTGCGGGCACCTGGCAACGCAGGACGGTCAGGTGAGCCGTACGAGGATGGGGGCGTACATGACCGCTGCCGGGATGAGGAGCATCCAGCCGCCCGAGAGCAGCGTCCTGAGCCGGGTGCCTTCGGCAAGGCCGAGAGCGCCGAGCATGTTCGCGTTGGGGTGGGGGCCGTAGGTGTCGGCCTTCGATCCCCGGTCAGTGCCACGACCAGGCTTCTGTCTGTACAAGTCGCGCGTGGGTCGGGGTGCTGTCCACGTCACTGAAGAGGAGTGCGTCTGCCTGGTCGACGCCGCTTTCCGCCAGGATCTCGACGAGGGTCTGTTCCGGGCGTACCGCGGCGAACCGTATGTCCGATTCGCGTGTGGTGAAGCCGTGTACGGCGGGCCGGGCGAGGCTGTTGTACGACCAGGGGGAGGAGAAGTAGTAGCCGCCGGTGTCCAGCAGCGCCACGACGTCCCCGGGTGCCAGTTCGGGCAGCTTGCGTCCGCGGGCTACGAGGTCCCCGGCGAAACAGCACGGGCCCGCGACATCCTGGGCCCGCTCCGGAGCACGTTTGGGCCTGCCGTCGGAGTCGTACACAGCGATCCGCAGCGGCCACGCCTCCGGCATGAAGACGGTGCGGGTGGCGATGTGCGCGCCCGCGTGTGTCAGCGCGACGCGGCGGCCGCCGGTGTCTTTGGTGTACTCCACGACCGCGGCCGTGAAGCCGTTCTTGGCGACCAGTGAACGACCGAACTCGGTTACCAGGTCGTAGCGCCCGCCCAGGAGTTCGGGAACGGAGGCGCGCAGCTGCCGGACGTAATCTGCGTAGGTCGGGCGGATCTCGTCGTCGTCAAAGTTGACCGGCAGGCCGCCGCCGATATCCAGACTGGTCACCTGCTGCCGGCCCGCCATCTCGTTGATCTCCTCGGCGAGTTCGTACACTGCGCGCACTCCCTGGCCGATGAGTCCCAGGGAGCAGCCCTGCGAACCGACGTGCACGTGCAGCCGAGTGAGCCAGGGCCGCTCGGCGAAAGCCTTGAGGATGCGTTTCCGTGCTCCGGCATCTTGCAGTGGCACGCCGAACTTCGAGCTGAGCGAGGCGGTGCTCATCGCGTCGATGGCTCCGGCGCCGACCTGTGGGTTGATCCGCAGCCCGAGCACCGAGGTGCTCTCGCTCACAGCGAGTAGTTCTCCGATGCGGTCCAACTCGGGAAAGTTGTCGGCGTTCACCGCCACTCCCAAGGCGAGCGCGTGGACCAGCTCGGCACGGGTCTTCGCGGGTGAGTCCAGCACGATGCGTTCCGGCGGGAAGCCGGCAGCGACGGCCTGGGCGAACTCGCCCGGGCTGGCGACCTCGCACCCCATGCCGGACCGGGCGAGCAGTCGCAGCACGGGGACCAAAGGCGCGGCCTTGGCGGCGAACGTGTGCAGCACTGGTGCGTCGCCAAAGGCCCGTCGGAGGTCGCGCACGGACTCCTGGATCCCGTCGGCGTCCAAGAACCCCGCCGCCACATGGGCGGGGCCGATCAGACCGGACCGCACCGCCTCGCGGACAGCTCGGTCACGCTGCTGTCGACCGCCTTCACTGTCTTGATCGACTTGCGCAATCCTCACGATCTCGGACCTCCTCGGTGCCCCAAGAGTGTTCGGGCCACCAGAATCGGCAGGCTTCGTGGAACGACTACCGATACGCAGGATTCCGTCACGGCGGGCGAATGACGGGGGTCTTTACGCAGCTCGTACACCGTGATAACTAGAGGCATGTCGCACGATTCCGTCGATGAGAAAGACCTGGAGCTGATCCATGCGCTCCAGCTCTCCCCGCGCGCCTCCTGGGCTCAGATGGCCGGGGCGCTCGCGCTCGATCCGGTGACTGTGGCACGCCGTTGGGAGCGGCTGGCCGAGGCA
Organism: Streptomyces sp. BRA346; assembly: GCF_052851135.1. Classification (NCBI taxonomy): domain Bacteria; kingdom Bacillati; phylum Actinomycetota; class Actinomycetes; order Kitasatosporales; family Streptomycetaceae; genus Streptomyces; species Streptomyces sp. BRA346. The sequence goes on along the minus strand of NZ_JAIWIH010000001.1, from coordinate 340,364 downwards.
GGACTGGCGTGGGTCACTTGTGTGGCCGGCACGGCCCTGCACAGCGAGTTCTGCATGGTGTACATCGAGATCGATTGCACTCCCGGCCGGCTGGACGACATTGCCACCGCGTTGAGTGCCGAGCCCCACGTGCGCTACGTCCACCACCTCACAGGCATGTACGGGCTGCTGGTCGTGGCGACGTTGCGCACATCCGCGGAGGTGTCGGCGTACCTGCGCGGCACGGTAGGGCAGCTGTCCGGTGTCCGGGCGTATCGAGCGGAGATACGGACCGTGGGCTACGGCGAGCCGAGCCGATGGCGTCTGCGCAGCCTCGAACTGTCACAGCGACGCGCATTGGGGCTGGCCAGTACACCGTCCACGACGGTGGGAGGTGCCCGGATGGACGCTGTGGACCAGAAGCTGTTCCGGCTGCTGCACGAGGATGGCCGCATGTCCTACACCGCGATCGCCGACCGCGCCGGGATCAGCGAGCCCACCGCGCGCCGCCGCGTCAAGCGCCTGCTGACCAGCCGGTTGCTCAGGCTGCGCTGCGAGATGGCGCAGTCCCTGTCGGGCTGGCCGCACTCGGCCGTACTGTGGGCGAGCGTGGCACCGCAGCACCTGGAGTCCACGGCACGCTCACTTACGGCGCTCCCTGACGTACGCCTGTGCTGCGCCCTTACGGGAGAGCGGAACCTCCTGCTGATGGTCTGGCTGCGATCGCTCGGAAATCTGCCGCAACTGGAGGCGACGATCACAGAGCGCTCTCGAGATCTCTCCATCGTGGACCGGGCCGTCTGCCTGCACACCGTGAATCACATGGGCCGACTGCTCGACAGCGAGGGGCGCAGCGTCGGGTATGTGGCGCCCAATGTGGGGGACTTCCTGGACTGAAGCTTCCCCTTGATCGTGGACGCCTGGAGACTGGGACGTGCGAGCACAGAGAGCGCTTCCGCCGGCGTCTCGCGAGCGGCAAGGACGTGCGTATTCGGCTGAAGTCCCTCGGTTGCTGACGGGGCCGCATCGTTCACCAGCCCCTCTGCCGGCGGGGCTGGCGCGGTGGCTGGCCACATGTGATCGCTTCACGTAGGTGGCGACGCCTTCGGTCTCGGTCAGGACGGTGACTCCGCGCAGATTCCAGGAGGTGGCCATGCCCGGCGCGATGAGCCAGTAGAGGGTGTTGCAGCGGTCTTTGATGACGGCGCCGGACTGCTTACCGAGGATGTCCAGGGTGCGTTCGCCGATGTCCTCCGCCGCCCGGACCGCGTCCCACCATCGGCCTGTCGGTAAGGCCTCAGGATCGGGTCCGTTCGGCGGTGTCCACTGCTCGGCTCTGCTCGTCATGGTCGACTCCCATGCACGGACGGTTCACTGACCGTCACATCGTGTCGACCACGCCCTGCACCGAGTTGCACAGAACAGTGCAACTCGACCACGACCGCGCGTGCTACAGACCAATCCACTGCGCGAACTCGGCAAGCTCACCGCTACGCGACCGGTCACGCGACCGCAGCGTCACCACAGCCTCCCGCACGGTCGGGTGATAACGCGTCTGCTGAGGGGCCGTACGGCGGGCCCGTTGCAAACAGCGCAGCGCCTCATCCGCATCCTCCGTCCACACGTTGGCCCTGCCCAGGTCCAACCAGTGATGCCCGGCCCGGGACCGATCCCAGCCCTTGGGAAACCGAACCCCCTGCGCCAGCTCCACCGCCTGCCCGTACTCGTCCAGATCGCAAGCGATCGCGACAGCGTGCACTCCTACGTTCGTCGGGCCCCACCCGACGCCGTAGGCGGCGGTCTCCCCGGTCCGCTCCGCGAGCGCGCGGGCCTCGGACACGCGCGCGTCCACCGCGTCGGCGTCCCCCATCCGTCCGGCGATCACCGCCGCCCGCAGCTGAAGCACGCCGGTCATCGCGGCCAGACCCGTCGCGTTGCGGGAGTCCAGTCCGGCCATGTCCCGTAACGTGCCGTCCACCACCCGCATCCCCAGGTCGTACCGGCTGGAGGACAGCGTGGTCTGGGCCCGCAGATACCCGTACATGGCAGCCAGCCCCGGCTCGTCAGCCCGGGGCGCCGCCCACGCCAGACGTTGCAGGGCGATGGTGGCCAGGTCCACGTACCCGAAGGACCAGGCCAGCGTGAACACGCACCGGAACGCCCACGCCAGACACTCATGCCCCTGCCGCCGCTCCTCACCACTGGTCGTGTGGATGGCCTGCACACACTCATCGATGAGCGCAGGCAGATCGACGGCCATCGGCAGATACTCAGCCTGCCGACGCTGGACCAGCACCTTCTCCATGTCGGCCCGGATCAACGCGACGGGGCGGGCAGGCACCTGCCAATCGAGGGGGATGTCCCAGTTCTCCATGCTGACCCGGATCGGCTGTATCACCTCATCCAGCCGCTCACGCCGCAGTTCCTGGGTGTACGGCTGCCCGAGAAGGTCCGAGGTGGTGACGCTCAGCGCCCGCGCGCAGGCGGCGATCAGCGAGGGCGAGGCGGGCTTCTGACCGCATTCGACCTTGGACAGCAGGGACTTCGAGACATTGGCACGCATCGCCAGACCCTGCTGGGTCAGACCACGCTCACGGCGAGTGCGAGCGATCCGTGCACCGGTGTGTTCCTCGTTGCTCTGCGGCATGCTGAACTCCGTTCTGCCCTGGACACTCAGAACGGTACCCGCGGCCCACCCGGTAGCCACGGCTGAACGACCCCATTCCGGTGGGGGCCGTCGCGCATCCTTGACACGACGAAGTCCCTCCCGTGACCGAAGGCCGGACGAGGGGCACAGCACCGAGCGCCAGCGGTGAGTTACAACCTTCTCCACAGGATCAAGGCGGCTCGCTCCGCTCCCCGCGCGGCCCGGCCCCGGCCGGGCCTGCGCTCATGTCTCCGCCCCGCTCCAGCCCGACCGCCGCCCGTGCCGCGCACACAGCAAGCAGCCGCTTGACCTCAGAGATTGATGCCTCCGGCGGGGGCGCTCAGACTCCGGGATGGACGGGGCGCCATACGCGAGTGCCAGTTATTGGTGGCGTGCGCGGGAGCTCCCATCCCGTCTGCCGTCGACCCAGGCAGACGGGATGGGAGCCGGGGTGGGTTGAGGAGGGCAAGCCGGTTACACGCAAGGAAGACGGGAAAATGAGACATACGAGCAACTCTGCGCCCGTAGCATGCCACTCATGGCATCAGACGAAGTCACCAGAGAGCGCAATCCTTTCCTCGAAGCCGTTGGGCGAGTGACACTCGCTGGCGCCCGCCTTGATAGCAGCTTGCGTAACCTGCTTACTTCCCTCGCCTTCGAACCCACTCTGATCGCATATGCCAACTCGGAGGGCACGGATCGCCTCATTGATCTGTGCAAACTAGCTCTTCAAATCAGAGCAGTTCCACCAGAGGATGAGGCGGAAGTGAAGAGATGCCTGGCCAGAGCCCACGACCTGAAAAACAAGCGCAACCATGTCGTGCACTCGATCTTCCTCCCAGAAGAAGAGGGTGAAGGATTCCAGGCGCTCAAGCCCCTGAGGAAGTCCATCGGCATGTCGACTACCCCCATCACCATTGCCGCCATGGAGGAAACGGCCACTGAGATCGAAGCCCTTCTATCGGATCTATTCAGGGCAGGATGGAACGCCCGTTCCCATCAAATGGGAACGCCCAGAATCCCTGAACCGGCACCCGGAGAAGTAGCCGGGAAGGTACAACAAGGATCAATCCGACACCACCGGCCATGAGTCCGGTTCCGCGCCACTTGCGCGCCAGAACGGGGGACCGATCCGTCTGGCACAGGTCGGACTTCCGATGAGTAGCAGCCCACAGCGACTTCTGATATCTCCAGTGCTTCGCTGCGGCCACCCGGGTCACGCTATAGCAGCACTTCGACCGCGCGTCCACCTGAATTGACAGAATCTTTAGTGGAGTTATCAACTATGCTGCATGGCTATTTTTTACCGCGCTCGAAGCACCTACCCCTTTTCCGACAAAATCCTTTCGGTTAACAGGCGAGGGAAGACGTACGCCAGGATGGCAGCCGACTGCGACAGCGAGCGCTCATCAGCGTGGTGGAACAACAATGCGAATTACGACATGGAGCACCCACCCGCACCCAAGTACATCCCCTCGATCGCCAAAACTCTGGGTATTTCACAGCGCGAGGTAGCGGAGATGATCACAGAGCAGTGGTACGGGGTGTGCCCTGATGACAAGATCCCCAATCACTTGCGCTCCCTGGTTGCCGCGCTGCGTCGGATTGAGTCCGAAGATCTCCCCGTAGTTGAAAATCTGGTCCACCATCTAAGCCACAAGCACTCAGCGAAGATCACGCTCGAAATGAGGCTGAGCCAAGGTTTGGAGCGAAAAGGGGAGCAGGTACAGCAGCCGAGTCCGGCAACCACCGCAACTACCCCCAACAACCCCAGACAGCCATCTGACCAGCCGGACAGACCTCAGCAACCGGCCCCGCCCGCAGTTCGGGATGAAGTGCGGACCGCACCGGATGCGCACCAGATAGAGCGGTAATCAGCGGTCAATGACGGGTGCTGCGGCAGACACGACAGCTTGCCGTCAGTGCTCGTTTGCCCTGGTCAGCGAGGTGATCCGTGTCAACCGCCCCGTGATTCCCAAGCTCAGGTTCTGTCCAGCGCCACGCAAGGCCCAGGCCGCGCAGTGTCTAGAGCTGACGGTTGCCGATGGGGTCGAGCAGACTGTCCATGTGGACTCGGGAATCGCAGCGATCTTGAGGGCAGTAGTTGGGGCGTTGGGTACCGGCGGTGCAGCTGTTGTTACGGGGTTGTGGGCGGCCAAGACCGCGCAGCACCAGGCGGCGGCCCAAGACGCGCAGGCAAGGCGTCAGCTGCGTGCCGAACATGTCCGAGAGCGTCGCGGGCCGCGCAGCAAGGCGTACGCGGACTTCGTCGCACAGGCGCGTGTCATCGAGAGGGCGCTAGGCAGGTACCAGGACTCGCACATCCTAGAGATGGGGCAATTCAATCAAGAAGTTGACAAACTCGACTACTTGGGGGTGCAGGTGTTGCTAGAGGGGCCGCCATCCGTCATTCGTCCCTCACAAGACTTGATCAGCTGCGCCCATCGATGCATGAAGCCGCTTCGAGTCTCCATTGCGGCGCTTCATGAGTTCGGCGATGAGTCAAGCGAGTACGCTGCAGCGAAGAGCGCGGTGGCCGATGTCGGCTTCGAGCTCATCGCGGAAGTGAAGGGTTTCGCTGAGGCCGCGCGGCGCGTCCTCGACGACGATGGGGCCGGACAGGCCGACGCTTCGGTCGGCGTCGCGCAGGTCGCTACGACGGCTACCGTCGGTCGGGACGCCGTGGCCGACTCGGGCTGACATCCACGGTCGACATCAACGGCAGCAGACAACGGCGCAATTGCACAGATGTTGACGGAAGATCGTCGGCCAATCAGGCCTTGTCCAACTCGGAGTGACCCAGCCTGCGATCGAACTCCTAAAGCGGGTGTCGCAGGTTCGAATCCTGCCGGGGACACGCCTAAGCAGCAGGTCAGAGGTCCTGTCGCCCATGGGGGCGACAGGACCTCTGGCTTCCGGCACGTACGCCAGAGCTACCACGGACAGCTGATCCTGGGCAGCGGGCGGCCTCACCCCGCGACCCCGGTTGGAGCAGCAGTTCGGGCTCCAACTTCGGGTCGCCGCCGGTGTTCACCGCTCGTCACGGATGCGTGGCCAGCGGATCGAGGAACGTCAGCACGGAGGCGTCTTCCTCGATCAGCGGGGCGAGGGCCGCGTTGAACGGGGCGCCGTACGGGGCGTTCAGGTGCGCCGTGAAGGCGTCCTCGTCCCGGTAGACCTCGAAGATCCAGTAGGCGCGCGGGTTCGCCGCCTTGGTGTAGACGTCGAAGGCCAGATTGCCTTCCTCCTCACGCACCTTCCAGGCGTAGTCCCGGATCAGGCGGGCGACCTCGTCCTCCGCTCCCTCTCGGGCCGTGAACTCGGCGAGCAGGGTTTTCGTCATGGTTCCTCGTCCTTGTCAGGGGGTTGAGTCGAGGTGCCGGACGACGTCCTCGTCCGTCGTGAACTGCGCCAGCTGGTCCTGCCACGGCGGGTTGGGCCCGGCAACCGAGCAGGTCAGGGCCGCGACCTTCGTGGCGAACAGGCAGGCCGCCTCGACATCGTCGAGACGCAGGTCCGTCAGCCTGCCGCCGAGAAGGCCGTGGGTGCCGAGGTGGTGCAGCAGTCCGGCGGTGAAGGAGTCTCCCGCGCCGACCGTGTCGACGACCGGCGTCGCCACCGCGGGCACCCGCACCCGCTCCCCGTCGAGTGAGGCCACGGCGCCGTCGGCACCGCGGGTGATCACGACGAGCCGCGCCCCCGCCGCATGCCAGGTGTCGCACGCCTGCTCGGGGGGCGTCCCGGGAAGGAGGAGGTTCAGGTCGTCCTCGCTCAGCCTCAGCACGTCCGCGAGGCCGCACCAGTGCGCCAGCCGGGCACGGTAGACCTCGGGGCGCACCAGGAGCGGGCGGAGATTGGGGTCGATGCTGATGGTGGCCCGGGGTGCCGCCGCTGCCAGGAAGTCCTCCACCACGGCCGCCCCGGGCTCCTTGACCAGGGCCAGTGATCCGGTGTGGACGCAGGCCGTGTCGGCCAGGTCCACTCCGGCCAGTTCCGCGCTCGTCCACTGCCAGTCGGCGGTGGCCTGGGCGTGGAAGGAGAACGCGGCCCGGCCCTGGGCGTCCAGCTCGGCCACGGCCAGTGTGCTGGGCTCGGCAGCCTCGATGACGTGCGACAGGTCCACGCCGGACGCCTCCAGGTGGGCTCGGAAGAGGCGGCCGAACACGTCGCCGGACAGCCGGGCGAGGAAGCGAGCCGGGCTGCCCAGGCGGGCCAGGGCCGCCGCCGTGTTGGCTGGTCCGCCGCCCGGCAGGACACGCAGGGCGAGCTCGTTCCGGGCCCTCGCCGATTCGGCGAACGCGTCGGCGACGCACTCCCCCAGGACGGTGATCTGACGCGGGTGCATGGGCGGCTCTTCTCTTGGGGCGCGTCTTCTCTTGGGTCGCGACAGCGGCAGCGGCAGCGGCCGCCGGCGCGCTGGCGGAAACGGGCACCTGACGGGCAGAACCCGGATCGCTTCGGGCGGGCGACGGTCACGGTGTTGCCGATTTGTGACCGGTAGAAGGCATTGACGTTGCCTGAAGGCGGAGTCCATCATCCTCGCCAAGAAGTGTCAACGATGACATAAGTCAACGATGACACCCCGGGCGGCATGCCTCGGCGCCTACCGCTTCGCCCGCAATCCCGCAGGAGTCGTTCATGTCACGCACCTCTCATCTCCCCTCCTCCCTCCTCAGAGCCGCCGCGTGCACGGGCGTCGCGGCCCTCACCCTGACTGCCTGTGGCTCCGGATCCGGATCGGGCACCGCGAGCACCGGATCGGGCGACGTCAAGGTCGGTCTGATCACCAAGACCGACACCAACCCGTTCTTCGTGAAGATGAGGGACGGCGCGGAGAAGGCCGCCAAGGAGAACGGCGTCAAACTGTCCACCGCCGCAGGCAAGTTCGACGGGGACAACGCCGGGCAGGTCACCGCCGTCGAAAACATGGTCGCCTCCGGGGTGAAGGGCATCCTGATCACCCCCAGCGACTCGAAGGCGATCGTGCCCGCGCTCGAGAAGGCCAAGGCCAAGGGTGTCCTGGTCATCGCCCTGGACACCCCGACCGACCCGGAGAGCGCGGTCGACGCCCTCTTCGCCACGAACAACCTCAAGGCCGGCGAGCTGATCGGCGAGTACGCCAAGGCCGCCATGAAGGGCAAGAAGGCGAAGATAGCCACCCTCGACCTCGCGCCGGGCATTTCCGTCGGCGTCCAGCGGCACAACGGCTTCCTGAAGGGCTTCGGCATCAAGAAGGGCGACTCCTCCGTCGTCTGCTCCCAGGACACCGGCGGCGACCAGTCCAAGGGCCAGACCGCGATGGAGAACTGCCTGCAGAAGGCCCCCGGCATCAACGTCGTCTACACCATCAACGAGCCCGCCGCCCTGGGCGCGTACACCGCGCTCAAGGCCAAGGGCCGGGAGAAGGACGTGCTGATCGTCTCCGTCGACGGCGGCTGCACCGGTACCCGGGCCGTCAAGGACGGCAAGATCGCCGCGACCTCGCAGCAGTACCCGCTGAAGATGGCCGCCGAGGGCGTCAAGGCCGTCGTGACGTACGCGAAGGACGGCAAGAAGGCGTCGGGCTACACCGACACCGGCGTCACCCTGATCACGGACAAGGCGCAGGCCGGGGTCACTTCCAAGGACACCGCCTACGGCCTGGAGAACTGCTGGGGCTGAGCCGCCGCCCCGGTTGCCGCCGTTCGGCACCCCTCAGCGGGGCGGCCGGCCTCCTCCCCGACCGGAGGGCGGCCGCTCCCTCGTCCTCTTGCCCTCCGGCGAGGACGGACAAGGACTTCTGTCTTCCGACAAGGACCTCGCATGACTGCCACGTCCACGCCACCCTCCACGTCCACGCCGTACGCGGAGCTCAAAGCGCCGACCACGGTCCGCAGACTGCTCACGCAGCCGACCACCGGCCCGCTGGTCGCCTTCCTCGCGGCCTGTGTCTTCTTCTCCGTCTCGACCGACCAGTTCCTCACCGGCGGGAACTTCTCGCTGATCGTGCAGCAGGTCATGGTCGTCGGCACATTGGCCATCGGCCAGACCCTGATCATCCTCACCGCGGGCATCGACCTGTCCTGCGGAGCGGTCATGGCGTTCGGCAGCATCGTGATCGCCAAGATGGCCGCCGAGGGCACCGTGCCACCGCTCGCCGCCATCGCGCTGGGCCTGATCGTCTGCGGCGGCTTCGGCATGCTCAACGGGGCACTGGTGAAGAAGATCCCGCTGCCGCCGTTCATCGTCACCCTCGGCATGCTCAACGTGGCGTTCGCACTGACCCACATCTACTCCGAGGAGCAGACGGTCAGCAGCCTGCCCGGCCCGTTGACGGCCCTCGGGCGGACCTTCCCGCTCGGCAGGACCGACATCACCTACGGCTCGCTGGTCACCATCGCTCTGTTCCTCCTTCTCGCCTACGCGCTGAGCAGCACCAGCTGGGGCCGGCACGTCTACGCCCTGGGCAACAGCCCGGAAGCGGCGCGGCTGAACGGGATTCGCACCTCCCGCCTGACCATCGGCGTCTACACCGTGGCCGGCCTGATGTACGGCATCGCCGCCCTGCTGCTCGTCTCCCGCACCGGAGTCGGTGACCCGCAGGCCGGGCAGACCGACAACCTCGACAGCATCACCGCCGTCGTCCTCGGCGGCACCAGCCTCTTCGGCGGACGCGGATCGGTCCTGGGCACGTTCATCGGCGTCCTCATCGTCGGCGTCTTCCGCAACGGGCTCCAGCTGATGGGCGTCGCCTCGATCTACCAGACCCTCATCACCGGAATCCTGGTGATCCTCGCGGTGACCGTCGACCAGATCTCCCGGAGGAAGGCCCGATGACCACCACCACTTCGACCCCCATCCTCCAGGCCCGCGGTCTGGTCAAGCGCTACGGCCATGTCACCGCCATCGACGGCGCCGACTTCGACCTGCTGCCCGGCGAGGTCCTCGCCGTCATAGGCGACAACGGCGCCGGCAAGACCAGCCTCATCAAGGCCCTCACCGGCGCGGTAGTACCGGACGAGGGCGAGATACGCCTCCACGGCAAGCCGATCCAGTTCTCCGGCCCGCAGAGCGCACGCGCCCACGGCATCGAGACGGTCTATCAGGACCTCGCCGTGGCGGCCTCCATGGACATCGCCTCCAACATGTTCCTCGGCCACGAGCTGCGCCGCCCGGGCATCCTCGGCAGCGCCTTCCGCATGCTCGACAAGAAGCGCATGCGTCAGGAGGCCGCCGAGCACATGGCCGACCTGAAGATCGGCCTGCGCTCGCTGACCCAGGCGGTCGAGACCCTCTCCGGCGGGCAGCGGCAGGCCGTGGCGGTCGCCCGCGCGGTCGCCTGGGCCCGCAGCGTCGTCGTCATGGACGAACCCACGGCCGCCCTCGGCGTCAAGGAGTCCGGACAGGTCCTCGACCTGATCCGCCGCGTCCGCGACAAGGGCATGCCGGTCGTCCTGATCAGCCACAACATGCCCCACGTCTTCGAGATCGCCGACCGTATCCACGTCCACCGGCTCGGCCGGCGTGCCGCCCTGATCAATCCCTCCGACTACTCCATGGCGGAGGTCGTCGCGATCATGACCGGCGCGCTGAGCGTCGACGAGGCCGGCGGTACTGTCGTAGCGGATTCCGAGGCCGCGAAGGCCGCCGGAGTACAGGCCACCTGACAGCGCAACCCCGCTCTCCCCTGTTCCGGTCGAGGCCGCGGCCCGGAACCCGAGAGCACCCAGGAGACGGTTTCCTCCATGGCAGCGAGCCGCCGCCCCACCTTGGCCGATGTCGCCCGAGAAGTAGGTGTCAGCGCCAAGACGGTCTCCCGAGTCCTCAATGAGGACGGGCCCGTCTCGGCGCGGACACGGGAACAGGTACTCGCCGCGGTGACCAGGTTGGGCTTCCAGCCGAACCTCATGGCCCGCAACATCCGCGTCGGCGGTCCGGACACCACCATAGGGCTGGTCGTCCCCGACCTGGCCAACCCCTTCTTCGGAGCCGTGGCCCGCGGTATCGAGGACACGGTCCGGGACCGCGGGCTGACGCTGCTCATGGGGTCGTCCGCGGACGACCCCGAGCGCGAACGCGCCCTGACGGCCCAGTTCCTCGCCCGGCGCGTCAGCATCCTGATCGTCGTGCCGTCCGTCGGCGTCGACCACTCCGACCTCAAGTCGCACCGTACGGCGGGGCTGCCCGTCGTCTTCCTCGATCGCCCGGGGGTCGGCCTGTCCACGGACAGCATCGTGAGCTCCAACCGGGCGGGGGCCCAAGAGGGCGTCGCCCACCTGATCGCCCACGGTCACCGCCGCATCGGGTTCGTCGGCGACCTGCCCGTCAAGCTGTACACCCGCCGCGAACGCCTCGCCGGATACCGCGCGGCCTTGCAAGAAGCCGACATCACCTACGATCGCTCGCTGGTAGCCAGCGCACACGACCAGCCGGGGGCCGAGGTGGCGACCTCACAACTCCTCGCCCTGGCCGATCCCCCCACGGCCCTGTTCGCCGGAAACAACATCATGGCGCTCGGTATCGTCGCCGAACTCACCCGCGGCAAGCGCAAGGACGTAGCCGTCGTCGCCTTCGACGACGTGTCACTCGCCGAGGCTCTGGAACCGGCCCTGACCGTCGTCGCGCAGGACCCCGCGAAACTCGGCCGCAGCGCCGCGGCCACGGCCCTCGCCCGCCTCGACGGCGACCGCTCGCGGGCCCGCACCATCACCGTTCCCACCCGGCTGATCATCCGGGGCTCGGGGGAGCGGCCCGCGCCCGAAGCAGCGGGCACGGCGTGATCAGGCGAACAGCCGGGAGCCGAGGGGGTGTTGGCGGTCGAAGCCGGGGAGGATGAGGAAGGTCGCGCTGGCCGTTGTGGTGGTGAATCGCAGCAGCGCGTCGGCGGTGTCCATGTGGGTGAGGGTGGCGGTGAAGGTCCGCAGGTCGTTCTGGAAGCTGATGAAGAGCAGGCCGGGGGCGGGCTCGTCGGTGCTGTAGGAGCGGCGGAGCATGAGGCCGGCGCCGACCACGGAGGGGTTCGCCCTGCGCACGTGGGCGTCCGCGGGGACGAGATAGCGTCCGTCCGGGGTCTTGGCGCCGAGGTTCGGGCCCGAGGCGACGGGGCCGCCGGAGAGGGGGACGCCGCTGGCCCGGCGCCGCCCGAAGACCGCCTCCTGCTCGGCTACGGACAGGGCGGCGAACCGCGGCAGGTCGAGTTCCATGCGCCGCAGTACGGCGAGGGTGCCACCGGCGACCGCGGGGGGCCCGGCCAGCCACAGGTCGCGTCGTTGTTCGGCGGTCGTGTGCGGGCCGACGATGCCGTCGATGAAACCGAGCGGGTTGCGTGGCGCGGTGAGGCCGTTGCCGATGGGCACGTTCGCACCGCGGCGTGCGGACTGCCGCCAGCGTTCGTGGATGCGGTCACCGGCCTGGTCCAGGAGCGCGGCGGCGACGACCGGTAGGAGCAGCGCGTCGCCGGCGCAGATCTGTATCAGCAGGTCGCCGCCGCGTGCCCGCGGGGCGATCCGCTCGCGGGAGAATCGCGGGAGGTCGGTCGCGCCGGGCAGCGAGGCACCGGCCGTGCGCACCAGCCGGGGACCCACGCCGACGGTCACGGTGAGGTCGCCCGGCGGCAGGCCCAACAGCCGCGGGTCGGTCCCCGCGACGAGTGCGCGGATGGCCTGGCCCAGGTCGGCCAGTAGCGGGCCGGGAGCCACGGTGGCGCCGAGGTCGGCCACCACGGCCAGCAGGTTGCGCTGGGCCGGCTGGGGGAGCGTGATGCCTGCCTGATGCCGGCCCGTCGCCGCAACCGGCGTCGGCGTGGCCGCGGCGGTAGGGGCGTGCCGACCTGGCCGGGCGGAGTCCGATGTGCACCCGGCGGTCAGGCCGGCGGCCACCATGGCGCCGGTGACATCGAGGAACGCGCGGCGCGACGGGTGGTGATCGGCTCGATGCATGGGGTGCAGGGTGCCACACCCGAATCGTGCGTGCCGGTCAATCTCACCAATTATGGCGGGGAATTGGGGCGTTCTGCCAGACTGGGATCATGCCTCGATCAGCTCTTCGCGTGGTGGCCGCCGTACTGGTCACGCTGGCACTGGTGGTCGGGTGCAGCGGCGGGGATGGCGGATCGGGCAAAGGCCGGCGACCGGCCGGTGCGCAGGTGACGATCCGCGTGCCTGCCGATGCCCCGACCATCTCGGATGCGGTGTCCTTGGCCCGGCCCGGTGACCTGGTGCTGGTCGCTCCGGGCGTGTACCACGAGTCGGTGAAGATCAATACGGCTCGCATCACTCTGCGCGGCGCGTCCCGGCACAAGGTCGTCATCGACGGGCGGTTGCGGCAGCCGAACGGTGTCGTCGTCGCGGCGCCCGGGGTGGCCGTGGAGAACCTGACCGTGCGGAACAACACGCAGAACGGGGTGCTGGTCACCGGTTCGGCGGCGGCCGCCGCCGGGCTGCCGGGGCAGAGCGGCGGCTACGACACCGGCGATGAGCCCGTCACCCTCCTGAAGTCCTTCCTGGTCTCGTATGTGACAGCGACCCGCAACGGTCTGTACGGCATCTACGCGTTCTCCGCGCAGAACGGTGTCATCGAGCATTCGTACGCGTCAGGCGGGGCCGACTCGGGGATCTATGTCGGGCAGTGCAAGCCGTGTCACATCGTGGTGCGGGACAACGTCGCCGAACTCAACGCGGTCGGTTACGAAGGCACCAACGCCAGCGGCGACATGTACGTGGTCCGCAACCGTCTGGTCGGCAACCGGGTCGGCCTGACCACCAACTCCGACCACCAGGAGAAGCTGCTCCCGCAGCGGGGCGCCGTCATCGCGGGCAATCTGATCGCCGCCAACCAGCAGCGGGCCACCCCGCAGCAGGCCGACGGCGGGTGGGGCACCGGCATCGGCATCGACGGCGGCAGCGACAACCAGTTCGTCCGCAACCGCATCGCCGACAACAGCAACGCCGGGCTGGTGATCACCGCGACCGCCGACATTCCGTCGGTCGGCAATCAGATCGTGGACAACACGTTCACCGGCAACGGCGTCGACGTCGGCTGGACGTTCCCCACCGCCGCGCGGGGACGGGGCAACTGCCTGCGCGGCAACGATCTGCGCACCACCGTGCCCGCCCGGCTCGCGACCACCGCGTCCTGTCCGCTGCCGTCCAAGTCGCCCTCGCCGGCCGGCACGTGGGCGACGCCGACCGCGCCCGGTGGCATCCCGTTCACCGAGGTCGCGGCCCCTGGTCGACAGCCGCAGTTCCCCCACGCCACCACTACGGGCGCCACCACGGTCCCGGCCGTTCCGGCCCCGCCGGACACGGCAGGCATCCCGCTGCCGTCGGCCTCCCTGCTTGCCGCGGACGCACGGGTGCGGGCGTCCTGAACAGCGGCTACCGGGTCGGGGTGACTCCGGGTACCGGCTTGACCGGAAGGTACTTCTGGGTGTCGAAATCGATGACCACCGGCTGCGCCTCGGAACCCACCCTGAGGCGGACCCGGTGCATGGTTCCGTCCGAGCCGACCCAGTAGCGCACCCTGCCCGCCGTACCGGAGTGGCCGCGGGAGGACGGCCCGGCCATGACGTCCACCCGATGTCCGTCCACCCGGTCCCGTCGCAGCCACGTGGCGCCGTTCTGCGGCAGCAGTTCGGCGTTGTCCGGCCGGTCGCTGCCGAGACCGAGTGCGATGGCCAGCGAACTGTCCAGCGCGCTGCCGGACGACTGGAGCGGACGGCCGTACCAGCCCGAGCGGGGCGGCGACGCGGGTGCGCGCGCCGGGGCGTTCGCCATCGGGTGGACGAACACCGAGGTGGCCGTCCACTCGATCAGGCCGTCGCTGGAGGTGTCGCGCCCGGTGCCGTGCACCACGCCGTAACCGAGCTCGCGTTGGTAGTCGACGGACCCGATCACGGTCAGTCGACCGGCGGTGCCCGGCACGGTGATCGTCACCGCGCGGCCGTGCGCCTGGTAGTTACGGAACCGCATGATCGCCAGCCGGTTCGCCTCATCCGACGTCAGTGCGCGCGGGCCGCTGGGGCCTGAGCCGCCGTCGGCAGCCAGGAACGCGGCCACCGCGACGGCCGCTACGCCGATGACGGCTGCCGCCCAGCGTGGTCGCAGCCATCGGCGGCGGTCAGCCGCACGGGCTGGTCGAGCTTGCTGGGTTCTCACGCTCCGCACGCGGCCCGACGCTGACACTCTTCAGATTCACCCTCTCCAGCACCACACTGCTCGGTCGGCCGAGACGTGATCTGCCTGACCGCGCCAGACGGAGCGCGGGCAGGCAGATCACTGTTGTTCGGTTCGTTCAGTGTTTCTGGGCGCGGCGCTTCCGGCTCATGAACGCGATAGCCATGCCCGCGCCCACCAGCAGACCGACGAGGGCGATCGCCTCTGACATCCCGGACATACCGGTGTGCGCCAGCGAACCCCTGATCCCACCGGAACCCGTGCCCCCACCGGAACCCGTGCCCCCACCGGCCGGGGCCGGGTTGGCAGGCGGCGCGCCTGACGGCGGCGAGGCCGGGCCCGGTGGTGAGGTCGGGTCCGGGGTCGCGGTATCGGTCGGGGTCGGGTGCGTGGTCCCGGTCGGGGTCGGGGTCGGGTTCGCCGTATCGGTCGGGGTCGGAGTCGGAGTCGGCGTTGCCTTGGGGATGTACACCCCGGCGTCGATCGTGTGGTCGACCCCGCCCGGCTTGTCCGGCGCCGTGACCGGCGCGGAGCCGTTGCACAACTCCCCCGTGGTCGGCGGGGTCACATTGGAGTCATGCGCACGGTTGGCACCGGCTCGCGCGAGCGTGAACCGCAGCTCGCTCGCCGCGGGCTGCTCGGGCACCTTGCTGGTGTCCGCGGTGCACACGTCGAACTGCACCGTGTACTTCGCGCCCGGCGTGAGCTCGTACTCGGCACCGACACCACCGAAGTAGTACTCACCGGCGGCATTGGTCCTGGTCGTGGCGACCTGTTTGCCGTCCGCGTCCAGCAGGTTGATCGTCGCCCCCGGCAGCAGCACGTGCCCCGGGTCCTGGATCCCGTTGTGGTCACCGTCGAACCACACGACGTTGCCGATCTGGACCGGCGCGTTCGCCGCCGCGTACGCGATGTCACCGAGCCCGCCGGCCTTGCCGAATCCGCCTTGTTGCCGGCTGACGAACTGGAACCCGTTGGCGGTCGGGTTGTTGCCCGGGCCCTGACCGGTCGTGATGTCGTGGTACCCGGTCCCTGAGGTCGCGACGTCGGCGACCGGGTCGAACTCCGTGCTGACGACCCACTGCTGCTGCGGGATGTAGGCCACCGACCCCAGCGCGGTCTCCTGGTGCGCGTTGGCGTACGTGTCGCCCGGGAAGTATTCGACGACATCGGCGGGCTGGCCGCCACTGTTGGCGGGGGTGGCGTGGTTGGGGCAGCTCCCGGTGCCTTCCCACTGGTATTCACCGGTGGGAGTGGCGCAGACCATGGTGATGTCACCACCGGACATGCCGTTTTCCGCCGTGTCGTTCCCCGGGCGGGGGTCCAGCCCTCCCCAACTGACCACGTCCATGAAGCGGTCGCGGAAACCCAGGATCATCGAGCCGTCGCGGCCGAAGGCGAGGGAGGACAGCTCCGGCTGCGGATCGATGAAGACGTTGCCCGACTTCCGGTCGTCCCACGTGTCCAGGCTGGTGTTCCACGGGTTCCAGTGGGTGGCCTTGTCGCCGGAACCGAAGACGCTGCCGCGCTTGTCCGTGAGCGGGTGGCCCAGCACCGTGGTGAACCGCTTGCCGTCGTAGGTGGAGACGAAGGCTTTCAGGTCCGCGCGCTGCTGCGTGCTCTCCGCGCTGCACACGCCGCCCACGTACAGCGTGTTGTTGTGGACCTGGAGACCGAACGGCCGCCAGTCGTCGGGGCTCGCGCACCCCGGGTCCGGGATCGGGACCGTCGCCTCGGGCTCCGCGGCGGTCTTCCCTGCCGCGTCGAAGCTCACCAGGCTGCGGGCCCGCAGGTTCACCGCGTACAGCGTGGAGCCGTCCTCCGACAGGGCCAGGCCACCGATGCTCTCCTTGCCCGGCGCGTCGGTGAACCCGGCATCCTTGATCATGTTGGCGGCGTCGTGCTGCGTCACCGCGGCATCCGGCACCCGCGCGAACAGCTCCGGCGCACCCGAGCCGTTGACCGGCACCGTGTAGATCGCGCCGGCGCCCTGCGGCCCGTACGGGGCGTACCGGCGGGCGAACGCGCTCTGGAACAGCCGGGTCCGGTCCTTGTCGTACGCCAACCCGAAGGTCGTGCCCACCTGGTCCTGCGTGGCCAGCGTGGTCGGGCACGCCACATCGGTGGGGCACGTGCCCCGGGTCTTCGTCCCGAACGCCACCAACGCCCGGTTGTCCGTGCCGTTGGCGCCGTTGTGGACCGGTACGAAGTACCGCGAGTCCGGCAGCGCGTAGTCGGCCGGATCCCATACCCCGGTCACCACCGAGGCGTTCTTTCCGTCCGACACATCCACGAACGACGTGAAGCTGTCGAAGTGGTTCTCCGCCGTCGACGCGGGCGCCGCCCGCAGATAGTCGCTGTACGGTGCCGGGACGCTGACGTCGACGCGGTATCGGCCGCCGTCCAGCACCGTCGACTGCGCCACCACGACCTTTCCGGTGGCATCCGTGACGCCGGTGACGACGTGCCCATCGGGGTCGGAGACGGCCACCCTCATGCCCCGCTGCGGCACGTCCATCGTCTTATTGATCACGCCGGTACCGAAGAAGTCGCGCAGCACCTCAACCGTCAGCGTGCCGTCGGCGGCCGAAGCGGCGGCCGGTCCAGCCGTCGCTCCCACGGCGCCGCCCGCCAGCAAGAGAACGGATAACCCTATGGGCGCCAGCGGCCCCGCGAGTCTGCGGGTCGGCCGTCGTGAGTCTCTGCCGACTCGGTTCATGGCATCACACTCCACACTTCTCTTGTGGTGAAACGAAGCCCCCGCTTGTCGCCGCACGTCCACGGAAAAGAAAAAGGGCCCACCGCTGTTGCGTGGACCGCTTTGTGATGATCGCTTCAGGGTATTGCGGACGAGCCGTAAACGCCGTGGTCCAGGAAAAGCGAACACGCGTTCAGGACTTTGAGCAGGA
Source organism: Streptomyces sp. BRA346 (assembly GCF_052851135.1). Taxonomy (NCBI): domain Bacteria; kingdom Bacillati; phylum Actinomycetota; class Actinomycetes; order Kitasatosporales; family Streptomycetaceae; genus Streptomyces; species Streptomyces sp. BRA346. The sequence goes on along the minus strand of NZ_JAIWIH010000001.1, from coordinate 322,677 downwards.
CCGCCCCGGTTTACGTCTTTTCGCAGCTCAACCACGGCACCCTCGCCCCCACCGCCTACCTCACCGACCGCCATCGCGAGCAGCGCGCGATATCTTATCCGCTGGAGTCTCGCCGTCACCAGCAGAACCCCTGGCATCCGTCGGAATGCGCGATGATCCCGAGCGCCGGGAGAATGGCAATCGGAAGAATGTGCGACAGCCACGTAACGGTCGGATCCGGTCCCGTTGGGTGCGTTTACGCCGGGTGGCGCGTCTGGGACGTGCTCGTCAGGCAGAGGTGTTGTGCAGCCGGGATTGGCCCCACGGTTCGCCTGTCGCATGATTTCTGGGGCGCCATATTGCTTATATGGAAAGAGCGTTCGGAAGGTACTCCGAGCCAGGGTGTGGGGGGCAAGCCGCCCGGTGGATCGCTTCAGAGGCCTCGTACGGCGTCGGTGAGCGCCTCGTCGAGGATGGCGACGCCGCGGGCGATCTCCTCGTCGCTCGCGGTCAGCGGCGGCGCGATGCGGAAGGTGCCTCCCATGCCGGGCAACTGGACGATGTTCATGTGCAGCCCGAGTTCGAAGCAGCGCCGGGTGACGGCCGCGCCGAGCCGGTCGGCGCCCCCGGCGCCCAGCACCTGGTCACCGGCCAGCTCCATCCCCGCCAGCAGTCCGCGGCCGCGGACATCCCCGACGACGTCGTGGCGGGCGGCGAGACCGTCGAGCCCCTCGCGCAGCGCCGTGCCGAGCCGCCGCGCGCGCTCGTCGAGGCGGTCGCGGACCAGCACGTCGAGGACGGTGTTGCCGACGGCGGCCGGCAGCGGGTCGCTGGCATGGGTGGTGAGGAACAGAAATCCCCGGTCGTATGCTTCCTGCTCGATCTCCGGGCTGGTCAGCACGGCGGCCAGCGGCAGCCCCGCGCCGAGCGTCTTGGACAGCGTGAGGATGTCCGGGACGACACCGTCGTGCTGATGGGCGTACCAGTCGCCGGTGCGGCACAACCCGGTCTGCGCCTCGTCGAGGATCAACAGCATGTCCCGTTCCCGGCACTTCTGTGCCAGGGCGGCGAGGTAGCCGGGCGGTAGCTCGATGATGCCGCCGGAGCTGAGGATCGGTTCGACCAGGCATGCGGCGAGACTGCCGACCGACTGCGCGTCGATCAGGTCGAAGCCCAGGTCGAGTTGGCGGCGCCAGTCGAGCGAGCCGTCGGCGTCGACGATGTCGGGGTGGAAGCGGTCCGGAACCGGCAGCGCGAAGTTGCCCGGCGCGGCGGGTCCGTAGCCCCTGCGCCCGGCGCTGTAGGTGGCGTTCGCGGCGGCCTGGGTCATCCCGTGCCAGGACCGGGCGAACGAGACGATCTCATGGCGGCCGGTGACGAGTTTCGCCATCCGCACCGCGGCCTCGTTCGCCTCCGCCCCGGTGGTCAGGAGCAACGCCTTCTCCAACGGATCGGGCAGGGTCTCGGCGAGCCGTCGCGTGAGCTCGATGACCGGGCGGCTGAGCATGCCGCTATGGAGGTGATCGAGGAGGGCCACCTGCTCGCGGACCGTCGCGACGATGTCCGGGTGAGAGTGCCCGAGGATGGCGCTCATCTGACCGGAGGTGAAATCGAGCAGTTCGCGACCGCTCTCGGTGAACACCGATGTGCCCGCGGCGCGAGCGATGACCTCCGGAGTGAAGGCGGCCTGTCCGGAATAGCGGATGAGGTGGCGCTCCGGGGCGCCACCGGCTGTCTCGGCTGTCTCGGGAAGCATGTGACCGACGGTAGGGACGCACCGTTGCACGCGTCCATCGCACAGATCCGACCACCCTGTTCGGCAGAACCGTACAATCGGGCGCATGCTCAACTCGGGGCGGCTGCGGCTGCTCAGCCTCCTGGAAACCCTGGGTACCGTCCGCGCGGTCGCCGAGACAGTGCACCTGAGCGCCTCGACGGTGTCCCAGCAACTGGCGGTGCTCGAGACCGAGACCCGATGCCGACTGCTGGAGCGGACCGGGCGGAAGGTGCGGCTGACCCCGGCCGGTCTCCTGCTGGCCCGCCGGGGCCGGGAGATCCTGGACCAGATGGCCGAGGCCGAGGCCGAGTTGCACGCCTTGAACGACGAGCCCATCGGCACCGTCCGGCTCGGGGTGTTCCAGAGCGCGATCTACACCCTCGCGATGCCGGCGGCGACGCGCCTGGCCACCACCCACCCGCGCCTGCACCTCGAACTGATCGAGTCGGAGCCGCACGAGAGCGGAGCGGCTCTCCGCTCGGGCGAGGCGGACGTCATCGTCACCACCACCGATTACGCCGGCCTCTCGTGGGGTGCGGACCTCGAGATCATTCCCCTGGGCATCGACCCCATCGTCCTGGTACTGCCGCCCGACCACCCGCTGGCCTGCCGTACGACGGTGAATCTCGCGGCCTGCGCGGAGGAGACGTGGGCGTGTGACCGCCCGCAGTCGTACATGGCGGATCTGACCATGCGGCTGTGCCGCGAGTCCGGCTTCGAACCGCGAGTGGCCTGCCGGTTCAGCAACTACCTGATGCTGCTGCGACACGTCGAATCGGGCCGGTCGATCACCCTGCTGCCCGCCCTGGCCGTCACACCGGACCACGCCGTCGCCACCCGGCAGCTCAGCACACCGGTCCACCGCAACGTCACCATCGCGGTGCGGCGCGGCACGACGCAGCGCGCCGCGGTGAACGCGGTCGTCGCGGCGCTGCGCGACCATCCCGAGATCCCGGCCCTCTCCGCCCCCGGCCGAAACGCCCCGGAGGGATCGTAGTCCGGGGCGTTCGGCATCCGGAGGTCGGCGACATCCTGCTCGACTGCGACGTCCTCGTCGTCCCCGGCGCGGACCTGCGCATGGTGACGTACACGGCGGCGACCGGGAGCCGTGACGCGGCCAAGCTCGACCTGCTGCGCGTCACGCGCCGGGAGGGGGAACTACTTGCTGTGCAGGATCTGGATCAGATTGCCACAGGTGTCGTCGAGAACCGCGGTGGTGACCGAGCCCATCTCCAGCGGATCCTGGGTGAACTGCACCCCGAGCTCGCGCAGCCGGTTGAATTCCGCCTGCACGTCGTCCACGGCGAAAGAGGCGGCCGGGATGCCGTCCTGGACCAGCGCCGTCCTGTACGGCTGCACTGCCGGATGGCCGGACGGCTCAAGCAGCAGTTCGGTCCCGTCGGGCTCTTCGGGCGAGACCACGGTCAGCCATCGATCCTCGCCCAGCGGGACGTCGTGCTTCTTCATGAAACCAAGTACGTCGGTGTAGAAGCGCAGGGCCTTCTCCTGGTCATCGACGAAGACGCTGGTCAGGTGGATCTTCATGGGGCCTTCTCCTGTGCATCGGGCCTGAGCCATCGGGTCACGATGCGCTCGAGGGGTTCGGTGTTCGCATCGTGGAACTTGTAGCGGCCCTGGCGCCGCGACAGGACCAGGCCCGCGGATTCCAGTACGGCCAGGTGCTGGCTGACCGCCTGGCGGGTCAGCCCCAGACCGTGCTTGGTCACCAGCCGTGTGCATATCTCGAACAGCGTCTGGCCGCCACGTTCCACCAGCTCATCGAGGATGCGCCGACGGGTGGGGTCGGCCAGCGCCTTGAAGACATCCTCCGTCACACCCGCAGCATAGGCAAGTGGCCACTTGCCTATCAAGCGTCATGAGGCCCATCCCCGCCAACTGGCCGACCGCGCCGTAAGGTTCGGATCATGGTGACTGCGACGGTGCGCGAGTGGCACGAGGAAGAAGGCTGGGGTGTGCTCGACTGCGTCGAGACTCCCGGTGGCTGCTGGGGCCACTTCTCCCACATCGAGGTGGCGGGGTTCGCCACGCTGTCACCAGGGCAGCACGTCGAGCTCGAATGGGAAGCGCCCGGCTTCGAACAGGACGGGTACGCGTACCGCGCGGTGCGCATCGTTCCTCAGACGGGTCACAGCGGTTCGCCGGGGATGGCCAGGTAGACCGCGCGGAGGCGGGCGAGCAGGGGGTGGTCCGTGACCATCGGGGTCCCGTCGATGCGGGAGATGGCACGCACACCGATGCTCGTGTTCGTCGCGAAAGCGGCGTGCAGGTGCGGCACGTCCGCGAGCGTCACGGGGGCCGTCGTGTACGGGGCGTGCCGCTGGAGCAGGGCCATGGTCACTCCCGGCAGGACGTCCGCCTCGGGCCAGACGACGCCGTCGTCTCCGACGAAGCCGACGTTCCACGTTCCGCCCTCGGAGATCCGGTCGTCGGGGCCGACGAAGAGGGCGTCGTCGTACCCGTCGAGCTGCGCCGTACGGCGGGAGTGGAGCGAGCCGAACAGGCCCAGGTGCTTGACGCCCGGCACGTCGCGTTCGTAGCCGAGGGTCTTCACCCGCAGCGGCGGCAGCGGCAGCGACGCCGCGGGACGCACGGTGACGAGGATGTGGGGCGTGCCGCCCTTCGCCGGGTGCCCCATGTCGATGTCGGGGTCGAAGACGGTGACGCGGACGACGAACGACCCGCCGCGCCCTCCCGCCGCCTGCCGGACGTACCGCCGGACCAGCTCGGGGTCGAGCTCCGCGCCGAAGACCGCCTTGCAGTCCCGCACCACGCGCTCAAGATGCAGCCCGAGGCCGCGGACGCGCTGATCGTCGACGCGCATGCTGGTGAAGTGCCCGTAGTTGGTGAGCGCCAGTGTCAGCAGGGCGTCGGGGTCTGCGGGGCGTCCGTTCAGTTCGGCCATGGCTTCAGGATGGCAGGGGGGCGATGACCTGCTGCGCACGATCGCGTCTGGCGCGACCGGTAAGCGGCCGGAACTTTTCGTGATTCTTTCCGGAAGACTGTTGACTGTTGACGTGGGCAGCTCAAAACTGCGGGAGCGGGGAGGCGAGGAGGGATCACGCAGATGAAGGACACACCGGCCTTTCGCAGACGCGGTCGATTAGGGCTGCTCCGCCGTTTCCGGCTGCTCGTCAGCGCGGCCTGTACGACGGTGCTGGTGGCCGTGGCGGCGTTGGTGCTGCCCGGCACCGCGTACGCCGACACGGTCATCACCACGAACCAGACCGGCACCAACAACGGCTACTACTACTCGTTCTGGACCGACGCGCCGGGGACCGTCTCCATGACCCTGGCCTCCGGTGGCAGATACAGCACGTCGTGGCGCAACACCGGGAACTTCGTCGCGGGCAAGGGGTGGAGCAACGGCGGACGCAGGAGCGTGACCTACTCGGGCACGTTCAACCCGTCCGGCAACGCCTACCTGGCGCTCTACGGGTGGACGTCGAACCCGCTGGTGGAGTACTACGTCGTCGACAACTGGGGCACGTACCGGCCCACGGGGACGTACAAGGGCACCGTCACCAGCGACGGCGGTACGTACGACATCTACAAGACGACGCGGTACAACGCCCCCTCCGTCGAGGGCACGCGGACCTTCGACCAGTACTGGAGCGTCCGGCAGTCGAAGCGGACGGGTGGGACGATCACCACCGGCAACCACTTCGACGCCTGGGCCCGCGCCGGGATGCCGCTGGGCAGCTTCAAGTACTACATGATCCTCGCGACCGAGGGCTATCGGAGCAGCGGGAGCTCCAACATCACAGTGAACGGCGCCAGTTCGGCCCCCGCAAAGGCGGCCTGCAACGGGTATGTCGGGCTCACCTTCGACGACGGGCCGACCGGTAATACGCCAGCCCTGCTCAACGCGCTCAAGCAGAGCGGACTGCGGGCCACGATGTTCAATACGGGCCAGAACGGCGCCGCCAACCCGGCCCAGGTGCGGGCCCAGGTCAACGCGGGCATGTGGGTCGGCAACCACAGCTACACCCACCCGCACCTGACCCAGCAGAGTCAGGCGCAGATCGACGCGGAGATCTCCCGGACGCAGGCGGCCCTCGCGGGCGCGGGCGGCGGCACGCCGAAGCTGTTCCGGCCGCCGTACGGCGAAACCAACGCGACGGTGAAGTCGGTCGCGGCCAAGTACGGCCTGACCGAGATCCTCTGGGACATCGACTCGCAGGACTGGAACAACGCGAGCACCGACGCCATCGTGCAGGCCGCGGGCAGGCTCACCAACGGCCAGGTCATCCTCATGCACGACGGCCCCGCCAACACCCGCGCCGCGATCCCCCGCATCGCACAGGGGCTGGCCGCGCGCGGCCTCTGCCCCGGGATGATCTCGCCGCGGACCGGCCGCGCCGTGGCCCCGGGCGCGTAAGGAGGATCAGGCGTTCAGCGCGTCGATCAGGGCCTTCGTCACGTCCTCGGTCGTCGCCGTGCCGCCCAGGTCGCGGGGGAGAACCCCCGCGGCCGTGGTCGCCTCGATGGCCTTGTGCAGACGGGCCGCGGCGTCGGGGAGGCCGAGATGGTCCAGCATCAGGGCCGCGCTGCCGACCGCGCCGATGGGGTTGGCCAGGCCCTGCCCGCGATGTCGGGGCGGAGCCGTGGACGGGCTCGAACATGCTGGCCGAACTTCCCGATGGCGTACGACATCGCGCCGAACGCGCCGAGCGGCGCGGCCTTCATGACGAACGACAGCACCTTGAAGACGACCTCGGTCAGCCTGCCCACGCCCGCGATGACCGGCTCGCCGACCTTCCCGACCGACTCAGCGCGATCCCCGCGCACCCCGCGCACCCCGCGCACCCCGCGCACCCCGCGCACGAGCGGAACCTGCCGGATGGTGGCGGAGAACTGCTCCGCGACGCCGACGACCGCCAGGGGAAAGAAACTCCTGCTGACGGCGTCGGCGCATTCCTCCGACCCGGAAGCGCTCAGCGTCTGCACGACCTCAGCATGTGGGCCGGGGAACGGAAGGGCAGGCGACGGCGGCGCCACCGGCCGTACCAATGGCGCCGCCTCGTTCTGTGCGGGTGGTCAGTCCCTGATCTCCGAACCGACGCGGAGAATCCCGACCGCGCCGCCCTGAGTGCCGGGACACTTCCGCTTCGAGGTCTTGCCGTTCCAGACCCAGGGGCCGTAGAACGTGGTCTCCACGCCTCGGCTGTCCACGCAGATGATTTTCACGCGGTGCGCGCCGAGATGCCCCAGCCCCGAGCAGTAGGAATAGCCGGTGGTGCCGCCCCTCGACCACGCATTGCAGTCGGCGGACCGGGTTGATACATCGCCCCCGTCATTCGCCATGGCGTTCGGCGCGATGAGACTGGCACTCATGGCCAGTCCGGCGATGGCGAGGAAAGACTTCTTTCGATTCATGCCGGTGTCCTCTGATGTGCGAAAACTACGCCTGGACTCGTGGTGCGGTGATCGCGCGTCAGAACAGCTCGACCTGGTAGCCCGCCTTGTAGACGCCTACCGCGCCACCCTGCGTGCCAGGGCACTTGCGCTTGGACCAGTCACCGCTCGTCCCCATCCGCCACGGGCCGAAGAAGGAGGTCTGCACACCGCGGGTGTCGATGCAGGTGACCTTTACCCGATACCGGTCGAACCTCGCCAGGTCGGCGCACTTGGCGTACGCGGTGGTCTCCGTGTGCTTCGTGGTGCAGACGTACTTGACGCTCACGTCGTCGTCCGCGGCAGCAGCGGCAGGCGCGAGCATCGCACCTGCGGTCATGACGGCAGCCGCGATGGCCGCCATGGAGCCGACTTTGCTCCTCATTCAAAATCCCCCGTTTTCTTTTTTCAGGCTGAGCCTGTTGTGGTCACGGGACTTTGTACATGCGCCCGTTCGCCGAACGCAAGGGGTTTGCACCGCCCCATCCCAGGGGGCGCCGGACTCCTGTCATATCGGATAAAATCCCGCCTTTGGGTCGCCAGCAAGGACCAAGCGGAATCGCTTTGCCGACACCCTGACTTCGCCAATGACCTCTGCTAGCTTTCCCGCCGAGCACGATCGCTTCGATCACGCGAAACGGGGAGCAGTTTTGAAGTTCAAGACCATCGGCGTGGCAATTGTCGCGTCACTCGCGGTATTCGGGGGAACTCAATCGGCGTCCGCTGCCGACTGGCTCATCGCGAAGGCCCCCACCTACAAGTCCGGAAAGGTCACGGCAAGCGCGACCATGCTCGGTCCGCAGCCCGCGGGCACGAAGCTGTGCGTATCCCTCCTGGTGGCCCACCCCTACTACCCCGACATCGAGGTGGCCCAGAAGTGCGCAAACACCCAGGCCGGGACCGTGAGGGTCACCGCCAAGGTCGGCACCTGCGGTAAGTACTCGAGTTTCGCCAGCGCCAAGCGGGGCGGTTCGGGGAAGTCCTCCATCCGTAAGTCGAATCCCGCGATTTACTGCAAGTAAGCAGAGCAGCGACCGGCAGGCCCTCGCCCCGGCGGGGCCTGCCGCCGTGCGCGCAGAGCGAGCGGCTGCGGGACGCCTGCGCGAACGCCTTCGAGTCGTGGATCGGGCCGGTGACCGAGTACCTCGCCGCCCACGGCCGCCCTCGTACCGACGCCCGCGCCCTGTCGACCGCCGTGGTCAGCATGGTGGAGGGGGCGGTGATCGTGTCGCGTGCCCAGCGGTCCACCGAGCCGCTGCGCTGCGCCGCCCGGGCGCTCGCCGTACTGCTGGACGAGGGCGACGAGGGTACGGAGGCGTCGGCATGAGCGGGGTCGAGGACCGGCACGCACTGGTGCTGGGCGCCACCGGCTTCCTCGGGCGCCACCTGGTTCTCGCGCTCGGCCGGGCCGGTGTCCGGGTGAGCACGGCCAGCCGGAGCCACGAGTCGTACCGGCGGCTCGCCCGATGGCTGGACGAGCGCGGGCACGAGAAGGCCCCGGCCGGTCTCCGGGTCGACTTCGCGGAGCCGTCGCTGATCCAGGGCGCGTGCGACGACGTCACCGAGATCTACAACTGCGCCGGTGCCTACCGGTTCGGGATGTCGGCGGACGACGCCCACCGCGCCAACGTCGACAGCGTCCGCGCGGTCGTCGCCTTCGCGGCGCAACTGCCGCGCCTGCGGCGCCTGGTGCACGTCTCCGGGTACCGGGTCGGCGGACAGGACCCCGTCCACTGGAGCGACGAGCGGAGAGCGGCCGCCTACCGGGCGCTCGGGCCCTACGAGGCGTCCAAGGCCGAGGCGGACGCCGTTTTCCAGGCCCTGGCCGACGAGTTGGGCGTTCCCTGGTCCATCGTCAGCCCGGCCAGTGTGATCGGCGACAGTGTCACCGGCGAGTCCGACCAGTACCTGGGGCTCGCGTCGAGCGTGCAGGACCTCTGGCGGGGCAACCTCCCGGCGCTGCCGGGGGACGCGTCCACGTTCGTGCCCGTGGTCGCGGCCGACTACCTCGCCCGGTTCATGGCCCTGCTCCCGGTGGACGACGCCGCCGAGCGCGCCTCGTACTGGCTGCTGGACGACGACACTCCCCCGCTGCCCGACCTGCTCACGCTCATCGCGGAGCACTACAGGATCACGGCGCCCCGGGTACGGATTCCCGTACCCCTGGTGAAGCGTCTGCCCCGGCGGCTCACCAGGGCCGATCCGGAGACCCTGACCTTCCTGTCGAGCGACCGCTACCCGACCGACTCGGCGCACGCCTTCGCCGCCCGCCACGGGCTGACCATGCCGGACGCCGCCACGACGATCCGCCGCTGGGCCGACCACCTGGCCGCGCACCGCTTCGGCGACGCCCCGGCGGCCCCGGCGAACGGCAGGCGGTTCACCACGCCGGACGGGATACGGACATTCGAGCTCGGCGAACCGGGCGCCCCACGGTGGTGCTGCCGGGCCTGCCGGTCAACGCCGACACCTGGGCGCCGGTCGTCGCTTCCTTCGGTGGCGCCCGCGCCGTCGACCTGCCCGGGCTGGGGATGAGCGGCGGACGCCACGACGACTGGCCGACCTGGCTGACCGCGCTGATCACCGACGGCGGCGCCCGTCACCTGGTGGGCCACTCCATCGGCGCCGCGGCCGCCGTCGAGGCCGCGGCCGCCCACCCCACCGCGGTGGAGCGGCTCACGCTCGTAGCGCCGTACTTCCTCCAGGCACGCCCGGCGCTCACCACCCAGTGGGCGCCCCTGACCCGGGGGTACCTGAGCCACGTATCGCCCGACGCCCTGGCCAAGCGCCTCACGGGCACCACGGCGCACGCGACCGCACTCGCCTCAAGCGTGGCCGACCTGCGCCGCGGCACCGTCGCCGCCAACGTCTCCCGACTCCTGGCCGCCGCCGCGAAGCCGCGGTGGCGGGAAGCCCTCCGGGCCCAGCTGCGGCGGTACCCGGGACGGGTACACGTCATCGTGGGCTCCGACGATCCGCTCACCCCCGACGGCCGGGCCCTGCTGGACGCACTCCCCCACGCCACCGTGACGGTGGTCGACGGCGCGAACCACCATCTCCAGCTGACGCACCCGGAGGAGGTCGCCAAGGCCATCGGGCACTGGTAGCACGCGGTAGCACCACACGCTACCGTGGGCGCCATGACCGCACGGCCTGAGATCACCCAGCGGGACCTGCGCACCCGGTCCAGAGAAATCATGGACGCCGTCCAGGATGGCCAGGCGTTCACCGTCACCCGGGACGGCCACCGCATCGGCGAGCTGGTCCCGCTGCGACAACGTCGTCGGTTCGTCCCGCGTGCGGAATTCGCGGCCATGTCCCACCCGGCCTCGGACATCTCTCTGGAGGCGTTCCGCGCCGACCAGGACTCCACTGCTCAGCAGCAGCAGGACGACCCTTATGGCCGTTGAATACGCACAGGGACTCCTCGACACCAATGTGATGATCCTTCGCAAGTGGATCAATGCCGACGAGCTGCCCGCCGAGGTCGCGATCAGCGCCATCACCCTGGCCGAGTTGTCCGCGGGTCCGCATGAAGTCCGCCGGAACGAAGAACAGGACGATTACGACGAGCACGCTGAGCGCGCCCGACGGATGGACGTCCTCCAGCGCGCCGAGAACGAATTCGACCCCATCCCCTTCGACGCGGAAGCAGCCCGCGTCTACGGCAGGGTCTGCGCGGCCGTGATCAGCAGTGGACGCAAACCGCGGCGTCGGGTCGCCGACCTGATGATCGCCGCTATCGCCGTCGCCGAAGGCCTCCCCCTCTTCACCACCAACCCCGACGACTTCAGAGGGCTGGACGGCCTTCTCACCGTCGTCCCCGTCACTCGGCCACGCGTACTCCACGACCGGTAGACGGACCCTGCCTCCGCCGGTCAGCTCCGCGCGGCAGGGGCCGCCGACCCGCCGAGAGTGGAGCCGTCAGGCCGCCGCCTTGGCGATGATGCCGTCCATCTCCCCTCGGTCGAAGGCGCGCAGGGTCGTGGTGCGGACGTTTCCCAAGCTGCTGAGCTGGAGGGATGCCGCGGTGGCGGTTTCGTCGTCGGGCGCCTCGAAGGTGTAGATGATGTCGTACTGGCCGACGGTCCAGTGGAAGTCCAGGAGCTTCACCCCGAGCTTGTCCATCGCCGCCCTGAAGGCCTCGTAGCGCTTCGCGGTGTCCCGGTAGGCACGGACGCCCTGATCGGTCCAGTTCAGCAGGGTGATGTAGGTGGGCATGGTCCTCACCTCCTCATGTCAATTCTGAACAGGTCCGGGCGAGGGCGCACGCCCTGGCGACATCAGCCGTGACGATGGTCCTGCACAGCGCACTCCGCCCAGACGGTCTTGCCGACCGGTACGCGGGGTGTCGTGCCCCAGCGCGTGGCCAGCAGGTCGACCAGGAGCAGCCCGGCGACCGGCTCTGAGCCCGCCGGGTACCGGTCGGCGTCGGCTTTCCCGGTCCACCGGATCCTCGTACGCGGGGGTCCGGTGGACCGCGAACTCCCCCTGAGAACCGGGGCAAAGAACTCCCGCCCACCCACCCTTCCGGCTGCGATCACTCGTACGGGTGACCGGCTTGCGGGAGCGGCATGACGGTCGTTACGTTCGCCGCAACAACCGCAAAACGACGGCCCCCGCCGGGACGGCAATCCCGATCGAGGGCCTGACCGATCAGGAAGCGATCCCTTCCCGATGGCTGAGCCTCAGTCTAACGCGCATGCGCGCGCCGCCGCCGGAGCACCGACCTCCGGCGTGATCCACATCCGCACCCGCCTCACCGCCGACTTCACCGTGATCGCCAACGCCCTCGCGCAGCGACGCGGCAGCGCGGTCACCGTGGGCGTCGCGGCCTACATCCTGTCCCTCCCCGACGGCGCACCCGTGAGCATCGCCGCGCTGTGCGCCCACTTCACCGAGGGCGAGATCCTGATCTCGCGGGCGCTGAGGGAGCTGGAAGCCGCCGGTTACCTGGTGCGGCGGCGCGAGCGCGGGCCCGGCGGCGTGATCCGTACCCGCACCTACATCTCCGACGTCCCCGGCGGCGGCTCGCCCACCCCGCCCTCCCCCGCACGTACGGCGACACCGGCGACACCGGCAATGCCCGAGCCTGAGCCGAAAGCCGACCCCGAGGCGCCCTCGCTCGCCGACGCCGACGAGCGGGCCGTCGCCATCCTCTCCTCACTGCGCCTCGCCGACCCGCGGCTCATCCTGTCCCGCCGCGACGTCGCCGAACTCGCCCCCGCCGTCGGGCGATGGCTCGCCGCCGGGGTGGGTCCCGCGCAGATCACCCTGGCGCTCACCGCCCGGCTCCCCGACCGCCTCCTGACCCGCCCCGCCCGCATCCTCGCCTTCCGCCTCAGCGACCCGCCCCTCCCGGCGCCCACGCCAACAGCCGCGCCCACACGACCGCCCGTCCTCCGCTGGCGTACCTGCGACGGCTGCGAACGCGCCTTCCGCGCGGCCGAGCCCGGCCGACACTGCCGCGACTGCCGAGCCACCGCTGCCAGCGAAGATCTCCGTGCGGCCTGTTGAACGCGAGGGTGCGGCGCCGTCCATCCAGGTGAATGGTGCAGCAGACCGAGGAAAACAAGAGTAAGGCGATTTACACCAAGAGTATGGTGGCTTGTATGGCGACCAAGAAGGTGACGGTCACGATCCCGGAAGACCTCCTTGAGGAGATCCGTTCGGAGGCAGCCGAGCGGGGCATGTCGGCGTACATCGCGGAAGCGGTACGCCTCAAACGAGACCGAGACCGGCTCCTTGAGCTGGTCGACTGGCTACAGGAAGAACATGGACCAGTCACCGAGAGCGAGCAGGCTGCGGCGCTGGAGGAGCTGGACGAAATCGACGCCGAACACGAGCGCCGCTCCGCCGGAAAGGGTCTCGCGGGGGAAGCTGCGTGAAGGAGCGACGCGGTAAGCACACGTCACCGCTCCGAATCTTCGTACTCGACTGCGAAGCTCTATCGCTTGCCGTGCGCGGCGAGCGAAGGATGATCACGCGCCTCGCTCTCGCGGCTCAAGGTGAGGCTGAGGTCGTGACGTCCCCGATGACGCTCATCGAGGCATACGACGGAAGAACCACCGAACAACGCTGGGACTGGGTGCTCTCCCGCCTCACCGTCGCGGATGTCGGGAAGGAAGAGGCCCGTCAGGCGCGCCGACTCTTGACCGCCGCCGGGCTGCACGGCCACAAGTATGCGATCGACGCCGTACTGGCTGTCGTCGCGAGCCAGCAGAAGGGTCAGGTAACGGTCTTCACCTCGGACGTGGACGACTTGGAGAAGCTGGTCCCGGACAGGGTCGTCGTCAAGAAGGTCTGACCATGACCGGACCACCTGCGCACGGCATGTTGATGGCGCGGAGTCGACCTTGACCAACGTCGTTCGCTGCTGGTCGGCTTGGAAGGTTGAGGTGTCGGACTCGGGGGTTGCCATCGTGGTCAGGTCGGTTCTGGGCGTGCTGTGGTGGGTCGACAGCGGTGGAACAACGGGTACGACGCGTCCCGGTTCCCCCGTGGCGGCGCGTCCATGAGGCTGCGGCGAGGTATCGCGATCGCCGGGGTCGCGGGTGCTGTCGCGGTGACGACGATGCTGATCGGGCTGGTGACGAACGCCGTCTCCGATCAGTCGCGTTGGCCCGGCTGGCTGGGGTGGCTCCAGGAGCACGCGTGGTTCTCGTTCATCTTGCTGGGCGTGGTGATGGTCGTGGGCACGGCGTTGCTCGCGACGTTGTCGGAGATTCGGGCGCCCCTACCGGTCGTAGAGCCGATGATCCGGCCGGACGATGGGACGGGGCTTCCGGGCGCGGCTCTGGTGCTGCGGTCGCTGCCGCGCGACACCGCGGCGTTCACCGATCGGGCTGCCGAGCTCGAGTCGCTGGTGCGCTCGGTGCGGGACTGGCAGGCGAGCGGTGAGGCACTGCCGGTTCATGTGGTCGACGGCATGCCGGGGGTCGGGAAGACGACCTTCGCGGTACATGCCGGGCATGTGCTCTCGGAACGGTTCCCGGATGGGCAGCTCTTCGTGAACCTGAACGGACATACGCCGGGGCAGAACCCGGTACAGCCGACCGAGGCGCTGGCCTCGCTGCTGGCGGCAGCCGGTGTGCCGACACAGCAAATTCCCGTTGGTGAGGACGTGGGTGCGGTCACCGAGGCGCGGGCCGCCATGTGGAGAGGACGGCTGGCCGACAAGAGGGCGCTGCTCATTCTCGACAACGCGGTCAGCTACCGGCAGTTGGAGCCGCTGCTGCCTGGTGGGGGCGGCTGTCTGGTGCTGGTGACCAGCCGGAAGCGGCTGGCCGCCAACGAGGAAGTGGTGCTACCGGTCGAGGCACTGCCGCCTGATCATGCGATCGATCTGTTCATCCGGCTCAGCGGGCGCCCTGCGGATTCCCTCGACCGAGCTGTGGTCGAGGCGCTGGTGGGCATGTGCGGATATCTGCCGTTGGGGGTTTCGCTGCTCGCGGCACGGCTCCGGCATCATCCATCCTGGACCGCCGAGAGCCTTCGGGAACGGTTGGCGGCGGCGCGTGATCGGCTGGTGGAACTGCGTGCCGGGGAGCGTGCGGTGACCGCGACGTTCGACCTGTCCTACCGGGATCTTCCGCACGAGCGGCAGCGCTTCTTCCAAAGCCTAGGCCGCTACCCCGGCGCCGATCTCGACGTGTACGTCGGGGCCGCACTGGGCTCCGTTCCCGTAGCGGAGGCGCGGCGTCACCTCGACGCGCTCTATGACGACCACCTGGTTGATGAGCAGCCGGGTGACCGCTATCAGCTGCACGACCTCCTACGCGACTATGCGCGCGGTCTCGCCACCGAGGAGAGAGTCGGTATGGATGACGTCCAGACCATCACCCGTGTCTGCACCTACTATCTGACCGCCCTCGCCGACGCGAACAGGCACATCGTGCGCGCCGGGGCAGCCGCACCGCCTCCTCCGGAGGGTGGGGCCGAGGTGGAGCGACCGCTCATGGAGTCGCGCGCCGCCGCTCTGGAGTGGCTGGAGGGCGAACGGCCCAACATCCTGGCCGCCATCCGGCGGGCGAACGGCCTCGACCTGCACGGGCTCGTGATCCGCCTGGCCGCGGCCATGGCTCCCTTCCTGCGGCAGGCCGGGCCCTGGGACCAGGCCGTCGGGCTGCACCGGTCCGCCGCCGAAGCCGCCCGGCGGACCGGCGACCGGCAGGCGCTGGCCGGCGCCCTCGCCGAGCTGGGGGTCGTACGGCGCTTCATGGCCGCGTACCCGGAAGCGGTCGAGGCGCTGAACCAGGCAGTGACGGAGTACGAGGCGGTCGGTGACCGGCAGGGCACGGCCGACGCCCTGAACCAGGCGGGCATCGTCTGGTACCTGACCGCCGATACCGAGGCGTCGGCCCGGGCCCAGACCAGGGCCCTTGCCCTCTACCGCGAGGTGGGAGACCGGTTCGGGCAGGCCAACGCGCTCGCGGATCTTGGCATGGTGCGTCGGCAGACGAGCCAATTCAATGCTTCCGTGGAAGCGCAGACGGAAGCTCTGTCCATCTATCGCGAGCTGCGCGACCAGTACGGTGAAGCGAATTCGCTGCGGGATCTGGGCGTCGTGCATTGCCTCATGGGCGAATACGAGCTGGCCGCCCGGCGGCACCGCGAGGCCTTCTCCATCTACCGGGAACTCGACGACCGGGACCATCAGGCATACGCCCTCAACGAGCTGGGCCTGGTACGACGGCTCACCGGTGATCACGACGGGGCGCGCGAGGCCCACTCGCAGGCATTGGACCACTACACCGAACTCGGCGACCGGTTCGGCCGCGCCAACAGCATCCGCCACCTCGGGGTCCTGACCCGCGTATCCGGCAGCCTCGCGGAGGCGGCCGC
Organism: Streptomyces sp. BRA346; assembly: GCF_052851135.1. NCBI lineage: Bacteria > Bacillati > Actinomycetota > Actinomycetes > Kitasatosporales > Streptomycetaceae > Streptomyces > Streptomyces sp. BRA346. The sequence continues at coordinate 306,662 of NZ_JAIWIH010000001.1, read as the reverse complement.
GCTGCTGGAGGAGGCTCTGAGCACGTACCGCGACCTGGGCAGCCGTGGGGGCGAGGCCGCCGCGCTCGGCGAGCTGGGAGCGGTCCGCGGGCTTGCCGGGGAGCGGGACGGGGCGGTCGAGGTATTCCAGCGCAGCGTGGAGATCCTCCGCGATCTCGGCGATCGGTGTGGCGAAGCGGAGGTCCTCAACCACTGGGGAACGCTGCTGCGTACCGGGGGCGACCCAGCGGGAGGCCAGGGACGGTTCGAGCAAGCGCTGAGCCTGGCCCAGGAGATCGGTTGTCCCCGCGAGGAGGCGCGGGCGCTGGACGGCATCGGCCGCTGCGGCATGGAACTCGACGGGCCCGCGGGGGGCGAGCCGTCGCTGCGGGACGCTCTCGCCGTGTACCGGCGGTTGGGGCTGCTCGCCGAGGCCGATGAGATCGAGGACTTCTTGGCGTCTCGGGCCGGATGAGTCGGCCCCCTGACCGGTTTCCGTATGCCGCCGCAGGTGCCCGGCTGCTACGTTGAGCCAATCTGCCGCTTCAACCGCCGTCGCACCGTGCCGACCCCGGCACGCCCCAGCACGAGGAGCGTTGAATGCCGTCACCCACGCCCGTCCCCGCCCCGTGCGGCATGACGCCCATCACCCCGGAGTCCGCGCCGGACAGCCCGGTCCTGGACCGTCTCGCCCACCGCGTACAGCAGCGTCTGGAGGCCGAGCAGGCCGCGACGAACCGCGTCGGCGACGGTGCCCACGCGGCCTCGCTCATCTGGCCCTGGCCGCTGTGAGCGCGCCTGCTGCTCGATGACACGACCCGAAGACGCCACCCCACTGCGCAGCTTCATTCTCAAGGTCGCCAACCGCTGCAACATCGACTGCGACTACTGCTACGTCTTCAACTCCAAGGACCAGACGTCGCGGCACCTGCCCGCCCGGATGAGTCTGGACGTGGCACAGGCCGCCGCCCGACGGATCGGCGAGCACGCCGCCACGCACGGCTTACGGGAGGTCCACGTCGTCCTGCACGGCGGTGAGCCCCTGCTCGTCGGTCCGCGGCACATGGGCGATCTGCTGCGCACCCTGCGGGACGGTGTCCCGGCGGAGACGGACGTGCGGTTCGAGCTCCAGACCAACGGGACGCTGCTCAGCGCGGCGTGGCTGGACCTCTTCGAGCGATACGAGGTCGTCGTGGGCGTAAGCCTCGACGGGCCTCCGGCAGCCAACGACCGGCACCGGCTGAGCCACACCGGGCGATCGAGCGTCCTCTCAGCCGTCCGCGGCATCGAACTCCTCCGCTCCCGGCCGCATCTGTTCGCCGGGCTGCTCGCCGTGGTCGACCTGGCCAACGATCCGGTCGAGGTACACGACTACCTGGCGTCGTTCGAGCCCCCGGTGATCGACTTCAACCTGCCGCACGGAACGCACGACGACCCGCCGCACCGCGACGACCCGGCCCTGCCCGAGTACGGGATGTGGATGAGCCGCGTGTGGGACGCCTGGCTCGCCCGCCCTCAGTACCGGCACAGCGTCCGGATGCTGGAGGACATCGTGGCCCTCAGCTCCGGCGTCCGCGGCTCGGTCGAAACCCTGGGCCTCACCCCACCGGCCGGCGTCGTGATCGAGTCCAACGGCACGATCGAAGGCGTGGACACGCTCCGTTCCGTCGAGGAAGGCGCCTCCTGGCTGGGCATCGACCTCCTCAACCAGTCCTTCGACCAGACCATGCACCACCCGAAGCTTCGCCACCGGCACGATGGCAAGGCAGCACTGGCCGATCAGTGCCAGGACTGCCCGCTGGTGGAGGTCTGCGGCGGGGGCTACCTCCCGCATCGCTACAGCGCCGCACGCGGCTACCGGAATCCCTCCGTGTACTGCGCGGACCTGGAGTACTTGATCCGGCACGTCCAGGGCTCCCTGCGCGAGTACGGCTGGAGCACCTACGCGCCGGGCCGCACCGCCACGGTGGGGGCCCGCGTTGAAGCGAGCGAGTGAAGCAATTGAGGAACGACAGGAGATGCCGATGACCGTGACGATCCGCCCCGCCGAAAAGCGGGACGTCCTCGCCCTGGCCGAGCTGATCGAGGAGATCGAGCGGTTCTACGGTTCGACCGAGGTCCAGCCGCTCGATGAACGCCAGGCACAGGTGGAGGAAGCCCTGTTCGGCTCGCCGCCCATGGTCTTCGCCCTGGTCGTCGAGGACGAGGCGGGTGACCTCGCCGGGCTCGCGGCCTACTCGTTCCTCTGGCCGGCCGCGGGTTCCTCCCACTCGCTGTTCCTCAAGGAGCTGTACGTCCGCGACACCCTGCGCCGCCAGGGCATCGGCGCCCGGCTGATGGATGAACTCCGCGCCCTCGCCGCCGCGCGTCCTGGGTGCAGCCGCGTCGAGTGGATGACCGATCGCGACAATGCGGAGGCGCGTTCCTTCTACAAGTCGCTCGGGTTCGCCGAGTTCGACGGGAAGATCGTCTATCGGGTCGATACCAGCACCGCGTGAAGGAGTGTGTCACACGATCAACCGACCCCTCGGAATCGCTCTTCCGAGGGGCCATCTCGAACAGCGAGCCCCGCGGGCTCGTCCTTCCACGCTTCCCGTCGACGTGAGGGTCAATTGCCCTTCGTCATGACGATGTCGGGGCACACGTCCGGGTCTACGTCGTCGAACAGGACAGGGTGCGCGCTGTCGCCCCCCACGGTCAGGAAGGTGATCGGATCGGGGTTGCCCGGCTCTGGTCCGTTGTCGAAGTCGAGTCTGATCTGCATCCCCTTGATGCCGCTGCGCGGCTCGTACTCCCAGGTTCCGGAGCCGTCGAACGACCCCAGGCTGTCGTCGCCGTGCTCGTAGTCCCGGTAACGCCAGTTACGCACCTGGAAGTCGGCCTGTGCGTCCTGGGCCGCCGCCGTGCCGGGTCGGTGGTACGTGAGGTCGACTCTCATGCCGCCAGTCCCCGCGTATCGACCGGACAAGTCCGCCGCGCTCACCCCGGATGCCGCCTTCGGGCAGCCATGCGACGGATTTCCGCTCACCGCGTTCATCAGCCGTAGGTAGCCCACGGTCAGCAGCAGCATGAAGACGCACGAGAAGATGACGCCGCGGGTGATCGAGCCATACATCCACCTCGCCACGCGCCGCATTGTCCCGGGAGCCGCCTTAGTGGTCATCGGGGTTGAGCCGTTCCGTCCAAGTGACGTTTTGAGAGACGCTGTGTGTCGGTCCGGAGCCAGGGTTGAGCGATTCCATCCAGTCGTGGTAGCCCATGTAATGGAGGAACGACGAAACGCTGGTTGTATTGTCCAAGGTGTACTTCACCACGACAGACCCGTCAGGGTCGACACCAGTGATCTCGTAGTCGACACTATAGGAGCCAAGGAATGCCTGACCGAGCCCATCTTCATCATTGGTGGCGATAGCGGGGGCATCCTCACCGAGGAACTTCTTTCCAGCGCCGATGTATCCGTCCTCGCTGATCGAATAGTTTGCCTCCCCCGTACCTTTCCCGCCTCTCCACCCGTCCATGGTCTGCCTCCGAATATCCTTCATGCTCTCGCTGCGCTGGATGAGCTCCGTGAGCTTGTCCCCGCTGGTGAAGTCCTGATGCGTAGGACCTTGATTCGACAGCCAATCGAGACCGAGATCGTAGGGAGATTTGTTATTGCGCTCAGGATGTGGATCTTTGCCGTCCATCGCCAAGTTCAACGCATTGTACTGGGCGGTACTGAGGGAGGATGTGTGGTTGATGTCAGTCAGTTGCCGCTTGGCGTTGAACCATTGATCGACCCCGATGTCCTGCATGAGCGTGATTGACAGGTTTTCGTCCACGAGGTGCGCCTTGCGGACAAGTGAAATGATCTCGTCCTGAGCAGCATCGAGGTCCTTCTCGGACACGTCCTTGGAATCTTCGGCGTCCTTCCGGGATACCTGCCCTTGAGCACCGACGTGCAGCCCCATGTCCTCGGCTCTGGTGACTGCGTCCTTCAGTTCCCTTCGCGCCACCCTCAGTTCGCCGACGCCGTCCACCAGGACCTTCTTGACGGCACCGGATACCTTGACAGCCGCCGCCACCTGCCGCTGAATATCGTCGATCTGTGACCACGCATAGGGGGCGGCCGCACCCTCCCAGTACCCCTTGTCCTTGAGGGGCTTGAGCACCTCATCGCGTATTCGGTCGGGAAGCTTCTCGATCTTCCTGTGTACTTCGCCCCACTTCGTGGCAAGCCTGTCCAGCGTGGAGAAGTCGGCGGACATGAGTTCCTGGTAGAAGGACGGCATCACTCACCCCCGTTCTGTGACAGATAAGGCCCATATGAGGGCGGATATACGGCATCCGACCCCCCGGAAGGTGCGCTCTGCTTCAGGTAAGGGCTGAAGCCATCCTTGACGCCGTGATCGGTGTCATTGTAGGCGAGGGCTGCCTGCCGGAGGCTCTTGGAGATGTTATTGAGCCACGCAGTCACCAACCCCGCCTGCTCTTCCCAATTTTCATGCGACCTCTTCAATGCGTCGGCGGTTGCGAAACCCTCCAGGGCCTTGGACGCCGAGAGCGTCAGCCCCTCCAGCGAAGCGGCGGGGGCGTAGAAGGCATCGTGAACGTCGTCTGCCTTCCCTGCGGCGCTTTCCAGAACCTTGTCCGCGATTTTCAGGTTCGGCGCAACCGGACCTTGCACGCCGGGAGGGAGTGAACGCTTCGGCGGTGGAGCGGAAGAGTCATAAACATTCGGCTGGCTAGGATACTGCGTCTGCAACGGTGGCGGAGCCACGATCCCTTGCTCCCCCGGAAGGAGTGGAAGCCACTTATCTGGCGGCTCGGGAAGTTTGTCGCCATCCTTGTGACTAGAATCAGTCATGAGAAGTCCCCCCACAATCCACGTGCAGTAGGCACGCATACCCATCGATCCACGTCGAGGCTACCTTGCGTGTGCATGACTAAAACACTTCGACACGCGGCACCGGCGAGGACTGCGGACCCAGCGCTGGAGAGAATGACAGCGTGATCGATCCTGTCGAAAGCGCCTGGCGCGGGGATGTGGGAGCTGCACTTCAGTCGCTGCACGGAGCCGCGCTACACCTGGGGTATCCCGTATGTGGCTCCTTTGTACGACGGCCGGTACCGGGTCGACGGTCCGTCCAGGAGTGAGAGCGTCGGGGAGGCCGGGGGCGTGGAAGAAGCCTTGTCTAGTGGTGATCGGACGGCTGCCTCCGGGCTGCGGTCCGGCCTTCGTCGGCACCCCGCTGGAACTCGCAGCGTTCGAGAGGGAGCGAGGGGCGCAGTAGGGGGGCCGTTGCTTCGTTGGGGCGGCCTCGGTCAGTGGGCCGGCCCAGGCGCGTTCGCAGCATGATCAGTGACGTCGGCAGGTGCTGTGTGAGGCGTATACGCAGTACCTGGTCGCCCTCCACGATCGCGATGTGGCGATGGACGACGTGTTGCGTGCGCTTGGTGCGGAGGCTCCTGATCAGGCGGTCGTCGAGGGGCGGGTGGAGACGTTCATCGCGCTGGCGCGCGAGGTGCACCGGGCTGCCGAGGTGGTGCTGTTGGAGGGGCCGTCGGGGGTGGGCGAGGCCGTGAGTGGGGTGGCGGAGGCGTCGAGTGCGCTCTCCGGCGTGATGCGGCGGATGGTGGACGATGCGCGCCGCGGTGACACCTCGCGCAGGGCTGAGGACTTGGCGCTCGCGGCGGCGAGGTCGGACGCGTTGTGGGAGGCGGTGAAGGGGTTCCGGCTGGTGGCAGGGGGTGTTCTGGGGGCCGGGGGCTGAGGCGGTGGGCGGGGAATGCGTTGGCGGGGTGGTCGGGGTGGGGGTCAGAATCGAGGGGATGACCTGCACCGTGAATTCCCTCGCCCTGCGCGTCGTCGTTCCCGACGCCGACGAGGAAGGCGCCGTGGCGCAACTTCGCCCCATCGTCGACGGCCGTGACCTCGTGACCGAGGTCTTCGACCGGGGTCCGGCGGCGGACCCCTTGCGGATGTTGCGGGCGGACAGTCCGCTGCGGGCGGCGGCGACGGACGGGCCGCGGGAGATGCGGTGGGCGGAGGCGCTGTGCACCGAGGAGTGCTGCGGTGCGCTGTATGTGACCGTACGGCGGGACGGCGATCAGGTGGTGTGGGACGGCTGGCGCGATCCGTACGAGGGGGAGGTCGCGCTCGGCGAGTTCCGCTTCGACGCCCGCGCGTACGACGCCGAGGTCGAGCGCGTCGCGACGGGCGACGGCTGGGAGTGGCCCGGGCATGCCGTCGCCCGGCTGCTGGACTCCGAGTTCCGTCGGCACCCCGAGTGGCTGGAGCGCTGGCAGTGTCGGTTCGGCTCGGTGTTCTCATTGCCGTGGGAGCGGGAGCGGATCACGTTCAGCTTCTTCCATCCCGAGTTCCCTCCGGCCGAGGACGGGGATCCGTGGCTACAGTTCCTGATGACGGAGCCCGTCACGGACGCGGCGCCGGATGAGCAGGTGAGGGCGTTCGTCGAACGGATCACCGTGAGCGACCCGCGGGCCGCCGCGGACGTCTGCGGCGGTTCGCGCGAGAGCGCGGAGCGGCTGGGTTATCCCTGGCCGCAGAGGCCGAAGAGGCGGGAGAAGCGGTGAACGCCATCGACGCACTCGTCCAGCTGTGTCCGCCGCCGGACGATCCGCCGGGCCCGATCGACTGGGACGCGGTCGAGACCGTCCTCGGAATGCGGCTGCCCGCGGACTACAAGCGGCTCGCCGCCACGTACGGGCCCGGGGATTTCGCCGATTTCATCAGCATCTGCCATCCCCACGGCTACACCGAGTACAGCAACCTCACCGGCCGCATGCCCGGCATCATCCGGGAGTACGTACAGCAGGACTACGACCAGGGCAGAGCGCCTGTCCCCTGTCACCCGCGGCACCTGTTCACGATGGGCCGTATCGGCAACGGCGAAAACCTCTTCTGGATCACCGAGCCCCTGGACGCCCCCGACACCTGGCGCATCGCCGGGACCGAGGACCGCGGGCTCCGCTGGTTCACCTTCGACGGCACACTGACCGAGTTTCTTGTCTCGGTGCTGAGCGGTGAGACCGTGGTGCCCCTATCGGTGGCGTTCACACCTTCCGTCCCCACACCCTGGGTGCCCGTCAACGTGAGGAGGACGCCGCCCATCGACACGGAGAGCATCCGGGAGTGGGGGCGGGCTCATGGGTACGACGTGCCCTTCCGTGGCCGGGTGCCCGCGGAGGTGCGCGAAGCCTACGATCGGGCCCATCCCTGCTGAGCTGTCAGGCCTTTCCGGCGTAGGACGCGAGGCGATCGGCGAAGGCGCGGACGAGGGCGCGCAGTTCGTCGGGGCGCTCGATGACGAACGGCCGGTCGAGTGCGGCCAGTACCGGGGGCAGCCAGTCAAGGCGTTCCGCACGGAGCCGAACGCGCAGCCAGCGTTCGGGCGCGCGGTCCTGGCCTGTCGCGGGCTCGGGCTCGCGGTCGCGGTCGCGGTCCTCCAACGTCGCGATGCTTAGCGGGAGGTGGGCGCGGATCTGCTCGGGCGTGCCGTGGATCCGCAGGGTCACCTCGTGTCGGTACTCGGTCGAGGCGAACCCTGACAGCACGCGCTGTGCCGGGCCGGTGTCCACGGGAGGCTCGAAGGAGCCGGGCAGGGTACGGGCGTCCGCGATGCGGTCGAGGCGGAAGGTTCGGTCCTCGTCGATCCCGGCGTCCTTGCCCGTGACGTACCACCGGCCCGAATGGGCGACGATGCCGTAGGCGTACAGGGTGCGTTCGCTGCGGCGGTCGTGACCGTCGGTGTATCGCATCGAGACCGGTCGGTGGTGGCGGACCGCGTCGGCGAGGGTGAGCAGGATCCCGGTGTCGGGGGCGGCGAACTCGCCGGGCTGATCGGTGAAGGCGAGCGATTCCAGGAGCGCGTCGAGCCGGCGGGCGACGTGCTGGGGCAATACCCGCCGGATCTTGGCCGATGCCGTTTCGCTCGCCGTGTGCCCCGCCGTCATCAGCCCCGTTCGTCGGCCGGCGACCAGGCCGAGCAGCACGACCAGGGCCTCGTCGTCGCTGAGCATGAGCGGGGGCAAGCGGTACCCGGGAGCGAGTCGATACCCGCCGTAGCGGCCGCGCACCGACTCCACGGGCACGTCGAGGTCGACCAGGTGGTCCACATACCGCCGCACGGTGCGCCCGTCGACGCCGAGCCGATCGGCCAGTTCGGCCACCGTGCGCGTACCGCCCGACTGAAGCAGCTCCAGGAGGGTCAGCACGCGGCCGGTGGGACGAGGCATGTTTCGCAGCCTAGTACGTATACCGGGCCGATTCTGTCCCCTATTTCTCCTAGCCTGCGACGCGCAGCAGTCAGCTCCGGCAGCTAAGGAACACCATGGACTTCGTCTCGATCCGCATCATCACCGCCGACGTCGCCCGCCTCGTCGAGTTCTACGAGCGCGCCACGGGGGTGCGGGCGCTATGGGCCACCGAGGACTTCGCCGAGCTGAAGACTGCCCACGCCACCCTTGCGATCGCCGGCACCCGCACCCTCCCGCTGTTCGCCCCGGACTCTGTCCGTCCGGCGGACAACCACAGCGTGATCATCGAATTCCGCGTCGCCGACGTGGACCGCGTGTACCGGAACCTGACCGCCTTCGTCACCGACTTCGTCAACGAGCCCACCACGATGCCCTGGGGCAACCGGTCGCTGCTGTTCCGCGACCCGGACGGCAACCTCGTCAACTTCTTCACCCCCGCCCGGGTCCGTCCCTCATGAGGGTGGAGGTCGGCGTGGAGGTCGGAGCCCCGTTCGCCGAAGGTCGGACGCGAGCGGGGGCGGGGGTGTTCGGCGTACGGGGTTACGAGCGGCCCGCCTTGGACGGGCCGAAGAACTCGATCTCGGCGATGGCCACCTGCTTCTTGCCATTGGCTCCGTAAGCCGACTGGATCGTGAAGCGGACCGCGGTGACGTTCTGGGCGCGGAACTTGTGGCGCTGGAAACCCGCGCCCTGGTCGAGGTTGAGTTCGCGGACCGTGGTCTTGCCGTCGTCCGTGGTGATCCGGGCCTCGATGCGGTGCGGGAGGGCGGACTTGGTGAGGGTTTCGCCGCGGCCCGACATCCCGGGGGTGATGCCGATGTCCAGCAGCCGTACCGGGTCGCGGAAACGCGCCTCCAGCCACTCGCCCTTGGCGGACTGCGTGACGCCCGGCCCCCACCAGGAGTTGCTGACCACGTCGAACGCCTTGTCCGGGCCGTGCTGGGGGAACGAGCGGGACGCTCTGTACGAATCCGGGTTGAGCGGGGCGCGCTTGGCGAAGTGGTCGCGTACGGCGCTGACGGCCGTAGGGGTCTGGAAGAGGGCCCAGCCCACCAGGGCCAGCACCGCCGCGAGGACCAACCAGCGCAGGATGCGGCCGATCTGGTAGCGCAGGCGCGGGCGGTCGCCCGCCCAGGGCTGTTCCCGGTTGCGGTAGTCGAACAGCCGCCGCCACCAGGGGAGGCGGCCCGGGTTCTCCGGGCCCTCGGCCATCGGCATGGCGCAGCGGGCGCAGAAGTGGCGGTCGGGGCGGTTGGCGGTGTGGCACCAGGGGCACGCGACGCCGCCGTGGTTGTCCGGCGCGACCGGGGCGCGCACCTCGGGGCGGGCGGGCGCCGGGCGGCCCGGGAGGACCGGGGCCACGGCCGGAAGGCGTTCGGGTTCGCCCTGCGGGTCGGCCACCGGGACGAGGAGGGCGCGGGCGCGGTCCGTGGTGGATTCCGGGTCGGGGGTGCCGGTGCCTCCCGCGGACGCCGGGGTGGTGGCCCGGGGCACCGGGCGGGTCGGGTCGGCGTCGCCTGCGGGGGGCGTAGGGGTCGTTGGCCCCGGCGGCGCCCCGAAGCCCGGCGGGGCGGAGCCGTATGGGGCGGGGTTCTGCGGGGTGGGGTTCTGCGAGGCGGGGCCCTGCGGGGCGGGGCCGTATGAGCCGGGTCCCTGCGGGGCGGGGCCGTACGAGGCCGCCGCTTGGCCCGGTGTACCGGGGGCGGCGGTTGCCGGGTGGTACGGGCCAGGCGCGCCACCGGCCTGAGCAGCACCACCGGGAGCACCACCGCCCGCACCACCGCCCGCAGCACCGCCCATCGGGGCACCGCCACCCGCAGCACCGCCGCTCGGCGTGCCGCCACCCGGCGCCGGGTCGCGGGCCTGGCGCGGGTCCGCCGCGGGGGCAGGGGCCGCGGCAGGGGCCGGGTCGGCGGCGCGCGGCGCCGGGGGCCGGTCGTCGGGCAGGACCGCGTTGCAGCCGTCGCAGAAGGACTGCCCCGGCTCATACCGCGTGCCGCATTCGTCGCAGGTCAGGGTGGTCGGCTCGTCGGTGCCACGGCCACCGGAGGACTGTCTGGGGGTCATGACTCGGAGGTCCTTTCGGCAGCGGTCACCTGGACCGTGTACGGGACGTGGGCGGGACGGGCGGCGTTGACGAGTTCGTCGAGGCGGTGTTCGTCGGCCGGGGTCGGGGACGGGAGGCGCAGGGTGACGTGCAGCCGGGGCCGAGGAGCGCCGGGGAACGGGCCGCGGGGGCGCGCACTCCACGTGGCGCCGCCGCTTTCGGTGATCTCGGGTGCGACGCCGAAGGCGAGCCGTACCGTCTCGGCCAGGCCGAAGCGGGTGCCGCGGACCCGGTGGAGGTACGCGGCGGCGGCGACCGCGGCGCGGAGCCGGGCCACGCCCTCCGGGTGGTCGTCCTCGATGCCGTCGGTCTCGGCGCCGATCCACCAGCCGAGCCAGCGGGTGAAGTCGGCGGGCGCGAGGGCGGGGCTGAAGTAACTCTCCTGGCAGTCCAGGACGTTGAGGATGGGGGCCAGGACCTCGTCGAGACCGGCGATGAAGCGCTGCGCGAGGTCGTCGTCGGCGAAGACGGCGGGCAGCATCATGCCGAGCGGGGAGGACGAGGCGAGGCCGTCGATGGAGCCCCTCATGTGTCGTCCCCGATCACGCGGACGCGGTGGTCGTAGGAGAAGACCAGGGACGGCGGGTCGAGGTCGATGCGGTCGGTGCGGTCGCCGCGCTTGCCGGTCAGCGGGTCGGCGGCGTGCAGCCGTACCTCGTCCACCAGCTCCACCCCGGGCACGCGCTGGAGCACCGCGAAGATCTCGCCCGACTGGACGGGGCGGCCGAAGGGCCAGCCCTTGCCGTCGGCGCCGCCGGTGAGGGGGTCGAGGTGGCGGTAGAGGGCGTCGTGGGCGTCGCGGCGTACGCGGTCGGCGTCGACGCCGCGGAAGGCGTGCACGGTGGCGACGACGGTGACGCCCTGGTAGTACGGCGGGCCGACGGCCAGCCGGGTGCCGATGAGCCGCCGTTCGTCCAGGTAGCGGGTGATGCGCTGGAGGAGGGCGTCGGCGGGGACGAGCTGTTCGAAGCGGAGCCGCCCGCCGGGGTCGGGGACGGCGCTGGGCACGACGAGGACGCGTACCGCGTAGGAGCCGTACTCCTCCAGCTTGCCCTCGATGCAGGTGATGCGGGCGGTCTCGGGGGCGGCGCGGCGGGCGAGTTCCTCGTAGTCCCGCAGGGTGACGGCACGGTCCTGGGCGCGCAGCGTGATGGGGGCGCGGGCCTTCGCCTCCTCGACGGTTTCGCCGTCGACCCCGCCCTGCGCGGCCTCGCGGTTGACGACCTCGGCGACGTACGGGACGGAGTCGCGCAGGGTGCGGATGGCGCCGCGCGCGACGTTGCCGGTGCGCCCGCCGCCGGTGCGGTAGCGGCGGGCGCGGATCACGGCGCCCTTGGGCGGGACGGCTCCGTACTGGCGCAGGGTGCCGTCGGGTTCGCGGACGGCCGGGCCGAAGGCGATCTCGCCGGTCGCCGCGTCGAGGGTGAGGTGGCGGTCGTACGGGCCGGAGGCGGCGAAGTGCGGGACGACGTCCCAGTCGGTCCAGCCCCCGTCCCCGGCGAAGTCGGCCACCTGGAGGTGGAGCGGGGGCACGTCGCCGACGACAGGGGCGTGGGCGAGGCGCAGCCGCTGGCCGGGCAGCCCGGTGGACTCGCCCAGGGCCTCGTCGTACACCGACTCGGCGTGGACGGCGGGAACGGTGCCGCCCATGCTGAACGCCTCCGCGGAGCGCACCGTGGGCGAGGTGGTGTAGAAGGGCTGGCCGGTCTCGGGCTCGGTGACCCGGCAGCGCAGCCAGCCCGCCTCCTTGCGGCCGGTGCGGGAGAGGATGTGGCCGCCGGGGATGTGGAGGACGACGTCGCCGGGGCGGTTGAGGCCACCGGTGGTGTCCTGGTCGACCTCGCACTCCACCCAGCCCTCGGCGGTCCACGCCTCCCAGACCAGCGGCGGCTGCCGCGGGTCGACGCCGACGCCGTCGACCCGGCTGTCGAGCCGCAGCGCGACGGCGCAGTGCGGGACGGCGGCGCTGAGCCCGAGCAGCATGCAGTCGCCGGGCGCCGGGGATTCGGCGAAGCACAGCAGGTCCGTGCCCTCGATGAGGTCGGTGGTGCGGTCGGTGACCTGCTCCCCGCTGTGCTGCACGGCGAGGTGGCGCAACTCGCAGGGCACGACGGTGAGTTCGCGCTCGGTGGCGAAGACGATGGAGTCCTCGCCGTCGGCGCGCAGGGTGGCGGTCTCCGTGCCGACGGGGACGCGGACCGGATCCTCCTGCGGCGCGGACAGCCAGAACGTGACGTCGGTGCGCGCGGCGGACGGCGGGAAGAGGGTGATGCCGACGAGGTCGAGGAAGGCCAGGTGGTTCTTCTCGGGGATCCGGTTGAGCCGGTACACGATCTGGTCGGCCATGTGGGCGACGGTTTCCACCAGGGTGACCCCGGGGTCGGACACGTTGTGGTCGGTCCACTCCGGGGCGCGCCGCTGGATGTAGCGCTTGGCGTCGTCGACGAACTGCTGGAAACGCCGGTCGTCGAGGTTCGGGGAGGGCAGTGCCATCAGCGTTCGCTTTCGGTGGCCGGTCCGCCGCCGTCGCCGGTGCCGTGGTCGGGGCCGTTCGGGCCTGCGGCATCGGCGGACGGATCGGAGTCGTCGTGGGACGGGATGACGTAGAACGGGAAGACGAGGTTGCGCGGGTTGTTGGTGCCGCGGATGACGTAGCGGACGTCGATGTACAGCACCCCCTGGTCGTCGCCCGCGGTCACCTCCACCTCGCGCACCTCGATGCGGGGCTCCCAGCGGTCCAGGGTGGTGAACACCTCGTGCTGGATGCGGCCCGCGGTGGCCTCGTTGACGGGCGCGAAGACCAGGTCGTGGATGGCGCAGCCGAACTCCGGGCGCATGGGCCGCTCGCCCGGGGCGGTCGCGAGGACGAGCCGGATGGCCTCCTCGATCTCCCGCTCCCCGCTGACCAGGGCGATGCCCCCGGTCGGGCTGATGCGCATCGGGAAGGACCAGCCGGATCCGACGAACTGCCCGGCCATCAGACCACCACCGGAACGTGGCTGTTGATCGTGACGAGGCCGGTCAGGGCGACCGAGGTGCCCCCGACGGTGATGGCGCCGGGGGTCATCATCGTGAACGTCGCGGGCAGGACGTTGACCGCCCCGGCCGTCACGCTCAGGGCCCCGGTCTGGATCGAGCCGCTGCCGCCCTTGATGTTGAACGCGGCGCCCGCGGTGGCGGACAGGGCACCGCCCGCGTTGAGGGTGAGCGCTCCCCCGGCGTTCAGGTTCATGCTGCCGCCCGCCCGCAGGCTCAGATTGCCGCCGGCCTGGACGGACACCGCCCCGGTTCCCTTGATGACGACGGTTCCCTTGCTGTCCACGCTGATCTCGGTCTTGGTGCGGTCCAGGTTGATGGTGAGCCGGTCGTTGCCGGTGCTCAGCCGCACCCCGCGCTTGCCGATCTTCTGGCTGAGCAGGTCCAGCCGGTTGTTCTCCCGGTCGGCGACGGTGTGCCGGGTCGCCTTGCCCTTGAGGGCGTCGTGCAGCGGTACGTCGCCGCGCTTCGGCTTGTCCTTGCCGTTGTAGAGGCCGCCGATGACGTACGGATGGTCCAGCGCGCCGCGGTCGAACGCCACCAGCACCTCGTCGTTGACGTCCAGCGGGAAGATGCTGCCGCCGCCCACCCCGGCGGACTGCACGGTGCGGGTCCAGTCGCTCACGTAATCCGGGTCCAGCCAGGGGAACTTCAGCTTCACCCGGCCCTGCTTCAGCGGGTCCTTCACGTTGGTGACGATCGCGTTGGCCACGGACGGCATGCGGGGCGCGGCCGCCTCGCCGCCGGAGGCGAGCCCGTACAGGGACCGCCACTGGCGGCCGCTGACGGTCACCAAGGTCGTGTACGGCCTGCTCATCTCGAAGACGTGGCGGACGCCCGTCATCGTGTACTTGCCGTCGAAGGGCTTTCCGACGTCCCGCAGCGTCACCGGGATGTCGGCGCGCAGCTTGGGGTTGCCGTGGACGGTCACCTCCAGCTCGGCGAAGGCCGACGTCACGTCGTCCGCCAGCGCCTGCGCCGCCCGGCCGACCTCGCCCTGCTGGTCGTACGGGAACGAGGCGTCGACCAGCTTGGTCGCCTTGAACTTCGCCGTCCCGGCGCCCGGCTTGGTGCCGTTGGCGAGGGCCGGGTTGCCGGTCGTGGGCGCCTGGGCGGTGATGGCCTTCTTGGCCTGCACGTTCCAGCCGCGCGCCTGCACCTGGGGCACCTGGTCGGCCGAGGTGACGGAGGCCCGGCAGCGCAGGACGTCCACGCCGCCGTGGAGCACGAACGGGCTCTTGTCCCCGTCCGTGCTCGGCGGCGGCGCCCCGGAGGCGTTCTTGCGGCTGACGAACTGGAACTTCCCCTTGGCGTCCAGGAACATCACCTTCTTGTTCTCCTCGGCCAGCCGGGCGAGGAAGTCCCAGTCGGTGATGTTGTCCTGGGTGATGAACTCGTAGGTCGTTTTGGTCGGTTCGATCCGGCCCACGGTGACCCCGCTCTTCCCGACCAGCCGCTTGACGATGTCGGAGGCCCGCATGGCGGTGTATCCGGCCACCCGGCGCTGGCGCAGCATGCGGTGGCCCAGGTCGTAGCCGCGGACGACGGTGAACCAGCCGGTGGAGTCGTAATCCGTCTCCAGCCCGGTGACCTCGCCGGTGAACAGCGGATCCTGCGCCCCCTTGCCGCTGGCGACGGGCGCCAGGACCACCTTGGTGCCGATGGTGATCTTCGCCAGCCCCAGCACGGTCCGCTTCGGGTCGCGGAAGGTGAGCTGGAACGCGCCGGGCACCCCCGCCCCGAAGTCCACCCACGCCTCCGCCAGAAGCGGCGCGACCTCGGTGGGGTGCAGCGGAGTGCCGTCCAGCTTGACGTGGATGATGCTGGAGTACGAGATCGGCGGCATCAGGCGGTCACCTCCTCGACGGCGGGCAGGATGAGTTCGGTGCCGGGCGCGAGGCGGGACGGGTCGTCGATGCCGTTCGTCTCGGCGATCACCCGCCACACGGTGGCGTCCCCGTACTCCCGCCACGCCAGCGACTGGAGCGAATCGCCCGCCACGAGGCGGTGCACACGGCGCGCGGTGAGCGCGCCGGACGTCGGGTTCTGCCCCTTCGTCTTGCTCGGAATCTCGTGCAGGCTCACCTGGCAGGTGGCCCGGATCGGCACCCCGGTCGTGCCGAACAGGGAGTACGTGACGTCCACGGACTCCACGTACGCCGTGAACCGGGCGGTGGAGAACGACCCCCATTGGAAGACCACCCACGGCGTGGACGGCTGCTTCGCGGCGAGGCTGGATGCCGTCACCTCGCAGCAGGAGAAGAGCGCCTCGACCTTCTTCAGCACCTCGTTGCTGTCCGGCTGGTCCGAGGAGTCGAGGAAGACGTCGAGGCTCAGCCGGCGCGGCTCGGGCCCCATGAACTCCGGCTGCCCGCCGTCCCGCACCGCCGGGCTCGGCGTCGCCTTCCAGTCCGTGCGGCGGCTCATGGTCAGCTGGGCCGGGTTGAAGTCGAAGTCGAAGTTCTTGATCAGCCCGCCGGGGGTGGTGCTCTGCCCGACCGGCGGCTCATGGATCGCGAGCGAGGCGCGGACCAGGCTCTTCCCGGCGCCGCCCCTGCCGCCCCTGCCGCCCTTGCCGCCGGGGTTTCCGCCCTTGCCGTTGGTGGCCATCTACGCCGCCCCCGCATCCGTGAAGCCGTGGTGGGTGATCTCCAGGACCTCCGTGGCGACCGCCGGGCTCGCCGGATCCAGCGACGGCCCCTGCCACCGCACGGGCAGCACGTCCAGCAGCCCCCACTGGGCCACCACCGAACCGTCCGCGCGGAGGGCGGCGATCTGCCCGGTGGGGCGGGTGACGCCCGTGGTGATGGACGACACCCAGGCCGCCACCTTCGCCGTGTCGGGCGTGAGGGGGCGGGTCAGCCGGATGCTGGAGTAGGTGACGCGGGACGGCAACTGCCAGACGAAGCCGTTGTTGCCGCCCTCCTGGTGGTGCTCGATCTCCACCTCGGACGACAGACCCTCGCAGCCGTTGAAGTACCCCAGGCTCTCGCCGTCGATGGTGAGGGTGAAGAAGATCGTGGATCCCGGGTCGAGATCACTGGGCATCGCGGGCGGCCTTCCTTCGTACGTCTTTCGTGTGCGGTCTGTCGTTCGGGTCGTCAACGTCGCGGGTCGTCAACGTCGCGGGTCGCGCAACTTGCCGATGCGCTCACGGTCGAGGCGGAACTCCGTTCTCAGCAGCCGGGTCAGCGGGCCGATGAGCCGGTGCACCAGCTCGTCGAACTGCCCGTCCGTGAGCGCCCGCGCGTCGAACGCGGCGGTCTGGGTGGCGGTGGAGGTGGTGGAAGTGGTGGTGGTGGTGCGTTTCTGGGTGCCCGTGTTCTTGGCCGGGCTGGACGCCCGTGCCGTACGGGACGCGGGTGGTGGTGTGGGGGCCTCCGCCGGTTGGTGCGGTGGGGTGACGGGTGGGGTCGGGGCCGCCGGGGTTGCGGGCGCTGGGGTTGGGGCGGGCGTCGGGACGGCGTCCCGCCGCTGCACCGTCGGACTGGTGCGCGCTGCCGTGGTCGACGGGAGTGGGGTGCTGGGGTACGCGGGGCTGTGGGGCCGCACCGATGGCCGCGCGGCCTCTTCGGTCGGCCGTCCCCCGCGCCCGGGCCCGCCGCCGGGCCCCGGCGATACGGACGGGAACGGCGCCTGCGGTGACGCGGCGCGCTGCACCGGCGGGGCGGCGGCCTGCGGGGACGGCGCCCCGGGCGCACGGCCCTCGGTCGGCCGCCCCAACGGCACGGACGGTGTGGGCGGTTGCGCACTGCCAGGCGAGCGCATCGCGCGCTGCACCGGCGGGGTGGAAGACGACGCAGACGAGGAAGCCTGCGGCAACGCCGCACTGGGCCCCGCCCCGGGCCCCACCGGTGCGGGCCCGCCCCCGGCGCCCGTCGATACGGACGGCACCGGCGGCGTTGCCGCCGTACCGACATCCGACTGCCCCGACGCTGCCGGGCGGCCGGAAAGGCGCCGCACCGCGCGGCCGATCAGCCCGGGCGAGGACGCAGATCCGGCATCCGCCGCGCGCTGTACCGGCGGGGCGGGCGGGAGACCGCGACCGGTCGTCGAACCCCCCGGGGGCGGTGCGCTGCCCGTGCCGACGCGGCGCAGCGGCACCGCCGTTGGCGCGGCGCTGCGCTGTACGGCCGCGGCGCCGGGCGAAGGCGTCGTCGGCAACGCCGAGGTCAGTGCCCGCGCCGGTGTCAGGGGCATCGAGGCCGGGGCCGGAGGGCGTTCACCTTCCGCCCGCTGCACGGCCGGTGCGGTCTCCAGGGGTACGGGCGGCGGAAGCGTCGCTTCCTTGGGCCGTACGACCGGCAGGGGCGAGCCGGAAGGCGCGACCGCGCGCTGTACGGGCGGCTGCTGTGTCGGCATCGGTGCCGACGGGGCGGGAGGCGAGGGCAGGGGCGAGGACAGGGGCGCGCCCAGCCCCGGACGCCGACGGCCGGACGGCACGCCCGCGGTCGGTGCACCTAAGCCCGTCCCTCCGGGGCCGGGCCCGCGCCGCGGGGCCACGGGCGACGGTGAAGGCTCGGGGGCCGGGGCAACCTGAGGGGAATCCGAACCCGACGGAGCAACGGCCCGCCGCTGGACGGGACGTCCGGCGGGCGTACCAGTCGTCGGCGCGCCCAGACCCGTACCCCCGGCCCCCGGGCCACCGGGCCCTCGCCGCTGCACCGCAGGCGTCGGAGCGCCCCCGCCCGGCTCACTCCCCCGCACCGCGTCCGCTGCCGGGGCTGGCGTCGGGTCAGGCGGAGCAACAGCCCGCCGCTGAACGGGACGCGCGGCGGCCGACGCCGACACGGGCGCGCCAGGCGTCGGTACGCCCCCAGGACCAGGGCCACCGAGATCCGGCCGCTGCACCGCGGGCGACTGCGCAGGCTCGGCAGGCGTCGGGGCAGACGCCCCCGGAGCCGGGGCCGGAGCAGAATCGGACGCCGGACCCGAACCCGACGGACCAACGGACCGCCGTTGAACGGGACGCGCAGCGGGCGATGTCGACGCGGGCGTACCGGTCGTCGGCGCGCCCAGGCCCGTACCCCCAGGTCCGGGGCCGCGCCGCCGGACCGCAGGCGACTGCGGAAGCTCGGGTGCCATGGGCGCCGCAGGAGCAGGCACCGATACCGGGGCCGCTGGCGTCGAGTCAGACGGAGCAACCGCCCGCCGCTGAACGGGACCCGCGGCGGGCGACGCCGACACGGGCGCGCCAGGCGTCGGCGCACCCCCCGGGCCAGGGGCGCCGGGACCCGGCCGCTGGACCGCAGGCGGCTGCGGAAGCTCGGAGGCCGTGGGCACGGCAGGCGCCGGGGCGGACGCCGCTTGGTCAGAGGCCGCCGCACCCGCACCCGACGGACCAACCGCCCGCCGCTGGACCGGACGCGCAGCAGGCGACGCCGACGCAGGCGCGACAGGCGTCGGTACGCCCCCGGGACCCGGGCCACCGGGAGCCGGCGGCTGCACCGCAGGCAACTGCGCAGACTCGGAAGCCGCAGGCCCGGCAGGTCCCGAACCCGACGGGTCAACGGCCCGCCGCTGAACCGGACGCGCAGCGGGCGACGCCGACGCGGGCGTACCGGTCGTCGGCGCACCCAGGCCCGTACCCCCAGGGCCGGGGCCGCGCCGCCGGACCGCAGGCAACTGCGGAAGCTCGGGAGTCGCGGGCGCCGCAGGAGCAGGCGCCGACGCGGGGGTCGCTGGCGCCGGGTCAGACCCCGCTGAACCCGACGGACCAACGGCCCGCCGTTGAACGGGACGCGCGGCGGGCGACGCCGAGGGAGGCGTACCCGTCGTCGACGCGCCCGCCGGGCCAGGGCCACCGGGACCCGGCCGCTGGACCGCGGGCGGCTGCGCAAGCTCGGGGCCCATGGGCGCGGCAGGCGCCGGGGCGGACGCCGCTTGGTCAGAGGCCGCCGGGCCCGGAGCTGAGTCGGGCGCCGACGGACCAACGGCCCGCCGCTGAACCGGACGCGCAGCAGGCGACGCCGACGCAGGCGCGCCAGGCGTCGGTACGCCCCCGGGACCCGGGCCACCGAGACCCGGCGGCTGCACCGCAGGCAACTGCGCAGACTCGGAAGCCGAAGGCGCGGCAGGTCCCGAACTCGACAGGTCAACGGCCCGCCGCTGAACCGGACGCGCAGCAGGGGACGCCCCCGACGCGGGCGCGCCAGGGGTCGGCGCACCCCCGGGGCCAGGACCGCCGGGTCCGCGCCGTTGCACCACAGGCGACTGCGCAGACTCGGAAGCCGCAGGGGCGGCAGGTGCCGAACCCGACGGGTCAACGGCCCGCCGCTGGACCGGACGCGCGGCGGGCGACGCCGACGCGGGCGCGCCAGGCGTCGGCGCACCCGCCGGGCCAGGGCCACCGGGCCCCGGCCGCTGCACCGCAGGCGACTGCGCAGACCCGGCAGGCGCCGCTGGGGCAGAGGGTTCCGGGGCCGGGGCGGAGTCGGACGCTTGCGGAACGGGCGCCGACGGAGCAGCGGGACGCGCAGCGGGCGCACCCGGACCCGCGGCCGCGGGCGCCGTGCGCAGGGCGCGGCGTTGTACGGCGGCGGGGGCCGTGGTCAGGGTTGGGCGGCGGGTCGGGGTCGCGGGGACCGGGCGTACCAGGGGGCGGCCCGGCGAACCGCCGGACGGCGGGGCCTCCGTGGGCGGTGGCTCCGGGCGGGCCATCGGCAGGGTCAGCGAGGGCGCGCCGAGGTCCGGGGACGGGATGCCCGACGTGCTGAGGGCGCCCCGGATCAGGCCGCCCGGCGCGCTGTCGAGGACGGCGTGCGACATCGTCCCGGCGAAGGACGGGTTCTGCCACGTGGTGAGCGAGCCGCCGAAGGCGGGGTCGGCGACGCCGCGCGGGGGCCGAGCGGCGGCCGTGGACTGAATCGGGGGAAGTCCAGCCCACGCGTCCGCCGCCCGGCGGTCTGTACGGTCGCCCGCGGAAGCGGAGCCGGACGCGGACCCGGACCCGGACCCGGACCCGGACCCGGACGGTCCGCCCGGCATCCCCACCGCGGATGCCGGACGGGCGTCCGGACGGGCGTCCTCCCCAGGTGCCCGTCCGGACGTCTCCCCGGGCGCGTCGGCGGCAACCCCGCCGCCTGGCGCCCGCGACTGGCCCCGGAGCCTGTCGAACAGTCCCATCTACCCCTCCGTGGCACGGGTGACGAGAGAGGCGATCTCCCGCGCGTAGCGCCGCCGGTCGCCGTGTTCGAGGTCCAGGATGTCCTCCAGGCTCCAGTGGAAGTGGTAGGCGATGTACGCGATCTCCTCGTGGAGACGGTCGGTCGCGTACGTCACGATTCCCCCAGGCGGCTCCCGCCGAGCTCCACCTCGAAGGGCTGCTCGCAGTGCGGGCAGGTGACCCCGGCCCGGGTGTGGCCCTCGGCGTTGACCTGCCGGTAGAAGTCCTGGAGGAAGGCGAGGTCGGAGGCGAACATGTTCTCCACCACGCCGTCGTGCACCGAGGTCAGACCGCCGAGCCGGGTGATGACCCGGCCGAGCAGCACGACCGACAGGTAGGCCGGGTTCTCCTGGACGCGGACGTCCCGCAGCGGGACCAGTTCGTCCCGCGCGGTCGCCAGGCGCATGGTGCCCGTGCGGTGCACGGTGCCGGACTCGTCGACGTAGCCGCGCGGCAGCTCGAACTCGAACTCCGTGCGCAGCCGCTGCGGTTCGGGGTCCGGGGCCGGGGCCGGAGCCGGGGCCGCGACGGCCGCCTCGGGCGGCGGGGCGGCTTCCGCTGCCGGCGCGCGGACGGCCGTGCGGCGCATTACTCGATTTCCAGTTCTTCGAAGGTGATGGTGACGGTCTCGGTCAGCGCCGACGCCTCACCGGCCTTGACGGTGCTGGCGTCGATCTTGCTGCACCAGGCGTTGCGCAGGTTGTACCGCTTGACCGGGTTCAGCTCGTAGTCCATCACCATGATCGTGGCGTTCTTGCGGGCCGTGGACATCTGGCCCTTGATGGACTGCTGGATCCACTGGGTGAACGCCGGGGACGGGGTCATGCCGCGCACGACCGTGCACTGCCCCGCCTTCTGCACGCCCGGCATCTTGCTGACCTTGGGCTTGCCCTGCGCGGAGACCTGCTGGTACTCGATGACGTCCTGTTCGAAGCTCAGGCCGCTGACCTCCTGGAGGTACTCGACCATGACGCCGTCGATCTGGATGCCGAAGTTATGTGAGGTGAAGGAATCACCGGGCTGGAGGCTCATGAACCGCTGTCTGTCCTTCTGCTACTGGTGCACCGACTGGACGGAAGAAAGGGAAGAGCGGAGAGGCGGCGCGCGCCGCGGAACCGCTACTCCTCCAGCTCGCCGCTTCCGCTGGAGAACTGGGCCAGCCGGAAGATCACGAACTCGGCGGGCTTGACGGGCGCGATGCCGATCTCGCAGATGACCCGGCCCAGGTCCACCGACTCCGGCGGGTTGGTCTCCTCGTCGCACTTGACGTAGAAGGCCTGCTCCGGGCTGGAGCCGAACAGGGCGCCGGCGCGCCACTCGTTGACCAGGAACGCGGAGACGTTGCGCCGGATGCGGGCCCACAGCTGGTGGTCGTTGGGCTCGAAGACCACCCACTGGGTGCCGATCAGGATCGACTCCTCCAGGTAGTTGAAGTACCGGCGGATGTTGATGTAGCGCCAGGCCGGGTCGGAGGAGAGGGTGCGGGCGCCCCAGATGCGGATGCCGCGGCCGGGGAAGGCGCGGATGCAGTTGACGCCGATCGGGTTGAGCAGGTCCTGCTCGCCGCGCGTGACCTGGTTCTCCAGGTCGACGACGCCGCGGACGACCTCGTTGGCGGGGGCCTTGTGCACGCCGCGCTCGAAGTCGTTGCGCGCCCAGATCCCGGCGACGTGACCGCTCGGCGGGACCATGCGGCCCTGGCCGGTGGCCGGGTCGAAGATCTTGATCCAGGGGTAGTAGACGGCCGCGTACTTGGAGTCGTAGCCCGCGGTCTCCTGGCGCCAGACCCTGATGTCACGGGCGTTGAGCCCGGGCGGCGGGTCGATGACGGCGACGCGGTCGCCCATCAGCTCGCAGTGGGCGATCAGCCCGAGCTGGACGGCCTTGACCGCCTCCAGGTCGATCGCGCCGCGCTGGTAGGCGGCCATCAGGTCGGGGACGGCGACCATCGAGACCTCGTCGACCGCCTCCAGGCCGCCGAAGCCGGTGCGGTCGGCGGAGTCGCCGAGGTACTCGGCGGGGCCGGGGTGGGCGGCGGACGTCTCGGCCGGGGCACCCGCGGGCGCGGGGGCGGCGGGGGCGGGACGGACCAGGGCGACCGTCTGGTTCTCCGGCCGGGCCAGCTGCCCGGCGGGGGCCGCCTCCTGGACGGTGATCAGCTTGGAGCGCTCCTTGACCTGCGTGACGACGTAGGAGCGGTTGCCCTTCTTCGCGCTCACGTCGAAGGTCTCGGCGACCTTGCCGTCGTCCTTGACGATCAGCTTGAACCGCTCGGCCGGACCCTCGCCCTCCGGGTCCGCCACCTCGACGCTGAGCGCGCCGCCGGGGGTCAGGGCCCGTACGGAGAACGTGCCCAGCTCGGCGGGGGCGCCCGGGGGCAGCTGGGCCGGGGCGCCGGCGGATCCCGCCACGGCGGCCGGGGCGCCGGTGGCTCCGGCCTCCTCCCCGCCGGGCGCGCCGCCGATGCGTACGACGTACGCGGCGGAGCCGCCGTTGTTGAAGAACCCGTAGACGGAGTGCGCGAGGTAGTACCCGTCGGTGAACTCGCCGAAAGCGGCGACGTACTGGGACCAGTTGGTCACCAGCGTCGGGGTGTTCAACGGCCCGCTGGGGGCGAGACCGACGAAGGCGGCCACCGACGTGCCCACCCCCTCGATCGGGCGGGAGCCGCTGGCGACCTCCTCGACATAGACGCCCGGCGACAGATACGACGGCATGCGCTGTGCTCCTCGGGGTAAGAGTGAGGAAGAACGTGGGACCTTCACACCCTTGACCGGGGCGCCACAGCGCGGCTAGGTCCGTCGGGACCTGCCAGGGGGCAGAGCCGGTGCCCGAAGGTACGGGCGGAGCCAGGCGGGCAGACCCCGGCCCCGGGTCCTGCCGTGCCCGTGGCACATCGCGTACCCGGATGAGCCCGGATCAGTCCGTCTGCCCGTAGAAGTGCTGCCGTCGGCCGACGAGCTGGTGGTACAGCGCCTGCCGCTCGTCGGAGCCGTCCTGGGTCTTGTTCAGCTCGGCGTACCAGTCCCGCTTGATGTCGTCCAGGAACGCGCGCCAGTCGCCGCTTCCCTGCGCGTCCCCCATCTCCTTCAGGTCCACGTAGCGTTCGTTCTTGCTCAGCCCGCCGGAACCGATCTTGTCCCGCTTGTGGCCGTGGAAAACCGATTCGGGGTTGGCCGTGGCCTCGGTGGACCGGATGTCGTGCTTGTAGCCGACCGGGCTGGGCTTGTGGGGCCCGACCGTCTCGATGCCCACCAGCAGGGAGCCGTCCTTCTCCGCGGTCGGCGCGGTGAAGACCAGCAGCATGTGGCCGTGCGATCCGGTCGGCAGAACCACGTCGCCGTTCCAGTCCTTCGAACCGATGCCGCCGCCGGGGATGTCCATCCCCGACATCTCCGGACCACCGGGCGTGAGACGGTTCCCGATGGAGACGAGGGTTCCGCCCGTCTCCTTGAAATCGCCCCGTTCGCCGTCCTTGTTCTTCGTGATGTCGGTGCCGTGCGTGGCGAAGCCCCGCTTGTCGACGAACGGGGCGCGCCGGCCCTTGTTGTCGGTGACGCCCAGGAATTCCGTCAGGGACGCGGCCGACTCCCCGTTCCTCAGGGCCGGGATGCGGATGTGGACCCGGCCGCCGTGAGCGAGGGCCCGGACGACGTCGCCGTCGCGGTAGTCGATGTGCTGCTTCTGCTCCTTGTCGTAGATCTTCAGCCCGTGCTGGAGGACGAGAAGGACATTGGTGAAGACATCGCGGGCCTTGTCCGCCTTCGCCTGGTGCTGGGTGACGTGCGGCTTGTTCGCGTCGGCGTGCAGGGCGGAGGCGGGAAGCCCGGCCGGGTGCAGCGTGGCGACGGCGGTGTCGCGTATCTGCTGGTCGCGCTCGTCCTTCAGGGCTTGCTTGTCGTCCTCCGAGAGGTTGCGGCCCTTGATGTTGAAGAAGCGGCCGAGCGTGTAGTCCGGAGCGTCCGGAATGGGCTCGCCCTGGAGATGGGCGTTGTAGGCCAGGGTCGCGGTGAGGACGCGCTTGCCCGCCGGAAGATTCATCCAGTCCTTGTAGTTGCCCTTCCTCGTGTACTCCTGGGCTTCGGCGACGGTGCCGATGCCCACCTTCTTCAGCCAGTCGGGGTTGGCCGTCGCCAGCGTGCCGATGTCCGCCAGTTCCTGCGCGTTGAACACCTCTCCGCTGAGCACCCGCCGCTCCAGGGTGCGCCGCAGGCGCGCGTTCCCCGCCGGCATCCAGTCCTCCGGCCACCACGTGCCCGGCGCCAAGGGGGCCACCTTCATCTTCGGCTCGACGGTGTGACCCTCGATCGACCGGCTGAGCCGATCGATCACCTCCTTGCCCTTGACGTCCTTGGCGGGCTGCTCGGCGGCGGCCGCGCTCGCGCTTCCCTCCCCCGCCCGCTGGACGGTCGCCTGCCCGATCACCCTGCTCGCCGCGAGGTTGCCCACGGAGCGCTGGAGGGCGACCATCTGCCCTGGCGTCATCGGTCCGCCGGGGCCCGCGGGTACGTCCGGCTTCGCGGTGGCGCGGTCCGGTGCGGGGCGGACCGGGGGCCTGGACCGGCCGGAGGACGGGTCGTGGTCCGGCTTTCGTGTTGCGTGCATGGGCTTCGCCGCCTCCTAGATCCGGTACGTCCGCTCCCTCTGGTTAACACGCTGCGCGGACATGCCGGTAGAGACTCCGGGGCAACCTTGGGGGCAGCGGCGAGTACCGGGAGCCGACGGCCGCCCGGCAGGGCAACGCGGCGGTGCCTTCAGGCAACGGAACGTGCCCCGACGCCTGCGACAGCGGGCGGGCGTCCGCCATAGCGTCGTTGCGGTGAGCCTTTGGACCTCTCTGGAACCCGCCTCGACCACCGTGGACCCCGGCGGCTCGGCCACCGTGCGGCTGCGGCTGCGCAACACCGGTGACGTCGTCGACGAGTACCGCTTCGTACCCGTCGGCGCCCTGTCCCCGTGGACGACCGTGGAGCCGCAGACGCTCCGGCTGTACCCGGGGACGACCGGCACGGTGGAGCTGACCTTCGCCCCGCCGCGGACGCCGGACGCGGCCGCCGGGCCGCATCCGTACGGGGTGCAGATCATCCCGACCGAGCACCCGGAGGCCACCACCGTCCCCGAGGGCAACGTCACCGTCACCCCGTTCAGCGAGGTACGGGCCGAACTCGTGCCCCAGACGGTCAAGGGCCGGTTCCGGGGACGGCCCAAGCTGGCCGTGGACAACCTCGGCAACGTCAAGCTCACCGCGTCCATCAGCGGCAGCGACAACGGCGACCAGCTCTCGTACGACATCCACCCGGCCAACGTCCAGATCGAGCCCGGCCGGGCCGCGTTCATCAAGACCACCCTCAAGCCGCGGCAGACCATCTGGGCCGGGGCCAAGGAATCCCGGCCCTTCACCCTCTCGGTGCAGCGCTCGGGCGCCGAACCGCTCCCGGTGCAGGGCACCTACGAACAGCCGGGGCTGATGCCGCGCTGGCTGGGCGTGTTCTTCAGCATGCTCATCGCGCTCACCATCGCCTTCGTCATGATCTGGATCTCCTACAAGCCGCAGGTGAACACCCGCGCCCAGGACCGGACCGAGGAGGCCGCCGCCAGTGCGGTGCCCACCCCGGCGCCCTCGGCCCCGAGTTCCGCGCCCGCGTCGAAACCGGCGGACGAGCCGACGCAGCAGCCCGGCGGGGACGGCGACGGGAAGGGTGCCGGAGGCGGGGGCGGGGGCGGAGCCGACAAGCCCAAGCCGAAGCCGGTCGACCCGTTCGCGCGCGTCCTGCTGCGGAACGGAACCACCCAGAAGTGCGCCGCCCCGAAGGAGCCGGGCGGCAAGGCGGGGGGCAGGGCCGCGCAGTTCCCCTGCGACGGCGGCAACAACGGGCAGCTGTGGGACCTGGAGACGGTGTTCGCGGGCAAGGGGCCGAACAACGCCAACCTGGTCCAGATCCGCAACACCATGGACGGACTCTGCCTGGACCTGCCCGAGACCGGCGCACAGCCCGCCACCTCGCCGATCTCGGAGGCGCCCTGCACCCGCAAGATGGACGACAACCAGCTGTGGTGGGTGGAGAAGCGGCCCAATACCAACGGGCTCCACTGGATCCACAACTACGCCAGCAGCAACCTCTGCCTGGACGTCGCCGGTTACGCCTCCAAGGGCGAGGACAAGGCGGACGGCACCAACCTCACCCTCTTCGACTGCTCGGACGACGACGACCAGACGTGGTTCATCGTCAAGCCGGACGCGCAGCAGCCTTGAGGACGGCGCGGGCCGCTCACCAGGTGACCTCGTCCAGCACCAGGCGGCCCGCCTTCCGGTACTCCCGCCGCGCCCCGGCCAGCAGATCGGCGCCGGTCACCGGCTCGCCACGACCCGCCGCCGCGTACGCCGCGGTCACCACCGCGCTGCGGATGGAGCCGCCCGCCAGCTCGAAGTCCCGGGCGCACGGGCCCGGGTCGATGCCGTCCTCGCACGGCACATGGGCCAGGCTGTGCCGCCACAGGGCGAGCCGCTGACCGGCGTCGGGGAACGGGAAGTCGACCACCGTGTCCAGCCGCCGGGTGAACGCGTCGTCGATGTTCGCCCGCAGATTGGTGGTGAGCAGGGCGATCCCGTCGAACGCCTCCAGCCGCTGGAGGAGGTACGCGCTCTCCAGGTTGGCGTAGCGGTCGTGGGAGTCGTTGACCTCGGAGCGCTTGCCGAACACCGCGTCCGCCTCGTCGAAGAGCAGCACCGCGTCGGTGCGGTCGGCCTCGGTGAAGATACGCTCCAGGTTCTTCTCGGTCTCGCCCACGTACTTGTCGACCACCGAGGACAGCTGGACGACATACAGGTCCAGGCCCAGATCGGCGGCCACCACCTCGGCGGACATGGTCTTGCCGGTGCCGGACTCCCCGGCGAACAGCGCCAGGACGCCACGGCCCCGGCCGCCGCCCGCGCTCAGCCGCCAGTCGCCGAGCACCCGGTCGCGGTAGCGGGCGCGCAGGGACAGCTCGCGCAGCTGGCCGAGCGGCTCGGCGGGCAGCACCAGATCGTCCCAGCCGACATCCGGCCGGATGCGGCGGGCGTGGTTCTCCAGACCGGAGGCGGAGTGCTGCCGGGCCGCGCGCCGCAGATGGTCCGGGCCCAGCGGGGCGCCCTCGAAGGCGGCCAGCTTCCGCGCGGACCGCGCCGCCCGGCGGATCCGCTCACCGCCGAGCCGGTACGGGGCGACGGTCGCCGCCAGGTCGAACCCGGCGTCGTCCCTCCCGCCGACGCCGAGCGCGGCCGCCCAGGCGTCCACCCCGCCCGACGGCAGCCGGGGCACGTCCAGCACCAGGGGGTCGTGCTCGCACCACTGCGGGTCGTACGCCGCCCGGCCGGTCAGCACCACCGGTACGCCGGGCGCCGCCAGGGCCCGGATGAGCGGTCCCGGCCGCTCGGGCAGCGGGGACACCACGATCCCGCAGCCGCGCAGCCGCGCCTCGCGCAGCAGTTCCGGCACCGGGCCGAGGGCGTCGTGCCGCCGGTCGTCCGGGCCGTGCTCCTGGTGCCCGGTGGCGACCGGGGTGAAGTGCAGCGCCTCGTACCCGGCGGCGCTCAGCGCGGTGGCGGCGCACAGCAGTCCGTCGCCCTCCCGCTGTTCGCGCAGGTAGACCGTGCACGGGGCGGTGGCGAGGTGGGCGGCGAGCCGCTCCATGGAGTGCGGGGACGGTTCGGCCGGGGCCGGTTCGCCGGGGGCCGGTTCGCCGGGGGCCGGGAGCATGCGGGCGCGGCCGTCGAGCGCGGCGTCCCGGGTGTCGTCGCCGAGCAGATGGGCGACCAGCCGGTCCGGGACGCTCAACGAGCGGCTGAGGAAGGGCCGTTCGGCCTCCTCGACGACCAGCAGGCCGAGTTCGGCCAGGGGCGCCGTGGGGTGGAAGCGGGCCCGGGCCGCGGGATGGGCCGCGGACAGACCGCACACGTCGAGCACCAGCCCGACGGTGGCCCGCCGACGGCTGACGTCGTCGTTGAGGTAGCCGTACAGCGGCTCGAATCCCCGGTCGAGGTCGGGCGCGAGCGCGATGAGCAGGGCGGCGGTGTCCAGGTCGGTCAGGCCCAGGCGCCGGACGAGGCCGGGCAGCCGGTCGCCGTCGCGCTCCGGCTCGTCGCCGGAGCCGTCGACGGGCCCCGGCGCGGCGCCGTCCTCCGGGTGCGGCCCGTCGGCGGACCGCAGCAGATGGTGGCGTACGGCGTCGTCGGACAGATAGAGGCCGCGCAGCAGATCGGTCGCGGTGGGGTCGCCCGCGCTGCGCCGCTCCACCAGGGCGGCGATCCGCTCCCGCAGCCGGGCGAGCCGGGCGAGCAGCGCACCGGCCGGGTCGTCGGACGGGGCGTCGTGCACGAGCGTGGCGCTGTCGGTCACCGGGTGTGTGCTTCCGTGGTCGGCCTGTCGAGGTGGCGTGACTGGTGCATCCGCTCGCCGTCCTCGGCTCCGTCGATCTCGCGGGCGCGCACCAGCGTGCCCTCGGTGACGGGCGGCCCGGCGTCGTAATCGGGGTACGCCGGGAACGGCACGGTGATCACCAGATCGATGGACGGTTTGAGCGTGCCGCCGAGCGCGGACCAGATCTCGGCCAGCGAGCGGGCCTCGGTCTGCACCCCGGCGACCGTCAGCGGCACGCTCAGCCCCAGCTCGGCGAGCGGCTCCGGAAGGATCTCCGGCGGCAGCAGTTCGCGCGGCAGCAGGGTCGCCAAGGCGGCCGACAGCAGTCGGTGTTCGTCCTCGGGCCGCTTGGTCCACGCGGTGAGCAGGTACGACAGCCGGAACCAGCGCGGCGGGCGGCGCCTGCGGACCACGATCCCCTGCCCGTCGCGGATGGCGGCCGCGCCGCGCTCGCGCCGTTTGACGTCCTCCCGGATGTCGTACAGATAACAGTCCAGGACCGGGGCGTTGCGCCGCGCGGACCATTCCTTGGTCGGGGCGTCGAAGGCGATCTCGATATCACTTCCGGTGAGTGCTCCGCCCTGGAGCAGCGTCCGCAGCAGTGCGTCGACTTCGTGAATCACGAGATGTACCCCTCGCGCAGGGCGTAGGCCACGGCGTGTGCGCGATTGCGCAGGTCCAGCCGCGTCGTCAAACCCTGCATGATGTTCTTGACGGTCCGCTCCGAATACGACAACTTACTAGCAATTTCCCCAGTTCCCATTCCCTCCGCGACCAGCCGCAGCACGTCGATCTCGCGCGGGGTGAGGCCGGAGGGCTGGGCGACGGGGTGGCCGGAGGCGCCCGGCCGTAAGCTGCCGACCTGGCTGATCAGCCGCCCGAGCAGATCGGAGGGCAGGTCGCCGTCGCCGTGGAAGGCCGCGGTCACGGCCCGGAGCAGCCGTCCGCCGGTGGCCTCGTGCCGCCAGACGATGGCGCCGACACCGGCTTCGATGACGTCCAGCAGCTCCGCCTCGCGGATCAGGCTCACCACCAGGACGGGGTGCAGCCCCTCGCTGCGCACCAGTCGGCGCAGCTGGGAGAGGAGCGCCTGGTCGGGGGATTCGGCGAGCAGCACGGCCACCCCGTCCCCGCTCACGGCGGCCTCGTCGACGAGGTCGACTTCCGGATGCTGCCGCAGCTGGCTGATCGT
The DNA here is from genome assembly GCF_052851135.1 of Streptomyces sp. BRA346. Classification (NCBI taxonomy): domain Bacteria; kingdom Bacillati; phylum Actinomycetota; class Actinomycetes; order Kitasatosporales; family Streptomycetaceae; genus Streptomyces; species Streptomyces sp. BRA346. The sequence goes on along the minus strand of NZ_JAIWIH010000001.1, from coordinate 276,525 downwards.
TCCTTCTCGTGAGATCGGATCCGGCGCATGGACCACGACCGGAATCTTTTTCTCGGGTTCCGCGATCACCGAATGGAAAGTTCCGCGCACTTTTCCCTCCCCTGCCGCCGCGATGGTACGACAGCTCCCGTTAACAGCCGTACGGGCGGAATCCTTTCTACCACTTGGATATTTGAGGACCGCGTCCACGACGCGCCGGGAAAACTGTTCAGAAAAGTGCCCAGAAAACTGCTCGGAAAGTGGCCGGTTATTGTTCACCGGGGTGCTCACCGCCGGATGGGCACCGCCGGGTGGCAACCCAGGAACCGCCGCTACCCTCCTCCCTCAGTAAGCGCTTGAGCAGCGCACCGGCAGGTCGGCAAGGGAGTGCCATGACTCACCGTGACAGCCACTCACCCGGGAGTCTGGGTGAGCACTTACGCGCCGCGCGACAGCGCGCCTTCGTCGGACGCGACCGCGAACTGGCCCGCTTCCGCGCGGCCCTCGACGGATCCGCCGACGCATTCACTGTGCTCTTCCTCACCGGGCCCGGCGGCATCGGCAAGTCGTCGCTGCTGCGGCGCTTCGCCGACGAGGCGCACGCGGCCGGGCTGACGGCGGTCGAGCTGGACGGGCGCAGCGGCGAGTGCTCCCCCGCGGCGTTCGAGGCGGACGCGGCCGAGGTGTTCGCCGCCGACCGGCCGGTGCTGCTGGTCGACACGTTCGAGGAGTACCAGTCGCTCGAAGGCTGGTTGCGGGACCGTTTCCTCCCCCGGCTGCCGCTGGGGTCGCTGGTCGTCCTCGCCGGACGGCAACCGCCCTCGGACCGCTGGCGGACCGACCCCGGCTGGGCGGGGATCCTGCGGGTCGTCAGGCTGCCGGAGCTGCCCCGCGGCGAGGCGGTCGCCCTGCTCGCGGCGCGCGGGGTGCCGCCGGAGCGGCAGGCCGGCGTCCTCGCCTTCGCGGGCGGCAACCCCCTGGCCCTGTCGCTGGCCGCCGAGGTGGCACGCGACCCCGAGGAGGACAACGGCGCCTGGACACCGGCCCAGGACGTGATCGGCTCGCTGGTGTCCCGGCTGGTCGGCGAGGTGCCCTCGACGGTCCACCGGCAGGCCCTGGAGATATGCGCCCACGCGCACATGACCACCGAGGAGTTGCTGCGGGCCGCCCTGCCCGGGACCGACCCGGCCGCACCGCCCGCGGCGGACGCGGCGGACCTGTTCGCCTGGCTGCGCGGGCTGCCGTTCATCGAGACGGGCCCGTGCGGGATCTTCCCGCACGATGTGGTGCGCGAGACCCTGGACGCCGATCTGCGCTGGCGTGATCCGCAGCGCTACCGGGCCATGCACGGCCGCATCCTCAGCCATCTCGTCGCGCAGGTGCAGCAGGCCCGCGGCGCCTCCGGTGCCCCCGGCGGCTCCTTGGGCTCCGGTTCCGCGGCCGGCCCCGCGCTGCGCGGCCTGTCGGCCGCCGTGCTCTACCTCCAGCGCGACGGGTTCGGCAGCAACTGGTTCGGCGCCACCCGGCCGCACGAGGTGTACGAGGACACCCTGCGGCCCGGCGACCGCGCCGCGGTGCTCGAACTGGCCGCCCGGGAGGGCCCCGAGGAGAACGTGGCCATCGTCAGCCACTGGCTCGACCGGCAGCCCGAGTCCTTCCACGTCTACCGGCGCTCGGTCTCGGGCGAGACGGTCGGCTTCATGTCCTGGCTGCGGCTCACCGAGGCCGAGGCGGCGGACCAGGACGCCGATCCGGTCATCGCGGCGGCCTGGGCGCATGCGCGCCGCACGGACCCGCCGGGGGCCGGAGAGCACCTGGGAATCGCCCGGTTCACGGTGCGCGCCGACCCCAACCCCTCCCCCGCCGGGGACCTCATGAGCGCGCGGATCATGGCCGAGGTCCTCACCGGTGACGGGCTGACCTGGGCGCTGGTGGTGATGGACGACTTCGAGACGTATCAGCGGTCCTCCTTCGTGGCCCATTTGGGCCCCCCGCCCCTGGTCCGGGTCGGCGGCCGGCTCTACGGGCTCTTCGGCCACGACCAGCGGAAGGTGTCACCCGACACCTTCCTCCAGCAGACGATGCAGCTGGACGCCGCCCCCGGGGACGCGCCCGCGCCCCGTACCGCCGACGCCCCGGAGCGCGCCCAGGGCGCCCTGTCCCGGGCGGAGTTCGACGCGGCCGTACGGAGCGCGCTGCGCTCCTGGCACCGGCCCGACGCGCTGTCGGCCAGTCCGCTGCTGCACACCGGGCTGGTGGCCGCCGACGCGGCCGACCCGGTGGAGGCGCTGCGGGACGTCCTCGCCGAGGCGGCCGGGAAGCTGCGCGCGGACCGGATGGGCGAAAAGCTCCACCAGGCGGTCGCGACGACGTTCTTCGAGGGCGCCCCGACCCAGGAGTCCGCGGCCGCACGGCTCGGCGTGCCGTTCAGTACGTACCGCCGTCACCTCACCCGCGGTGTCGCCCGGGTCTGCGAACTGCTGTGGCACCGCTAGGGGGTGTCAGCGGGTGACCAGCACGCTCACCGTCAGGGCGCCTTCGTTGTCGTCCAGGCAGGTGTCGCCGTCGTTGATCCGCAGCTCCAGGGTCCCTTCGCGGGCGGCCCGGAAGCGCCACTCGCGCTTGACGCGGTGGCTCGGCAGGCTCTTGGGGTTTCCGGAGAAGCGGCCCAGGAGGGTGCCGAACGCCGACGAGCTGTACGGAAGGCGCTACCCCGACGACCACTCCCCGCCCGAGAGCTTCTGCTTCTGCTTCGGCCGCCGCTACGAGGACATGCTGATGCTCGCCGGGCCCTGGGCGACATCGACCACTACGACCCGAACGGCTGGGACCACGGGGAGGGCTGGAAGGGCACGGTGGCCTCCTCCCTGCCCTCGCTCGCCGTCCTGCTCGGACTGCTCGCCGAGCGGGCGGAGGCCATCGAGGCGGTCGAGGACGACGAGGAGGCCCGGGCCGAGGCCGTCGGGGAGCTGCGCGCGCGGATGACCGCCTTCGACGCGTACGTGGAGGACACGCCGTTCTGGGATGAGGTGTTCGAGTATCTGGCGGAATGACCGGTGCTCCGGGCGGGCCCCGGGTGTCCAATGGGCCGCGGGCCTTCGACGACGCCGTACGGGACTTCCTGGCCGCCCACCCGGACGGCACCGTCGTCACACTCGCCGAGGGGCTGGAGACCCAGTACTGGCGGGTGGACAACGGGCGCTGACCGCGATCGCCCGCTTCGGCTGAGTGGCCGGTTTCTTATCCGCTTCAACTGATCAATGAGTCAGGCCACACCGCATCACCCGGACGAAATTCCGATGTCTTACCGCCCATAAGGGGGCATTCCCCTCCCGCGTCCATTGCGCTTATCTCAACACCTCCGTACGGTGTCGGCCATGCGGCAAGAGTTCGACGTCGCGGCGCGCGTCCGTCAGGTGATCGACGAAGCGGGCTGCAGCCAGCGGGAGTTCGCGCGGCGTGTGGTGATGGACCCCTCCAAGCTGTCCCGCTCGCTCGGCGGCACCCGCCGTTTCACCGTCGCCGAACTGGCCCGCATCGCCGACGCGGGCCGGGTCGACGCCGGGTGGCTGCTCGGCACCACCGGGCCCGGCGAACCCGCCGCCGACACCCCCGAACCGGCCGCCCGCACCTCACCCCCCGAGGGCGGGCGGCCCCTCCAGATCGTGCGGGAGACCGTGCGGCTGATCGCCGAGCACGGCTTCCACTCCGTACGCGTCGCCGACATCGCCGCCGCCTGCGACACCAGCACCGCCGCCATCCACTACCACTTCCCCGGCCGCGCCGAATTACTGGAAGCCGCCGTGCGCTGGTGCATGGACGAGGACACCATGCGCCGCGCCGCCCGCCTCGCCGAGGCCGACGACGCCCTCGAGGAGCTGCGCCAGCTCATCGACCTCCAGGTCCCGGACAGCACCCAGCAGCGCCACCAGTGGCTGGTGTGGATGGACCTGTGGTCCGAGGCCGCGCGCTCGACCGCCATCGGGCAGCTGCACGCCGCGTTCTACCGGGAGTGGCGGCGGACGATCGCCGAGGTGATCCGGCGCGGCATCGACCAGGGCGTCTTCCGCGACGTCGACCCCGAGTTCAGCGCGCTGCGGCTCACCGCGCTGATCGACGGGTTCGCCACCCAGGTGGTGGCCACCGCGCCCGGCGAGGGAGGGACGAGCGCGGAGGTCATGCGCACCGCCTGCCTCGCCTACCTCGACACGGAACTGTCCGCACAGCCCCCTCACCGTCCCGACGAAACCCGTTCATCCCCGTTCCCGTAGCTACGGAGCAGTCGCAGAAGACGGAGCAACGCCATGCCCATGAACGACAGCGTCATCATCACCTGCGCCCTCACCGGGGCCGGTGACACCGTGGGCCGCAGCCCCCACGTCCCCGTCACCCCCGAGCAGATAGCCCGCTCCGCGGTCGAGGCCGCGGAGGCCGGGGCGGCCGTGGTCCACATCCACGTGCGCGACCCCGAGACCGGCGCCCCCGCCCGCGATCCGCGGCTGTACCGCGAGGTCGTGGAGCGGGTGAAGGAAACCGGCACCGACGTCGTCATCAACCTCACCGCGGGCATGGGCGGCGACCTCGTCATCGACCCCGAGCACCCGCTCACCCACCTCGCGGGCACCGACCTGGTCAGCGGCCTGGACCGGCTCCCGCACGTCGAGGACCTGCTGCCCGACATCTGCACCCTGGACTGCGGCTCGCTCAACTTCGGCGACGGCAGCAACCTCTACGTCTCCACCCCCGACATGCTGCGCACCGGCGCCAAGCGCATCCAGGAGCTGGGCGTCCGCCCCGAGCTGGAGATCTTCGACACCGGGCAGCTGTGGTTCGCCAAGCAGCTGCTGGCCGAGGGGCTGCTGGACGACCCGACCGTCTTCCAGCTGTGCATGGGCATCCCGTGGGGCGCCCCCGCCGAGCCGGGCGTGCTCAAGGCGATGGTCGACATGCTGCCCGAGGGCGCGCAGTGGGCCAGCTTCGCGCTGGGCCGCATGCAGATGCCGTGGGTCGCCCAGTCCATCCTGCTCGGCGGCAACGTACGGGTCGGCCTGGAGGACAACCTGTACCTCAGCCGGGGCGTCAAGGCCACCAACGGCCAGCTGGTCGAACGCGCCGTCCAGATCACCGAGCTGCTGGGCGCCACCGTCGCCACCCCGGACGAGGCCCGGCAGCGGCTCGGCCTCGAGCCCCGCGCGTAACGCCCCGCACATCATCGCCCCTCCCCCTCCTCCTGCCTTAGGACCCCCATGCCCTCACCCCCCTGCGCACCCGACCGTGTCCGCCGCGTCGCCTGTATCGGCGCGGGCGTCATCGGCGGCGGCTGGGTCGCCCACTTCCTCGCCCGCGGCTACGACGTCACCGCCTGGGACCCGGCGCCGGACGCCGAGACCAAGCTGCGCCGCCTCGTCGACGCCGCCTGGCCCGCCCTGGAGCAGATCGGCCTGGCCGAGGGCGCCTCACCGGACCGCCTCACCCTCGCCGCCACCCTCGAAGAGGCCGTGGCCGAGGCGGAGTTCGTCCAGGAGAGCGCTCCCGAGAAGCTGGAGCTCAAGCGGAGCCTGCTGGCCCAGCTGGACGCGGCGGCCCCGGCGGGCGTCGTCATCGCGTCCTCCACCTCCGGCTATCCGATGACCGACATGCAGACCGAGGCCACCGACCCCGGCCGCCTCCTCGTCGGCCACCCGTTCAACCCGCCGTATCTGATCCCCCTGGTCGAGGTCGTCGGCGGCGAGAAGACCGACCCGGCCGCCGTGGAATGGGCCTCCGCCTTCTACAAGGCGGCCGCCAAGTCCGTCATCACCATGGACCGCGAACTGCCCGGCTTCATCGCCAACCGCCTCCAGGAGGCGCTGTGGCGCGAGGCCCTGCACATGGTGGCGAGCGGTGAGGCCACGGTGAAGGACATCGACGATTCCATCACGGAAGGCCCCGGCCTGCGCTGGGCCTTCATGGGCCCGTGCCTGACGTTCGCCCTCGCGGGCGGCGAGGGCGGCATGGGGCATATGCTCGATCACTTCGGACCGTCACTGAAATCGCCATGGACGCGTCTCGAAGCCCCTGAGCTGGACGACTCGTTGCGTACGGCCATGGTCGACGGATGTGACGAGGCGGCGGGCGGGCGGAGTATCGCCCAGCTCGTCGCGGAAAGGGACCAGGGCGTGATCAACGTCCTGCGGGCGACCGGCCGGTTGCCCGAGCAGCGCAACGAGGGAGGCGACAAGTGAGCGACCAGCTCCCCCACTACCACCAGACCGTCCGACCGGAATGGATCGATTACAACGGTCATATGAGCGAGGCCTTCTACGTCCTCGTTTTCGGACACAGCACGGACGAGATGATGGTCGAGACCGGTCTCGACTCCGGATACCGGGTGAAGACCGGCTGCTCCCTCTACACCGTCGAGACGCACATACGCTATCTCCACGAAGTCGAGGAGGGCGCCGAGCTGACCATCCGCACCCGGGTGCTGGGCGTGGACGAGAAGAAGGTGCGGTTCTCCCACGAGATGTACGTGGGCGAGCCGGAGGGTGGCGAGCCCGTGGCCACCACCGAACTGCTCGCCCTCCACATCGACCAGAAGGCGGGCCACGCGGCACCGTTCCCGGAGGAGGTCCGCGAGCGGCTCACCTCCCTGGTCGAGAGGGCACCCGACTGGGCGGGCCGCTCCATCGGCCCCGTGCCCACGGCCGCCTAGGCGCGGCGCACGCAGAGACGAGGGGGTCACCGGATCCGGTGACCCCCTCGACGCGTCCTCACGCCGTGGCGTAGATGTCGCGGTACGCGATCAGGGCGAATCGCTGACGGTGACCGGCTCGTCGTTCTTGAGCTGCTGGACGAGCTCCTTGAGCTTGGCCTGGTCCCACTGGAGGTTGCCGCCGACGCTGCCTGCGGTCGGCATGTTCATGGACTTGCCCCCGCTGCTGGTGACGTCCTTCATCGCGAAGAACATCTTGGCCAGCAGATACGGGTTCATGTCCTTGTCGACGATCAGCGTGTCCAGCCCGGCCCCCATGGTCGGATAGAGCGTGAAGGGGTTCAGGAGCGTGCTGGGCGTCGCGGTCTGGCCGGCCAGGGACGACAGGAACTTCTGCTGGTTCTTCGTCCGGTCCAGGTCGCTGGCGGCGAAGGCGTGGCGGCTGCGGACGAACGCCAGCGCCTGCTGCCCGTTCATCGTCTGCTGCCCGGCCTCGAAGTCCGCGCCCGCCTGCTTGTCCTTGAATCCCTTGTCGAGGTTCATCTCGACGCCGCCGATGGCGTCCACGATGCCGGCGAAGCCGGAGAACCCGATCTCCGCGTAGTGGTCGATGTGCAGCCCGGTGTTGGCCTCGACGGTGCGGACGAGCAGCTGCGGGCCGTCGATGGAGTACGCGGCGTTCAGCTTGTTGTCACCCAGCGGCCCCTTGATCTCACCGGACTCCGATCCGCGGAACTTCGGGATGGTCACGTTGGAGTCGCGCGGCAGCGATATGAGCGTCGGGCCGGACGCACCGTCGTGCAGGATCATCATCGAGTCCGTGCGCTTGCCGTCGGCGGAGCCCGTGTGCAGGTCCTTCTTCTGCTGGTCCGACATGCCCTCGCGGCTGTCGGACCCGACGATCAGGTAGTTGGTGCCGTCTCCCGCCTCGGGGCGGTCGATCACCTGGCTGAGGTCGACTTCCTTCCGCATCTTGGAGTCGGCCCAGAAGTACGTGGCGACCGAGGCGACCAGCAGAACGACGACCAGGGTGACCAGCACGCGTTTTACCGTCCGGCCGGGCCGCCGACGCCGCCGATACGGCACCTCGGGCGGACCTCCGTGGCCTCCCTGCTGCGGCGGGACGCCCGGATGCCCGTCGCGCGGCGGGGCATACGCGGGGTCCTGGAAATCGGGGTATCTGCTGTCGCTCCGTGAATTCATGCGGGGCAGTCTGCATTCTCCATGGGGCCGAAAGGCAAATCGGGTTGGCAGACCTGGTGAAGCGCAGTGCGTTTTTGGGCAGCGGCGTATGAGGTTTTGCCGTATGCGGCACCGCGAGTGTTCCCGCCCGCTCTCTCCGTTACCCTCCGGCCGTCATGGAACGATGGCGCTGGATTCCCTGAATCCAGCCGCATCCTCCTCAGCGCCGGAGGGCCGGAAAGTGTTACGCGTACCACCGGCCGCACACGGTCAGAGCCGCCGGACCCAAGCGGCCACGCCGTGACCGATGCCGAGGTAAATCAGCGCGGGCAGCGCGTAGTTGAGGAAGACCCGCGCACCCTCGGGCTCCATGGTGAAGATGTCCTGCGACCAGGCGGCGAGCCAGTCCGCGACGCCGTGCACGAAGTCGACGAAGACGTTCGCCTCGTTCGCGTCGAGCAGGTACAGCAGGATCCACAAACCCAGAAAGATCGCGGCGACGTCCGCGAGGCCATGAATGATCAACGCTGTCCGCTCCACCCCGAGACGGTTGGACGGATTTGCGTGATGATTGGACGGATTTGCGTGGTGGTTGTACGGACCGTTGTCCACCATACGGTCATGGGGGTTGCTCATGGGCCTCTCTTAGCCGAGCCGACTCCCCCAAAACTGCCTTCACATTCACTTCACAGCAATGTCCTCGGCACGTTATCAATTCCGCACCGAAGTGTCCGTCTGATCAACTTTTTCGCGCCCGACAACTCAACATCTCCCCATCGGAGTTGTCGTAAAAACGTGAAGCCCTTTCAAGGAAGGAGATCGCGATCCCACCGCGCCGGGCCCGGTTCCGTAGGCTTGGCCATGATGCCTCCCGCCGTCCTCCCCTCGCCGCTGACCCCGCTCGCCGATCCGGCCATGGAGCGGGCGGGGCTGGAGCTGCGGCTGAAGCGGGACGACCTCATCCATCCCACCGTTCCCGGCAACAAGTGGCGCAAGCTCACGCCCAACCTGCGCGCCGCCGTCGAGCAGGGGCATACACGGCTGCTCACCTTCGGCGGGGCCTACTCGAACCACATCCGGGCCGTCGCCGCGGCCGGGGCCGCCCGGGGGCTGGAGACCGTCGGCATCATCCGGGGCGACGAACTCGCCGATGCCCCCCGCAACTGGTCCCTCGCCCTCGCCGAGTCGTACGGCATGCGGCTGTCCTTCCTCGACCGGTCCGGCTACCGGGAGACCCTGCGCTCCCTGGACGACCCGCGGACGCTGCGGGAGCTGGAGGCGCGGTGGGGGCGGGCCTACGTCCTGCCCGAGGGCGGTACGAACGCGCCGGCCGCGCAGGGGGCCGCCGACCTCGTCGCGGAGCTGCCCGACCTGGGCGCGCGCGACATCGTGTGCTGCGCGGTCGGCACGGGCGGCACGCTGGCCGGGATCGCCGCCGCCCTGCCGGAGGGCGCGCGGGCGCTGGGGTTCGCCGTGCTGAAGGGGGCGGGCGGCTATCTGGAGGACGAGGTGGCGGAGCTGCACCGGCGCGGGTGGGGTCGGACGTTCACCGGCTGGCGCATCGAGCACGGGTACCACGGCGGCGGGTACGGGCGGGTCCCGGCCCGTCTCGAGGCGTTCGCCGCCGGGTTCGAGGAGCGGCACGGGCTGCGGGTGGAGCGGCGGTACGTGGCGAAGATGCTGTGGGGCCTGTACGGGCTGGCCGAGGCCGGGGCGCTGCCCCGGGGGAGCCGGGTCACGGCGGTGGTCACGGGCCCGCCGGATCCGGAGGGCGCCGGGTAGGCCACGGGATCGCCGACCCCGGAGGACGCCGGGTGGGCCGCCGGGCCCCGAGGACGCCGAGTTGGGCCACAGCGCCGGTCATACCCGTACGAGCAGCGCCTTCGGCATCGCGGCGCCCGCGCCCATCGCCGCCAGGTGCAGGACCGCCGCGAGCGCGAGGGCTTCCGGCAGCGCCGCGTCGGCCGGGCGCGCGATCGCCACGTAGAGGGTGAACGGAAGCTTCCAGCCGCTCCAGGCGAACAGCGAGCCCGAGCCGAGCCAGCCGAGCACCATCGGACCCCACCGGGGGACCCGTGCGGGCCGCCCCCGGACGACGGCCCAGGTGGCGGCGGACGCCACGACGGCCCAGAGCCCGAAGACGCCGGACAGGAGGTGCCAGCCGAGGTCGCGCTCGCCGCGGTGCGCGACGCCCGCGGTGCCGCCGACCGCCCAGTACAGCCAGACGAGACCGACGGCGGCGCCGATCACGGCCGTCCACGGCAGCACCCTCCCGAAGCCCCCTCCCCCGTCCCCGAGCCGCCCGGCGAACGCGTACGGCCAGCGACGCCGCATATACGCGGGGAGCGCGACGGCCAGCCCCAGCCCCGTGCCCACGAACCCGATCTGCACCAGCGCGGCCTCCCACTCCGGCATCGACGGGCCCGCGTCGCCCCCGCTCTCCGGGTCGCCGAGCAGCGAACCGAGAACGGCGTAGGGCAGCACCGGGACGAGGAGCTCCGTCCCCACCCAGGCGCAGAACGCCAACGGCGCCGCCGGGATGCGCATCCCCCACGGCCGCCCCAGCGCGAGCGCCACCGTGATCCCGATCCCGGCCATACCGATCGTCGCGCCGTTCAGCACCACCCACTCCGCCGTGCCGAACCCGGCCCCGACCGGCAGCAGCCCCACGAGCGAACCGGCCACCCACGACACCTTGATCAGCAGGTACGGCGTCAGCGCCAGCGCCGCCCCGTGCGCCGCGACCCGCCCCGCCCGGTCCCATCGATCCACGTGAACTCCCCCTCCGGACACCGGAGTCCACTCTCCCCGCCCAGCGCTCCCGCGGGCTTCACCCGCCGGGCGTATCCGCCTCGGCCTTCAGGCGGAGCGAGCATCGGCCGCCGGGGTCACTCCGGGGTCCGCAGCCGGATGACCGCCGTCGCCGCGTGGCGGACCGTGCTCTCCTGCCGCACCTCCACCGTCAGCTCCGGCGCGATCGGCTGATAGGCGATCCACGCGCCGACCGTGTCGATCGCCGTGGGCGGATCGGCGTCCGCCGGACGTGCGGGCGGGGGCGGGAGGTCGCGCAGGGCCGTGGTGAGCTGGGCCCGGACCGCCGGGGAGAGCGGGCCGGAGACCACGGGGGTGTCGTCGCCCGGCAGGACGAGGGCCAGGGCGCGGGGGCGGAGCCGGGGGCCGACGACGCCGACGACCATGGCGTCCCGAGTCTCCGAGTGCCGCAGTTTCCGCCAGTGCCGTCCGGGCCGGTACGGCTGGTCGGGGCTCTTGATGACCAGCCCCTCGACGCCGATGGCCGGGAACGCCTCGTACCAGGCGGCGGCCTGCTCCGGGTCCATCGTCATCGGGACGGCCTGGAGGGGCGGGCCGTACGGTTCGAGGAGCATCGTCAACAGGGCGCGTCGCTGCTCGTACGGCCGTGGCCGCAGGTCGTCCGTACCGCTCGCGAGGAGGTCGAACGCGGCGTACGAGGCGGGGAGTTCGCGGGCCAGCCGCGCGGCGCGGGCCTCGGTGGCGGCGGCGGCGCGCTTCTGGACGGCGGCGAAGTCGGTGCGGCCGCCGACCCACACCACCACCTCCCCGTCGAGCACGGTGCCCACCGGGAGCCGTTGCGCGGCGGCGGCCAGGTCGGGGAAGGCGCGGGTGACGATGCGGCCGGAGCGGGCCTGCATCTGCACCTCGTCCGCCAGCCGGAAGATCAGCAGCCGATGGCCGTCGAACTTCGGCTCGTACGCCAGCTGCCGCCCCGGCGCGGCGATCGGCAGGGTCGGGATGGGCCGGGCCAGCGCCACCGGGACGGGTGGCAGCAGGGCGGTCATGGGGTGGCGGGCAGCGGGTGGGCCCGTGCCGGGTCGAGGAGCGGGGCCAGCAGATCGCCGTGGCGGTCGAGGCGGGCGGGGAGGTCGTCGATCCGGAAGACCAGCCGCCCTGGGTCGTCGCACGCCTCCACTTCGTCCCAGGTCACGGGCGTGGAGACGGTCGGCTCCCGGCGGGCGCGGGGCGTGTAGGGGGCGGCGGTGGTCTTGGCGGCGGCGTTCTGGCTGAAGTCGACGAACACCTTCCCCGGCCGCAGGGAACGCGTCATCTTCTGGATGGCGAGCCCGGGCAGCGCGGCGGCGGCTTCCGCCGCGAGCCGCCGGGCGTAGTGGGTGACCTGCCGGGACGGGGCCGGTTCCAGCGGGGTCAGCAGATGCAAGCCCTTGGAGCCGCTGGTCTTGGCGTACGCGTCCAGCCCGTCCGCCCGCAGCCGCTCCCGCAGCCATGCGGCGACGGCGCAGCAGTCCACGATCGTGGCGGGCGGCCCGGGGTCGAGGTCGAAGACCAGCCGGTCGGCGACGCCCGTCCCCTCGTCGATCCGCCACATGGGCGCGTGGAACTCCACCACCAGGTTCGCCGCCCACATCAGCGAGGCCAGGTCCTGCACCAGCACCTGCTGCGCGGTTTCCCCCTCGTGGCGGCTGACCTCGGCCGTCGTCACCCAGGAGGGGGTGCCGGGCGGCGGGTTCTTGGTGAAGAACGTCTGGCCGTCCGGACCGTCCGGATAGCGCAGGAACGCGAGCGGGCGCCCCCGCAGATGGCCGAGCATCGCCCCGGCGACCGACGCCAGGTAGTGCAGCAGCTCGCCCTTGGTGGTGCCGGTGGCCGGATGGATGACCTTGTCGAGGTTCCTGAGCGCGATCCGTCGCCCCTCCACCTCCGTGATCGGGGACATACGATAAGAATCTCACGAAAGGGATCAAGCATGCGATCTATCTGGAATGGGAACATTTCGTTCGGTCTGGTGAGCATCCCGATCAAGATGTATCCGGCGACCGAGGACCACTCGGTGTCCTTCCGGCAGATCCACACCGCCGACGGCGGCCGCGTCCGGTATCGCAAGGTCTGCGAGCTGGAGGACAAGCAGGTCGACGCGAACGAGATCGGCAAGGCGTACGAGGATGCCGACGGTGCCCTGATCCCCATCACCGACGAGGACCTGGCCGCCCTGCCGCTGCCGACCACCCGCGCACTGGAGATCGAGGCGTTCGTGAACGCCTCGGAGATCGATCCGCTCCAGATGGGCGACGCGTACTACCTCGGCGCCAACGGCACCGCCGCCGCCAAGCCGTACGCCCTGCTCCGCGAGGCCCTCAAGCGCAGCGAGAAGGTCGCCATCACGAAGTACGCCCACCGCGGGCGGGAACGGCTCGGGATGCTGCGCGTCGTCGGCGACGCCATCGCCATGCACCGGCTGCTGTGGCCGGACGAGGTGCGCGAGCCGTCGGGGGTGGCGCCCAAGGAGAAGGTCACGGTGAAACCGGCCGAGCTGGATCTCGCCGACACCCTGATGGCCACGCTCGGCGAGGTGGACCTGAGCGAGCTGCACGACGAGTACCACGAGGCCCTGGAGGCCCTGGTGGCAGCGAAGGTCTCCGGCGCCACCCCCACCGCCGAACCGGGCGAACGCCCGACCGGCGCGCAGGTGGTGGACCTGATGGCCGCGCTGAAGGACAGCGTCCGCAGCGCGAAGGAGGCCCGTGGCGAGCCCGCCGGGGAGAAGGCCACGGTGACCGAATTGAAGGCACCCGCCAAGAAGGCCGCGGCGAAGAAGACGACCGCGAAGAAGGCGGCGGCCAAGAAGAAGGCGGCCACGAAGAAGACCGCAGCGAAGAAGACGGCCGCGAAGAAGACGGCCGCGAAGAAGACGACGGCCAAGAAGACCGCGGCCAAGAAGCAGCCGCGCAAACGGGGCGCCTGAGCGCCTGCCGCTGGGCGAACCGGAATGGGCCGGGGTCCGGGTCACCGAGCGGTAGGCGCCGACGGCCCGTTCGGGTTTCGCTGCCGGGTGCGGGCCGGTGGCCGGGTTGTGCCCACCCGTCCCTCCCCCAGCTACCGCTGGGAGGTGCCCCCCGGCGGGACGATTGCCCACAACCGGGCGGGAGGGGCGGGGTCAGCTGAAGGCGGGCGCGTGGTCCGCGACCCACTGCGCGAACGTCCGCGCCGGGCGGCCCGTGATCCGCTCGACCTCCGGGGAGATCGGCTGCGGCCGGTCCACGGTGCCCTCGAAGACCCGCAGCAGCGAGTCCGCGATCTCCGGCGTCATGAAGCCGCCGATCATCTTCTCGCGCGCCACCTCCGGCGGTACCTCCTCGTACCGCAGCGGCCGGCCGATGACCTCACCGATGATGCGCACCTGGTCGGCGAAGGTCAGCGACTCCGGACCGGTCAGCTCGGGCGCCTTGCCCACCAGGTCGTCGGCGAGGAGGGCGCGGGCGGCGACGGCGCCCATGTCGGCCTCGTGGATGGGGGTCATGTGCGATCCGGCGTGCGCGCCGTACACCACGTCCCCGGCCTTGATCTGCTCCGCCCACTGGAAGGCGTTCACGGCGAAGGCGCCCGGCCGCACATGGGTCCACTCCAGCCCGGTCCGCTCGACCTGGGCCTCCAGGTCGCGGTGGAGGGCGCCGATGGGGTTGTGCTGCGGGTCGGTGTCCTCCAGGACGGAGGACGAGGAGAGCGTCACGACGCGCCGCACCCCGGCCTCCTTCGCCCGCTCCAGCAGCTTGTCGGCGCCCTGCCACACCACCGCGGCGTGCAGGAACAGCGCGGTGGCACCCTCCAGCGGCAGGTCCTCGGTCCGCGCCGCCTGGACGCCGTCGGGAAAGCGCGCGGCGGCGGGGTCGCGGGTGAGCGCGCGGACCTCCGCACCCGCGTCGGCCAGCTCCTTCACCACGTGCGCGCCGACGTTTCCGGTGGCTCCGGTTACCACGATCATGACGAATCTCCCCTGACTGTCCGGTACGGTCAAGCTCAGTTTCATCCATACGGATGAACTCGTCAAACAAATAGATGGCCAAGGATGACGGCTAGCCTGGTCCGGTCGAGTACGAGGAGTTGAAGAACATGGAGGGGACGCCGAAGAGGCCCCGCCGCGCCCCCGCGCCCGAGGAGCGCAAGCTGTGCCCGGAGCGCTCCCGGCGGCTGCTGCTGGAGGCGGCCCGGGACGTGTTCGCGCAGAAGGGGTTCGCGGGCGCCCGGGTGCAGGACATCGCGGACCGGGCGGGCGTCAACAAGCAGCTGATCGCGTACTACTTCGGCGGCAAGGAGGGCCTGTACCGGGAGCTGGGCCGCGAGTGGCTGAAGCGCGAGGAGACGTTCAACGATCCCGCGATCCCGCTGGACGAGCTGGTCCTGCGCTACCTCCGGGAGGCGTTCGCCGATCCGCGGGCGACCCGGTTCAACGCCTGGTGCGGCCTTGACGACGCCGCCCCGGAAGAGGGCCCCGAGGACCTCTCCGACCTGCGGCGCCGCCAGGCGGAGGGCGAGATCGCGGAGGACATCGATCCCGCCATGGCGATGCTGCTGTACGTCAGCCTGGTGACGGCGCCGATCGCGCTGCCGCACGCGGTGCGCCGGTTCTTCGACGCCGACCCGGAGTCGCCGGAGTTCCGCGAGCACTACACGGAGCAGGTGCGGAGGGTCGTCCGCCACCTCGCGACATGAGCGCTCCTCGTCCGGCCCTCTGACGTGATCTTCACCGCTGGGCGGCGACGGAGGGTGCGGTCGTCCGACCCGCGGCGTAGGCGTCGCCGTCCTTCTCCGCTGCCTGTTCGGAGTCCTGCCTCGGGTCGGTGACGCTGACCCCGGCGCCGTTGCTGTGGCCCGTCTCGGGCACGCCCTTGAGGTTCTTGTCGACGTGGCTCAGCTCGTGGCCGATCAGCTTGTCGTCGCCCGCGGTCCCGGCGGAGAGGAAGATGTGGTTGCCGATGGTCATGGCCTCGGCGCCCATCGCCGCGGTGGCCCGCTGGGCCACCGCGTCGCGGTGGACGCGGGTGGAGGAGAGCCTGTCGTTCTGATAGAACGCCCCGGCCTTCGCCACGACCGACGAGGGCAACGACTCGCTCGGCGTATTCATGGCGGCGGCCACCAGGGCGCTCTGCCCCTCCGGGCTGGTGTCCCGCACCTCGTCGTGGACGTGCCCGTCCTCCTCCTCGGAACGCTGGACCGGAGCTTCCTGCGCCTGGTGCCCGCATCCGGCGCCGTGCTGGTGCCGGTCCTGCGCCCCCGGGTGCCCGGCCCGCCGCAGCATTTCGACCACCGCCTGGTTCCCGGCCTGGCCCTGCTGGGCGAGCATCCGCTGCACGGCCGTTCCGGCGAAGGGGGGTGTCACTCGCGGCCGTTGCGGGGCCCGCCCTTGCCCCTGCTTGGCGTTCTCGTCACGGGCCAGTCCCATAGGTCTTCCTCCGGGCGATCAAAGGCGATCCAACCGCCTCACGCTCGCAGGAATGGTGGGCGCCTTCCCAGAGGCGCAGGGGCAGACCTGAGGCCCCAAGGGGCAGCGGCGCCCACCACGCGCTGCTACTCCGTCACCCCGTCGATCTGGAACGTCTGCACCGACTGCGCGGCGAACGGCACGCTCAGCCGCTTGCCGCCCAGCACCGTGTCCCGGCGCGCGGTGTACAGGTCGCCGCCGCCCGCCGTCCGGGTCGACCAGCGCGGCACGAGGCCGCCCGTACCGCCGGTGACCTGGCCGAACCGTGACAGGTCGAAGGTCATGGTCTGCGCGGCGCCGGGGTTGACGGCGACGAGCACCAGGCGGCGGGCGGCCGGGTCGTACGCCGCCACCGCGTGGTCCGAGCCGGTGGCCAGGATGCGCATGCCGGGGCGGATGTGCCGGGTGAACTGGGCGAGGACGTAGTACTTGGTCTGGACGGCGCCGGGCTGCGCGGTGTTCGGGTCGTAGTGGATGAGCGCCCAGCCCGCGCTGGGGTCCATGACCTGCCAGTAGCACCATGCGGTCGGGTGCAGCCAGTTGAAGTCCAGGCAGAGGTTGGTGGCGAGGGTGAGGCCGGTGGCGTCCTTGTCGCCGGTCTCGGAGTTCCACAGCTTCTTGCCCGCGGCGCGCACGTCCGCGTACAGCAGGTCGCGGCGGCCGCCGGAGCCCTGGTAGCCGTGCACATTGACCTGGTCGACGAGGGCGCGGGTCGCGGTGTCGAAGGAGCCCCAGGTGGTGCGGGCCAGGTCGTAGCTGGTCTCGTCCGAGGCCGAGATGCGGGCGGCGGTGAGGCCGCGGCTGTTCAGCTCGGTGCGGAGGTGGCCGAGGACGGTGCGCTGCACCGCCGCGTCGATGTGGCAGCCCTCTTGCGTTCCGTCCGCCTTCCACCAGGTGGAGGAGGGTTCGTTGAACGGCTCGACGGTGGCGAAGCGGACGCCCCAGTGGTCCTGGGCGTAGCGGGCGGTGGTGGCGAGGTAGACGGCGAACTGCCGGTAGTTCCAGGACTGGAGGTTGTTGCCGCCGTCCGCGGCGCCGGAGGGGTTGTGGTTGAGGCACATCCACCACATGGGCGCGTTGGAGAACAGCTCGGTGACGGCGCCGCGCTGGACGGCCTTGGTGAGCGCCGCGCGCTGGGTCGCGTCGGAGGTCCAGCGCCAGGCGGCGGAGGCCGGGTCCTCACTCGACCAGTCGTGCCAGTAGCCCTCGATCTGCTTGAAGCGGGGGATGTTGGGCGAGACGGCCATGGACTGGCCGTTCACGCTGGTCCAGGCGCAGCCGCCGAGGTTGTAGCGGGCGATGTTCAGGCCGAGGCCGGGGAGGGTCGTACCGGCGTACGTGGTGTTGCGGGTGGTGAAGAAGAGGTCGGCGAAGTCGTCCCGCTGCCCGAAGAGGTTGGCCCACCAGGCGAGCGAGGTGCCCCAGCCCTCCCAGCCCCCGTGGTCGGTGCCCGGGTCGACGGTGACGGCTTCGTCGGCGTGGGCCGTGCCGGTGGAGAGTGCGGTGCCGAGCAGGGTTGCGCTTGCTGCGGTGAGGAGCGTTCTTCGTCGCACCATGTGTCCCTTCTGCCGCTTGGGGCCCCGTGGTGTGAAGCGTCGGGTGCGGAGGGGGAGTTGTCGAGAGGCATGACAGCGCTTTCTGCCAGGGGATGGGCGGCGCGTAAATCGGTTGCCCTCGCCCCGCCGCCGCGCTCAGGATGTCCGCGACATTCCGCCGACAGCACAGGAGCATGCGATGCGCCGATTCCTCGGAACGACTCAGCGCCCCCACCGGACGACCGTCTTCGAGGACATCACCACGCATGCACCACACCATCAACATCGGCGTACTCGCCCATGTCGACGCCGGTAAGACCAGCCTCACCGAGCGGCTGCTGTTCGACGCGGGCGTCATCGACCGCCTCGGCAGCGTCGACTCCGGGGACACCCAGACCGACACCGGCGCCATCGAGCGGGAGCGCGGGATCACCGTGCGGTCCGCCGTCGCGTCCTTCCGCGCGGGCAACACCCAGGTCAATCTCATCGACACCCCCGGCCACTCCGACTTCATCGCCGAGGTCGAGCGGGCGCTCGGCGTGCTGGACGGGGCGGTGCTCGTGCTGTCCGCCGTGGAGGGCGTCCAGGCAGCAGCACGGGTGCTGATGAAGGCGCTGAGGCGGTTGGGGCTGCCCGTGCTGCTCTTCGTCAACAAGATCGACCGGGTCGGTGCCCGGCAGACGGAGCTGCTGGCGGACATCCGGCGGCTGCTGGCGCCGCACATCGCGTGCATGACGGACGTACGGGACCTGGGCACGCGGTCCGCGCGCACCCGGCCGCGGTCGCTGGACGACGTCGACGTGCGCACCGAGATCGCCGAGGCGCTGGCCGAGGCCGACGACGCGCTCCTCGCCCGGCTCGTGGACGGCCCGCTCCCCTCCCCCGCCGAGGTGCGCGCGGCGCTGGCCGCGGCGACGGCGGAGGGGCGGGCGCACCCGGTGTACTTCGGTTCGGCGCTGAGCGGGGAGGGCGTCGCGGCCCTGGTCGACGGCGTCGTACGGCTCGTCCCGCCCATCCGGGCCGGGGACGGCGGTACCGCACCCCGGGGCACCGTCTTCGCGGTCGAGCGGGCGGCGGGCTCCGCCACGAAGACCGCGTATCTGCGGCTGTTCTCGGGCGAGCTGACCGTACGGCAGCACCTCACCCTGCACCGGCCCGGCGCCCGGCACAGCGGGCAGATCACCGCGCTGGAGGTGGTGGGCCGGGCCAGGGCGAGGGCACTGACCGCCGGGGAGATCGCGCGGATCAAGGGGCTCCCCGAGGTCCGCGTCGGCGACCGACTCGGGGAATTCCACGACGAACGCGAGGAGGCGCACTTCGCCGCGCCCACCCTCCACACCCTCGTCCACGCCCGCGAGCCCGGCCCCGCGGCCGCCGCCCGGCTGCACACCGCGCTGCTCGCCCTCGCCGACCAGGATCCGCTGATCACCGCCCGGGCGATGCCCGGCGGCGCCACGTCGGTGCTGCTGTACGGCGAGGTCCAGAAGCAGATCATCGCGGCGACGCTCGCCCAGGACTACGGCATCGAGGCCGACTTCGAACCGAGCCGCCCGGTCCTGGTGGAGCGCCCCGCGGGGGTCGGCGAGGCGTGCTACGAGATGGCCCGGCGCGGCCATACGGGGCCGTGGGCGACGGTCGGGCTGCGCGTCGAGCCCGCCGCGACCGGGTCCGGGGTGGGTTTCGGCTACGAGACCGAACTGGGCGCCCTGCCGCGGGCGTTCCACACCGCGATCGAGCAGACCGTGCACGACACGCTGAGTCAGGGCCCGCGCGGGCGTGCGGTCACGGACTGCCGGGTCACCCTGATTCGCTCGGGCTTCAACGCCCCGGTCAGCACCGCCGCCGACTTCCGGGGCGTCACCCCGGGGGTGCTGGGCGAAGCCCTGGAGCGGGCGGGGTGGCGGGTGTACGAGCCGTATCACGCCTTCGAGCTGGAGATTCCGTCCGATGTGCTCGCACCCGTCACCGCCCGGCTCGCCGCGGTCGGGGCGGACCTCGCGGAGAGCGCGGGCGGTGCGGCGGGGTGGCTGCTCACGGGGGAGATTCCGGTGCGGTCGGTGCACGCGTTCGAGCACGCGCTGCCGGGTCTTTCGCGGGGCGAGGGGGTGTGGCTGTCCCGCCCGTCCGGCGACCGGCCGCTCCCTCTGGGGCCCTAGATGCCGGGCCCGGCGACGCGGGTGTAGGACACGGCGTTGCTCGTACCGCCTTGCGTCGTCACGGTGACGTTGACCGCCCCGGCCGACCCAGCCGGGGCGGTCGCCGTCACCCAGGTGTCCGACACGACCGTGAACGCGGCGGGCGTGGAGCCGAAATGGACCGCGCTCGTCGTGGTCAGGCCGGTGCCGAACAGGGTGACCGTGTTGCCGCCGCCCAGCGGGCCCTGGCCGGGGACCGCGCTGGTGAGGGCGGGAACGGCGGCGTAGGTGTAGGGGACGCCGTTGCTGGTGCCGCCCGGCGTGACCACCGTGACCTGCACCGTTCCGGCGCTTCCCGGGGGCGCCACCGCGTTGATCTGGATGGCGGAGACGACCGTGAAGGACGTGGCGTTGACGGTGCCGAACTTGACGGCCGTCGCGCCGAGGAGGTTCGTCCCGGTGAGGGTGACGGGCGTGCCGCCGGAGGCCGGGCCCTGGTTGGGGCTGACGGCGCTGAGGGTGGGGAGGCCGACGTAGAAGTACGTGACGCCGTTGCTCGTACCGCCCGGACCGGTCACCGTCACCTGCACCGGACCGGCGGCCCCCGGCGGCGCCACCGCCGTGATCTGCGACGGCGACCCCACCGTGAACGACACCGCGGGCGTCGAGCCGAACTGCACGGTCGTTGCGCCGGTGAACCCGCTGCCCGTCAGCGTCACCGTGTTGCCGCCGTTCACCGGGCCCTGACCGGGCGAGACGCCGCTGAGCACCGGGCCCGCCGCGTAGGTGTAGGTGACGCCGTTGCTCGTACCGCCCGGACCGGTCACCGTCACCTGCACCGGACCGGCAACCCCCGGCGGCGCCACCGCCGTGATCTGCGACGGCGACCCCACGGTGAACGACGACGCGTTCACCGCACCGAAACGCACGGCCGTGGCGCCGGAGAAACCGCTGCCCGTCAGCGTCACCGAGGTGCCCCCGGCGGCCGGGCCCTGACCGGGCGAGACGCCGCTCAGCACCGGACCGGCCACGTACGTATAGGTGACGCCATTGCTCGTACCGCCCGGACCGGTCACCGTCACCTGCACCGGACCGGCAACCCCCGGCGGCGCCACCGCCGTGATCTGCGACGGCGACACCACGGTGAACGACGACGCGTTCACGGCACCGAAACGCACCGCCGTGGCCGCGCCGAGACCGCTGCCGGTCAGCGTCACGGTGGTGCCCCCGGCGGTCGGACCCTGCACGGGCGAGACTCCGCTCAGCACGGGGGCGGGGGCTGAGGTGTAGCTGAAGGCGACGCCGTTGCTCGTGCCGCCCGGACCGGTCACCGTGATCAGGACGGTGCCGGAGCCCGCCGGGGCGGTGGCGGTGATCTGGTTGGCGGACACGACCGTGAAGGACGGGGCGAGGGTGGTGCCGAACCGGACCGCCGTCGCCTGGTTGAAGTTGGTTCCGGTGATGGTCACGACGGTCCCGCCCCCGGGTGATCCGGAGGCGGGACTGACGGAACTGATCACCGGAGGGGACGCCGCCGTGACCGCGGGCGCGGCGGTGGCCATGGAACCTGTCTCCGGGCCTGCGGCCTGAGGGGTGCTCAAGGTGCTGCTCCTTCCGGCAAAACGTCCCAGGGGGTGATCAGATACCGGGTGACGCGAGGTACTGGAACTGGGTCGCGGCGGTCGCGCTGCCTGCCGGGTTGGTGACGGTGATGTCGGCGGGGCCGGGCTGTCCGTCCGCCGTGGGCGGCGAGACCGCGGACAGGGTGGTGGCGTTGACGACGCTGAACGGCGCCGCGATGCCGCCGAAGGTGACGGACTGCGTGGTGTCCAGGTTGGTGCCGTTGATGGTCACCGCGGTGCCGCCGGAGGCCGGACCGGAGGTGGGGGTGAAGGCGGTGACGGTCGGCACGTCCACATAGGTGTAGGACAGGCCGTTGTTGCTGCCGCCCGCGGTGGTGACCGTGACCCCGACGGACCCGGCCGCGGCGCCGGCGGGCACGGCCACGGTGATGACGCTGTCGGAGACGATGGTGGGCGTGGCGGTGTTGGCGCCGAAACTCACGCCGGTGGCCGTCGACAGACCGGTGCCGGTGAGCGTGACGGTGTTGCCGCCCGCGAGCGGCCCGGACGAGGCGCTCAGGGCGGACTTGAAGGGCGCGCCGACGTAGAAGAACGTCAGCGGGTTGCTGGTGCCGCCCGGCGTGGTCACGGTCACCGGCACAGCACCGGTGCCGGAGGGCGAGGTCACGGTGACCGAGGTGGGCGTGTTGGCGGTGATGGTGGCCAGCTTGCTGCCGAAGTGCACGGCGGAGGCGTTGGCCAGGTTCGTACCGGTGATGGTGACCGTGGTGCCACCGCCGGTCGACCCCTGGTTCGGAGAGATGGGCATGGCGATTTCTCCCTGCTGAAGACTGAGCGGGCCCGGAATCCCGAAGGCGGCTCAGAGGACGGAAAGGGAAGGGACGGGACGGGAGGGACGGGCCGGGCGGGTCGGACCCGCTCGCGCTCGCAGGAGAATGCGATGTGCGCCGACCGGGTCGTTGGGGACGCCCGCCCGGCCCCCTCGCTCGGTACGCCTGGCGCCCGGGACCGGCGAGGGTGCGGGGGCCGTTTCCGCCGGGGACACCGGCGGAGGCCATACCGCACGTTTTCAGTAATCCATCGGAATGAGTCCGTCCACAAGAAGTGTGACGCCGCATCACTCGAATGGCGGGGCGTGCGACCGCCGCAGGTCCCCGCGACCCTCGCGCCCGGCCCTCGGGAGCCGCGCGGGGGCGCGCACGTCCGGGCCGTTCGCCGGTCCTCACCCTTTCCCGTGACTCATCGGACGAAGGGGTCACTTCCGCCCCTCGTGGGCGTATCCTCTTGCCGCATGGGGGCGGACAGGGGCATTCCCGTCAATGAGTCCACCGCCGGGGGGTTTTGGCGGGTACGCATCCGCGGCATGACCGGGGAGATCCTGGGCGCCGGAATCCTTCTGGGCGGCGACACCGTGCTGACGTGCGCCCATGTCATCCCGGACGACGGGCATCCGGTGCCCGCGTCACAAGTGCTCGTCGACCTGGTGCAGGTGCCCGACGCCGCCCCCGTGACCGCGCGCGTCGCCGCGGGCTGCTGGGTGCCCCGGCGCGCCGACGGATGCGGTGACATCGCGCTGCTGACGCTGGACCGGCCGCAGCCCGCCGAGCACGCCGCACCCCTGTATCGGCTGTCGCCGGAGCCGCTGGGCCAGGTGCGGAACCTGGGCTTCCCGCGCCACAACGACAACGGCACCTGGTTCTACGCGAAGATCGCCGGGACCGTCGGCCCGCGCGCGGAGTGGCTGGAGCTGATCCCGGACTCCCCCGGGGACGTGGTGCGCCGCGGATGCAGCGGCGCCGGGGTGGAGGACGTGAAGACCGGCCATGTCTTCGGGATGATCGTCAACCGCTACGACGACGCCGCCGACATCCCCGCCGACGAGCGCCGACTGCGGTCGAACATGATCCACATCGAAACGATCCTTCAGCACCTCCCGCTCGTCCACCGCTTCGTGGGGGGCGACCGGGTGGTCGACGACGGGCTCGTCTCGCGGCTCGCCTCCGGCGAAGGGCACGTCCTGGACATCCCGTTCGCGCAGCGGCTCGCCCTGTGGCTGCGCCGCGAGTCCCTGGCCGGGCGGGCGGAAGGTGTCGCGGACGTGGAGACCGTCATCATCGCGCACGACGACAGCGGCCGTTACGAGGCGCTCAGCCGCGCCGTAACCCTCGCCGACCGCGAGCTGTCCGGAGGCGGCGAAGACGAGGCGGTGTCCGGCGCGCCGCACGGCACCGTGCCGCCGCTGGGCAGCGTGGACCTGGCCATCGACGTCGCCGGTCGCACCGACATCGAGGTGGCCCGCCGGGTCGCCGACCGGCTGGACCTGCGCTCGCCCGGCGACGCCTCCCCGCTCAGCCGGATCCGGGCCAACGCCGTCCCGCTGACCGTCGTGGCCGTCGGTCTCGACCGGGCGAGCGACCCGGAGGCGCTGATCCGCTTCATGAAGCTCCTCGCCGACCGGGGCGCCCGGCTGATGCTGGTCTTCCGCGATCCCCACGCGCCCGGACTGCGCCTGGCCGAGCAGTTGTTCCGCCCCGACCCGGAGCGGATCGACGCCTGGCTGGACGAGCTGGCCGACCGGGTCGCGGAGGCCACCGGCCTGGAGCGGGAAGCCACCGCCGCGGGCGCGCGCGCAGCATCGGACCCGGCGGAGGCCCCCGCGCTGCGCATCAACCTGACCCGGCTGCGCGGCGACCCCGAGCTGCGGACCCACCACATCGTCGCCAAACTGGCCGCGTTCGAGCACGCGGTGCGGGCGGTGCGGGAGCGGCTCGAAACGGCGCTGCACACGGCCGACACCCAGCGCGACGAGATCAAGGAGCTGAAGGGGCTGCTGACCGCGTACGCGGCGCTGCTCGGGGCGAAGGCCGCCTCGGAGCGCCGGGAGCTGTTCCCGCTCCAGCGCGCCGCCCACCGCGCACTGACCGCGGTGCCCTGCGACGTGGCCGCGGCGCGGCGCGCCGTCGACCGCTTCGTCCGGGCCGTGCACCTGCTCCCGGAGGGGGACGCGCCATGACGCCACCGACCACGGCGTGCACCCGCGCGGACTGCCCCGGCGGCGGCAGGGGCCGGATCAACCCCCGCGGCTTCTGCACCGAATGCGGCCGCAGACCCGCCGCCCCGCCACCCCCGGGCACGGCCCCGGCCCCCGGCGCGGACACCGGCGCCCTCGCCGGGAGCCTGCAATCCGGTGCGACCACGGCCACCGACCGGGCACGGCGCCGGGACGCGGCGCGGAAGTTCCGCCTCGGGCCCGCCGGGGACGGGCTGTTGGACCTGCCGCACGTCGAACTGCCCTCCCTCACCGATCTCGTGCTCGACGATCCGCGGCCCCCGTCCCGCGGCCAGATCTGCGGCGGCCCCGGCTGCCAGGAGACCGTGGGCGCGCCCTACAACGGGGAGCCCGCGCTGTCGTCGGGGTTCTGTCCCCGCTGCCGCCATCCGTTCGACTTCACCCCGCGGCTGCGTCCCGGGGATCTGCTGGGCGACCAGTACAGTGTGATCGGCTGTGTCGCGTACGGCGGGCTCGGCTGGGTGTATCTCGCCGAGGACACCCAGCTCGACCGGCAGCCCGTCGCCATCAAGGGCCTGATCAACAACGAGGACGAGGCGGCGCTGCGGGCGGCGGTCGAGGAGCGCCGCTATCTGACGATGCTCGACCACCCCGGCATCGTCCGCATCATCAACTACGTCACCCAGCCCGAGGGACCCGTCGGCTGCGACGGCGGCGACCGGCTCACCGGCTACATCGTGATGGAGTTCGTCGGCGGCATGACGCTCGCCCAGATACGGGACTGCATCGCGGACGCCGTGCCGCCGTACGACGGGCCGCGGCTGTACGAGCACATCCTGGCGTACGGCTGTCTGGTGCTGCGCGCGGTCGGCTATCTGCACGGGGAGCGGCTGCTGTACTGCGACCTCAAGCCGAGCAACGTGATGCACTACGAGAGCCGGGTCAAGGTGATCGACCTGGGTGCGGTCCGGCGGCTGGAGCGGCAGGGCGGCGATCCGCCCGTCATCACCAAGGGGTTCGCCTCCCCCGAGTCGCTGCGGGGCGGCCCGCTCACCGAGCGCCATGACCTGTACGGTGTCGGCGCGACCCTGCGGTCGCTGTCCGACAAGGCCGGGCGGCCCGCCCAGGCGCCGCCGGGGCTGGGCGCCGAGTCGTACCGGCGGGTGCTGGCCCGCGCCACCGCCCGCGATCCGCGGCGGCGGTTCGGGTCGGCGGGCGAGATGTCCGAGCAGCTGTGGGGCGTGCTGCGGGAGATCCACGCGCTGCGGCTGCGGGAGGAACAGCCCGAGCCGTCCACGCTGTTCGCGCCGACCGCCGCGCTGCTGGACGCGGGGCTCGGCCGGATCCCGGGGCTCGAACACTGGCTGGACGACGATCCGCGGCGCCCCCTCGCGCACGGACTGCCGTCCCCGGACCAGGTGCCGCCGGGGCTGCCGGTGCCGTTCCCGGACGCGGCGGACCCGGGCGCGGCCCTGCTCAACACCCCGACCGACAGTGGCCCGCGGCGGCTGATCGAGCAGCTGGGCGCGTTCCCGTACCCCTCGGCCGAGATCCGCTTCCGTACCTGCCGCGCCTACGTGGACCTGGGGATGCGGGACCGCGCGGACGCCGAGCTGACGGCCGCCGAGGAGATCATCGGCAGTGGCGCCCGGTACGACTGGCGGCTCGCCTGGCACCGCGCCCTGCTGCGGCTCGCGGGCGGCGCGGTGGCCGAGGCGCGGCACGCGTTCGACGAGGTGTACAGCGCGCTGCCCGGCGAGTACGCGCCCAAGCTGGCGCTGGGGTACTGCGCCGAGCACCTGGGCGACCACGACGCCGCCAAGCGGTTCTACGAGGCGGTGTGGGAGCGCAACCGCTCCCAGGGCAGCGCCGCCTTCGGCCTGGCCCGGCTGCGGCTGGCCGCCGGGGACCGGGGCGGGGCGGCGACCGTCCTCGACGGGGTGCCGAAGGTGTCGCGCCACTACGACGCCGCCCGCGTCGCGACCGTACGGGTGCTCGCGGGGCGGCTCGGCGAGCACCCGCACGACCGGCCCACCGGCGAGGACCTGGTGGAGGTGCTGACCCGGCTGCCGCGGCTGTACCTGGACGACGGGCGCGCCCACGGGCAGGCCCGGGACCGGCTCACCGCGGAGGTGCTGGAGGCCGCGCTCGACCGGACGCTGCGGCAGGGAGCGGCGGGCGACCCGGCGGGCCCCGGGCTGCTGTTCGGCGAGGGGGACGACGAGCTGTCGGTGCGGTCGCGGCTCGAAGCGGTGCTGCGCCGGCTGGCCCAGCAGGCGGACAGCCCGAAGGCGCTGGGGGTGCTGGTGGACCGCGCCAACGCCATCCGGCCCATGACGGGCGTCTGACAGGGGTGACAGGGGGATCACATGAGCCAGGACCATCCGCGACGGGACGACGAGCCCGCCATCACGCTGCGCGTGCACCAGAACAAGTACCTCCCGGCCGTCGCGGGCCGCGCCGAGATGCACGCCGTCCTCAGCGTCGAGGCCCGGGGACTCGGCCCCGCCGCGGCCCGTACCGCCGCCTCCGAGGTCATCGTCATCGACTGCTCCGGGTCGATGAGCTGGCCCCCGACGAAGATCGCGGCGGCCCGCCGGGCGACCGCGACCGCCGTCGGCGTCCTGCGCGACGGCACCCACTTCGCGATCATCGAGGGCACCGAACAGGCCCAGGTCGTCTACCCGTTCGCGGGCGGCATGGCCGTCGCGGGCCCCGACACCCGGGCCGCCGCCGCCCGCGTCGCGGCCCGGCTGCCCGCCATCGGCGGCACGGCCATCGGCGCCTGGCTGGACCTCGCCCGGCGGCTCCACCTCAGCCGCCCCGCCGCGATCCGGCACACCCTGCTCCTCACCGACGGCCGCAACGAGCACGACGCTGCCGGGTACCTGGACAAAGTGCTGGACGCCTGCGCCCCGCACTTCACCTGCGACGCGCGCGGCATCGGCGACGGCTGGGACGCCACCGAGCTGAAGGAGATCGTGCGCAGGCTGCACGGCCGCGCCGACGCGGTGCTGGACGACTCCGCGCTGGCCGCCGAGTTCGAGGAGATGACGCGCACCTCCATGGCCAAGGCCCTGTCCGGGGTGCGGATCCGGATCCGTGCCCGGGCGGGCGGGCGGATCGGCTTCGTCAAGCAGGTGCACCCCACCCGGGCCGACCTCACCGGCGAGGGCACCCGGCCCGACGCGCGCACCTGGGAGTGCCGCACCGACGCGTGGGGCGACGAGTCCCGCGAGTTCCACCTGTGCGTCCTCGCCGACCCCGACGGCGACCCGATGGGCGAGGACGTCGAACTGGCCGCCGTCGACCTCGCGCCGGACGGCGATACGGACCTTCCGCTGCCCGCCGCGCCGCCCGCCCAGTCCGTGCTCGTCCAGTGGACCGACGACGTGCTGCTGTCCTCCCGCGTCGACCCCCGGCTGGCGCACTACGGGGCCGATGCCGACCTCGGCCACGCCATCACCGCGGGCTGCGACGCGTACGAGGCGGGCGACCGCGAGGAGGCCCGGCGGCAGTGGGGGCAGGCCGTCCGGCTCGCGCACGGGCTGGGCGGCGCCAAGATGCTGGAGCGGCTGCGCGGGCTGGTCCACATCGTCGACGCCGCCACCGGCGAGGTGCGGATCCGGGAGCCCATCCGGCCGCTGGACCTCAACTCGGCGATGATCGTGACCGAGGAGAGCGTCCACTTCACCGGCCTCCCCGGCACCGCCCCGGTCGCGGCCCCCACCGGCCCGGACCGGCTCTGCCCGTCCTGCGGTCGCACCGCGCCCGCCACCGCCGCGTACTGCCAGAAGTGCGACACCCCGCTGCGCCCGGAGGGGGCCTCATGACCGGCACCCGCGCGTATCTGGTCCGGTGGCTGACCGCGCTGCTCGTCCTCACGGCGGCGGCGGTGACCGCGCTGTTCTCCGCGTACTACGGCGTCAGCCGCAACACCACGGCGGTCAGCGAGCGGTCGACCCCCGCGATCCTCCAGGTGGCCGCCGCGCACGACGCCCTCGAAGCCGCCGACGCCCGGGCCGAGGCGAGCCTCAAGGGCCACACCACGGACGTCGAGGGGCTCGGCGAGGACTACCGCAACGAACTGTCCACGGCCAACCAGAGCCTGGCCCAGGCCGTCAAGAGCACCACCGGCGGCAAGGCCGCCCGGCAGTCGCTGCTCACCATCACCGGGCTGGTCTCCTCGTACAGCGACCTCATCCAGCAGGCGTATGTGAACCGCGGCAACGAGGATCTGCGCGACGCCTATCGGAGCTACGCCACCACCATGCTCAACCGGGACCACGACGGCATCCTGGCCCGGCTGGACACCGTGCAGAACAAGCAGAAGCGGGTGCTGACGGAGCAGACCTCGTTCGGCTGGCTGCTGTGGTTCGCGTGGGTGGTGTCGCTGGCGCTGTTCCTCATCCTGGGGGTGCTGCTCGTCCACACCCAGCGCTCCCTGCGGCGCCGCTTCCGGCGCCTGGTCAACCCGTGGCTGGCCGCGGCGACCGCGCTGCTGCTCGCGGTGCTGCCGCTGGCCTCGTTCACCTACGAGACCCAGGAGCGGCTGGGCACGGCGGGGCGCGTCCTGGACGGCGACGACATCGGCTCCAACGGCGGCGAGATCACCGACAAGGTGGCGGACACCCTGCGGGACACCCGCTGGCGGGCCGGGGCCGTCGGCTGGATCCCGCTCGGCGGCGCGGTCGTCGCGGCGCTGATCCTGGTCGGGCTCCAGCCGCGCATCGACGAGTACCGGTTCCAGCCGCGATGAGCGCCCGGACACGCTCCCTCAACGTGACCGCGGCCGTCCTCGGGCTGTGGCTGGTGGTGCTGTCCGCCGTCGGCGCGGGCGACACCGGCGGCCGCCAGCCGCGCGGCAGCGTCAGCGTGCTGGCCACCTGGACCGGCGACGAGGGCGCGGCCTTCCGCGACCTGCTCCAGTTGTTCACCGACGAGACCGGGATCCGGGTCGACTACCAGGGCACCACCGCGCTGCGCGAGGTGCTGTCCTCGGAGGTGAAGGCGGGCACCCCGCCCGACATCGCCGTCCTGCCCAGCCCGGGCGAGCTCGCCGCCTACGCGGACGCGCCCCTGATCCCGCTGGAGAAGGTGCTCCCGGCGGACACGCTCGCCGCCTACGGCCCGCTGTGGAAGCCCGCGCCGCGCGGGGACGGCGCGGTGTACGGCATCGCGGTCAAGGCCGACCTGAAGAGCATCGCCTGGTACGACGCGAGGCGCCACAAACCGTCCGAACTGCCCGCCCTCGCCGCCCGGGACGGCCAGTGGTGCGCCGGGATGGGCGGCGACGCGACCTCCGGCTGGCCGGGCACCGACTGGATCGAGGACATCCTGCTCCAGCAGCAGGGCAAGGCCGTCTACGAGGCGTGGGCCACCGGCGGCCTGGCCTGGACGGACCCCCGGATCGGGCGGGCGTGGCGGACCTGGGGCTCGCTGTTCGGGAAGGGCGCGGCAGCCACCGCGCTGGTCACGGACTTCCGGGACGCGGGCAGGAAGCTGTTCGCCGCGCGGCCGCCGTGCGCGCTGGAGCACCAGGGCTCGTTCATCCGCGGCGGCTACCCGACGGAGGACCGCGCCCACGCCTCCTTCGCCTTCTCCACCGAGCTGATCCCCGGCGCCGACCGGGCCTCCACCGCCCGGGAGGTGTCCGCGGACTTCGCCGCGATGTTCCACGAAACCCCGCAGTCGCGCCGCCTCCTGGCGTACCTCACCTCGGCGAAGGCCCAGACGGCCTGGGCGGAGGAAACCCCGCGCGGCCGCACCCGCCCGTTCTTCGCGAACGGCGACGTCCCCCTCTCCGCGCAGTCCGACGACGTGGGCAAGGACATCGCCGAGGCGCTCAAGGACTCCCGCTCGCTGTGCCTGGACGCCTCCGACGCCATGCCGACCCGGATGCGGCTGGCCTTCCAGCGCGCCGCCCTGGCCTACCTCAGCGATGTCGCCGAGGGCCCGGACGCGCTGCTGACCAGCCTGGAGAAGGTCCGTACCGACCTGCACCAGCAGCGCGGACGGCCCTGGCTGTCGACCGTCTGCGGATGACGCGCCGCCCCTACGGGGCCATCTCCTTCGGGCAGGGCGTGCCGCGCGGCAGCTGGTACTTGCCCGCTATCCGGTACGTACCGGCGCGCGGGGCGTGCAGCACGGTCCACTCGTCCTCCGGCTGGCCCTCCACGGCGCCCTCGACCTGCTTGGTCAGACAGCCCTGGCGGTTGACCGGCAGCTGCTCGTGCGGGGCGGCCTTCGGCGCGTGGACGCTGCGCCCCTCGGAGTCGACCAGGCCCAGCCACGGCGAGTACGGGATGCGGATCAGGACCGGCCCGCGCTCCCGCACCTTCAGCACCAGCTGATCGGCGCCCGCCCGCTGCACGGTGGCCGGCGGGTCGGCGAGCCGCGTCGGGTTCTCGACCTCGTACAGCTTCCAGTTGGCGTCCGACCACACCTGCCGCAGATACGGCAGATTGGTGTCCTCCAGCAGCCGGGCCTCCTTCTCGGCCCCCTGGTCCGGGTTGTCGGCGGGCAGCACCACGAAGTGCACCGCCCAGCGCTTGAGCCACTCGTGGTAGGTCGCGGGGGTGAGGGTGTTCTCGCCGTAGAAGATCGGGTTGCGGTCCAGGTCCCGCTGCCGGTTCCAGCCGCGCGCCAGGTTGACGTACGGGGCGAGCGCGGAGGACTCGCGGTGGCTGCGCACCGGCACCACCTCGACCCGGCCCCGGTCGGCGTCCACCCGCTTCAGCCGGTCCACCAGCGGCGCCAGCTCACGGGCCCAGGACGCCGAGGGGGTGGTGTGGATGACGTCGTCGGCGGTCTTGACGACCTGCCACACCGTGATCGTCGCGAGCGACAGCACGAGCGCGAGCCACCGCTGTCCGGCCCGCGTGGTGCGCAGCTCGGCGCGGGCGGGCTTGATGCGGGGCTCGGTCAGCGCGGCGAACACCACCACACCGCCGAAGATCATGCCAAGGCGGGAGATGTTGGTGCCGATCTGGGAGGGGATCAGCCAGGTGAGCACCACACCGAACGAGTACAGCCCCGCGCCGACCCGCACCGTGCGCCACTCGGGCGGGGACAGCAGCCAGCCCGCGAGCCCGGCGGTCAGCGGCAGGATCACCGAGCCGATGGACATCGGCTGCTCGCCGGAGAACGGGAACAGCCACGCGGACAGCCCGACCACCAGCACCGGAGTGACGCCGAGCGCATACGCCGCCGGGCGCCGATGGGTCAGCCACAGCGCGGCCGCCACGATCCCCACGAACAGGCCCGCCACCGGGCTGGCCATCGTCGCCACCGCGGACAGCAGCGCGGCCAGCAGGAACCGCCCGGTCCGGTGGTGCCAGTGCCGGGACCGCCACCGCACCGGCCACGCGAAGATGACCGCCACCGCGGCGAGGCCGAACATCGCACCGAGCCCGAACGTCACCCGGCCCGAGGTCGCGTTGCAGACCAGCGCGAACGTGCCGTACAGGGCGGGCAGCATCGGCCGTGCCACCGAGCGGCTGCGGACCAGCAGCAGGGCGAGCAGCCCCGCGGACAGCGTCCCGGCGATCATCATGGTCGACCGCACGCCGAGGACCGCCATCAGATACGGCGAGATGACGCTGTACGACACCGGGTGCATCCCGCCGTACCAGGCCAGGTTGTACGCCGAGTCGGGATGTTGGAGCGCGAACTCCGCCCAGGCGTCCTGGGCGGCCAGGTCGCCGCCGCTGTTCGCGAGCAGCGCCACCCACAGCAGGTGCAGCACCGCGGCGGCGGCCAGCGCGGCGGGCACCGGGCGGCGCAGGGCGGCCCAGGCACGGTGGAACACCCCCGCCCGAACCGCCTCACCTCCGGGGGCCGCCTCCGGCGCGCGCTCGTTCCGCTCGGCGAGCCGACGCTGCGCGGGCAGGCGTATTCGCGCCGCGGTGCTCTCCTCCGAGCTCCCGTTCTGATCGGCCCGTGTCGGATCCACGGTGGTCACTGTGGCTCTCCCCGTCTCCCCCGAGGTCTGCCCCTGTTCATCTCTTCAACCCTGTTCCGGTTCCCCACGGTTCGCCTTGGTCTGGGCGAGTCAGGGTCGGGGGCATCCTGCGACGCTAGCACGCGAGGCGGTTCGTCAGCGGCTGCGGGCACCGGCGCGGCTCCCCGCGCCGGTGCCCGTCCGGGTCAGGAGATGCGGGTCAGCTTCGCCCCGAAGGACGGCTCGGACAAGTCGTTTTGCAGCGCCACCGGCGCCTTGACCCGACCGGGCCCGCTGCCCACGGTCACCTCGCCGACGACGGTGCCCGCCTTCGCCGAGTGCGGAATGGTTTTGCCACCGTCACCGATCTTGATGTCGACGTTGAGCCCCGCCCAGCCGACCGCCTTCAGGTCCTTGGTGGCCACGACCGGAGTCGTACCGCCGAGGCCGTCGTCCACCTGGCCGACGACATCGCCCTTCTTGATGACGGTCGCCGACGTGAGGGCGTCCTGCACGGTGGTGATCAGCTTGTAGCTCTCCGTCTGCGCCAGCTGGAGGCTGGCGTCCAGCGTGGTGGGCGCGCGCTGTTCGAGCACCACCCCGAGGATCCGCTGCTTCTTGCCGTCGATCGTCCGCACCGCGCCCCACATCAGCGCGCCGCCGGCCGGGGTCGACGACCCGGTCTTGATGCCGATCACGCCGGGCTTCACCAGCAGATTGTTGTTGTTGTAGATCTTGCCGTCGAGACCGGGGATCTGCGTGTTGGGCGTCGCCACGACCTCGCGGAACGCCTCGGACTGCATCGCCGCCTTCGCCAGCTTGAGCTGGTCTTCCGCGGTGGACTTGGTCGACTCCTTCAGCCCGCTGGGGTCCGTGTACGTGGTGTTCTTCATCCCCAGGCTCTTGGCCGCGTCGTTCATCTTCTTGGTGAACGCGTCCAGCGACCCCGCGTCCCAGCGGGCCAGCAGGCGGGCGATGTTGTTGCTGGAGTTGATCAGCAGCAGCTGGAGCAGCTGGTGCTGGGTGAACTTCTGCCCCTCCTTCACCGACGCCCGCGACTCGTCGGCCGACCCCGACTCCTCGGCCGCCGTCGCGTCGATCGTGATGCGCGGGCCCTCCGCACCGGCCTTCAGCGGATGGTTCTTGAGCACCACGTAGGCCGTCATCACCTTGGTGACACTGGCGATCGGCACCGGCTTCTGCGCCCCCGACGTGCCCAGGCTGCCCACGCCCTCGACCTCGGCCGCGGACTGGCCCTCGCCGGACCACGGCATGGCCAGCTTGTCGCCCTTGAACGCGTACGACGCGTCGGCCGTCAGCGTCAGCTCGGGATCCGGCAGCGGCCGCACCGCCTGGGCGATCGCCACGAGCACCACGAGCAGCAGCACCAGCGGCGTCCAGATCTTGACCCGCCGCACCGCCGTCCGGATCGGCGTCTCGGGCTTCGGCGGCCTGTTCGTCAGCTCCGCCAGCAGATCCAGCGGCGCGGGCTGCTTCCCGTCCGGCGTCTGCGGCGGCAGCGGCTGCTGCTTGGTGCGCTCGGTCTCCGGCAGTTCGCCCGGCTTCGCCGGAGCGGTGTCCGGCTTCGCCGGTGCCTTCGCCTTCTCGGGTGCCTTCGCCTTCGCGGAGGCGGGGGCGGGTGCGGGGTCGTCGGGGGAACGCAGCGGTACGAACTTGCTGGTGCGCTCGTTCTCGCCCTCGGACCGCTTGGTGCCCTTGCCGCTCTTGTCCGCGTCGCCCGGGAGCGCCTTGATCGCGGTGGTGGGCTGGTCGACGCCCGTCTTCTTCTCGGGGAGCACCCCGAACGCGGCGGTGGGCCGGTCGATCGGCTTGCCGTCCTCGTCCACCTTGGGCGCGCGGAAGACGGCGGTCTTCTGATCGACGGACCGGCCGGACGGCTTGGCGTCGCCGTCGCCGGACGCGGCCTTCTCCCCGCCCTCGTCGCCGTCGTCATCGGCCCCCGCCCACGCCGGACGCCGCCCACCGGAGGCACGCTTGCCGTCGCCGGACGCGGCGTCGTCGTCACGGTCGGCGTCCGGGTCCGTCTTCGGCGTCCGGAACGCCGCGGTCTTCCGATCGACCGACCCGCCCGACGACGCGTCACCCTCGCCGCCGGAGTCGGCGTCGTCGCCGTCGGCAGCGGCCTTCTCCGTACGAGACGCACCCGCGTCGTCCTTGCCGCCGGACGCACCGGAGTCACCCTTTACGCCGGACTCGGCGTCGCCGTCGGACTCGGTGTCCGACGCAGCCTTCGCACGGTCCTCATCGCCGCCGGAGTCGGCGGCCACGTCCGCCGTGCGGAACACCGCGGTCTTCCGATCGACCGAACCGTCCGACGACGCGTCGTCCGAGGCAGCCTCGCCCTTGTCGACCGAGTCGGCGTCCTCGCGGTCCTCATCACCTTCGGCGTCGGCGGCAGCCTTCTCCGTGCGGGACGCACCCGCACCCTCGCCGCCGGGCTCGGCGTCCGACGACGTGTCGTCGGACGCGGCGTCACCCTCGGCACCCGCACCCTCGGCACCCGCGTCGCCCTTGCCGTCGCCCCCGGCCTCCGCCTCGGCGTCCGGTTCGTCAGTCGCGACCCAGGCCGCGACGGCCTCCCGCAGGCGGGCGTCGCTTCCTTCCGGCTTGTCCGTCTCACCGGCTCCGCCGGACGTCGCCTCCGGCGAGGGCGCCTCGTCCTTGGGGCGGACCGGCAGCCCCGACTCGGTCTCCGCGCCCTCCGGCTCCGCCGATTCGCTTTCGCGAACATCAGACGCATCGCCCGAACCGGCGGCTTCCGGACGTTCCGATTCCTCTTCCGCCGAGGCCGCGCCGGATTCGGCGACGGCGACCGACGCATGCCCGCCGTCGGCCTCCCCTTCCCGGAAGGCCGTGAGCCGCGGATCGCGTGCCCCCCTGGCCGTCTCCCCCGACGACTTCTGCTGATCCGACTTGCCGGGGGACTCGCCCGCCACCGATGCCTCCTCGATACGTCACACGGGACGCCGGGCGCCTCCTGGCGCCGCGTCCCGCATTACAACCATCATCCAGTGTCCTGTGTGTCCGGCGTGCGGCCGTGCAACACCGCCGCCGGAGAGCGCCTCAGGGTGATCGCTCACCCGCTAGACGAGAAAGACATACCTACCGGTTCCCACCCAAATCCCCCAGGCACTCTCGACAGACCAATGTGGCAGGGGTCACCCTGTCATTCATCCACGCGGGGAGGCATGGATGGGCAGGAGCCGCAGAACAATTCCGGAGGAGCTTCTGCTGCTGGCCCTGGACCCGACCACGGGTACCACGGCGCAGCCGCAGTCGCTCGACCTCGGTCTGGCCGGGGCACAGCTAGTAGAGCTGGCCTTGGCCGGACGGATAGCCCCTGACGGGGATCGTATCGCCGTGGTGCTGCCACGGCCGACTGGAGATCCAACTCTGGACTCCGCACTGGAACTGCTGCGCCGTCGCGGCAGTCCGGTTCGGGCTGTCCACTGGATCGGCGGGCCCCGGCTGGGGCTGCGCCAGACGTATCTCACGCACCTGGAGCGGTGCGGCATGGTGCATGCCGTGGCGGGCCAGATGTGCGGGGTACTGCCGACGACTCGCTACCAGGCGACGGACACGGCGATCAGCCGGGAGATCAGGAACCGGCTGGACAGTGCGATCCGCACCGGCGTACCGCCGGACCCGCGGACCGCCGCGCTCGCCGCCCTGGCCCATGCGGTCGGGCTCGGCAAGCACTTGTATCCCGGGAACGAGGGGCGCTCCTCGCGCTCCAGGCTCCGGGATCTGATCAGGCACGACCCGATGGGCGGTCTGGTGGCGCACGCCGTGATGGACGTGCAGAACGGTGTCGCGGCGCAGCCACGGCGCGCACCGGCGCCCGGCCGACCGCCGGGAGCGCGCGCCGCGGAGCCCGCGGCCGGGGTTCCGGCACAGCCGTCCCGCCGCGGGAGCATGGCCCGCGTCGGAGCGCGCTGACCCATCACCAGGAGGCCCCCAGGGCGCCTCAGGACGCCGCACAGCATCCGTGAGCGGCTCCGGGGCCCGGAGGAGCTTCTCGGAGCACCACGGCGCACGACAGGGCACCACAGCGCACGGCAGGGCACTTTTCCAGGGCACCGAACGGGCTCGCCAGAGCCCGCAGAACCGATACAGCACCAGCGAGCACCATTCCGCTCCACCGACCGCACCGCAGTCCCCACCGACCCGGTTCGGGAGCCGCTGAAGCGCGGGGTGGTGGGACGGCCGTTCCGGACGACCGGCCGTCCCGCCGCCCCGCGCGCGTGTTCGACCGCCCTTTGTACGGTGTTTGTCGGGCCATTTCCCAGCGCGGCCGGGTCCGGTAGTGGCAGGCTGCTGAACAGCATGTATCAGCAGTACGAAGCCGGAGGTGCACGTCCCGTGACATCGAACGTCGGCCCCACTGTCCGGCGACGCCGGTTGGGCCAGGAACTGCGCAGGCTCCGCCAGGAGAAGGGCATGACGGCGGAGGAGGTGGCGGAGGAGCTGATGGTCTCCCAGTCGAAGATCAGCCGACTGGAGAACGGCCGTCGCAGCATCAGCCAGCGCGATGTGCGCGATCTCTGCCGTACGTACAAGGTCGAGGACAAGGCCCTGGTCGATTCCCTGATGCAAATGGCGAAGGAGTCGCGCCAGCAGGGGTGGTGGAACGCCTTCGGCGACGTCCCGTACAGCGTCTACATCGGCTTCGAGACGGACGCGGCGTCCCTGCGGGTCTACGAACCCCAGGTGATGCCGGGGCTGTTGCAGACCCCGGAGTACGCGGAGGCGGTCATCAGCGGGGCGCTGCCCGAGGTCGGCCCGGACCAGATCGCCCAGCGGGTGCAGGTGCGGCTGCGGCGGCAGGAACGGATCACCGATCCGTTGACCCCGCTGCGGCTGTGGGCCGTGGTGGACGAGGCGGCGATGCGGCGCGTGGTGGGCAACCACAAGATCATGAGCGATCAGCTGGAGTATCTGGTCCGCATGAGCCACGAGCCGCATGTGACGGTGCAGGCGCTGCCGTTCGGCATGGGCTCGCACCCGGGCATGAGCGGGCAGTTCACGATCCTGGAGTTCTCGGACGAGTCGGATACGAGCGTCGTCTATCTGGAGGGCGTCACGAGCGACCTCTACCTGGAGAAGCTCACCGATGTGCAGAGCTACAGCATGATGTACGAGCACCTGCGGGCCCAGGCGCTGAACGTGGACCAGAGCCGCCAGTTCATCACCGAGGTGGCACAGGACCACGCGCGTCGGCACGGGGAGGGCTGACGACGCCGGTCGCGAGCGAGGGCGGAGCGTACACCTCCGTACCCTGCCGCGGAAGGGGCCAATGGAATATGCCACCCGGTCGAGTGAATGGCCACCTTTCCTGACGATGTTGACGAGTAACGTCGGCTTCGCCTCCAAACGGGGGTGCATCTCGTCAACAAAACGCATCGGAGCAATTGTGTCCATTCAGCAGGGAAAGACGAGTACCTGGGTGAAATCCTCGTACTCCGCAGGAAACGGCGCGTGCGTAGAGGTCGCCTCCCCGGTCGTCGACGAGATCGCCGTGCGCGACTCCAAGGACCCGCACGGACCGACGCTCAGCTTCGCCCCCGCCTCCTGGTCGGCCTTCGTCGCCGATGTCCACGGCGGAGCCTTCGACCTCGGTTGATCCCGCTGTTCGACCGGCCGCGACCGTGCGGTCCGGCCCTGTAGAACCGCTGTTTCGCACCACAGCCACTGAGCCCTCTCGACCGGCCGCCGTCCCTGCCGAGAGGGCTCGTCGCATTTCGGTTTCCGTCGCTTTCATCGCAGCTCCGCGACGTATTGGTCCGTACCGGGAATCGTCGGAATGAACGGCGCGACGAATTCCACCCGGCCGAGTCCGGACCGCTCCACATCGGTGTCGAGCCCCGTCAGGTATTCGTCCCAGCATTCGCGGGGATCGCGCTGGAGGAACCAGAGCAGGGTCAGCCTGGTGTCGACGCCCTCCACCTGCTTGACGTACGCCATCCGGTCCGACGGCAGCGGGGTCGGGCGGAAGACGGTCACCATCGCGGCGGGCGAGCCGGCCAGGCGGCGGGGCAGATGGCGGGTCCGGAGCCACTCCAGCAGCTCGCCGCGGCGTTCGGGGCTCTCGCTCTCGATGACCTCCAGGACCAGCCCGGCGTAGGGATGGTCCAGGGCATGGTGGTCGCGCGGCCCGGCCGCCCCGTCCCGGTAGACGGTCGCCTCCCGGTCGTGGAAGGCCGTCAGGACGTGGGTGCGCTCCTGGAAGACCCGGCCGTCCCGGTTCAGCCGCTTGTTGATGCCGACCGTCCACCGCATGTGCTCCGCGTAGCGGTCCTCGGTGAGCCAGTAGACGGTGAGGTAGCAGCCCGCGGTGACCGGCTGGGCGACCGCCGACTTCTCCGGGTAGCGCAGCCGCTGGAGGTCGCGGGTGGCGACCCAGCGGCGCCCGGCGTAGATCCAGGGCATGGCCATCGCGCCCGCGATGAAGTGGTCGTCCTCGTACCAGCGGTTGTACGCGTACTCATGGCCGGGATGCGGCTCGACCATCGTGATCAGGGCGTGCCCCGGGCGCACCCCGTAGGGGCCGACGGAGGCCAGTTCGCCGTACAGCTCGCCGCGGGTGTCCTCGCTCGCGTCGCTCGTCATGCCCATCAGGTGTAGCTGACGTCACGTCAGCTGTGGAGGGGGTGCGGCACGATCCACGCCGCGTCCCCATACGTTGCGGGCCGGGTATGGCCTTTCGCGGTCTCCACGCCTACCCTGACGCAGCGTCAGCCCCGAGGGAGGCCCCATGCTGCGCGGCAGAACGGTCATCGTCTCCGGCGTCGGCCCCGGCCTCGGCCACCGCATCGTCGCCGCCTGTCTGCGCGAGGGCGCCCAAGTGACCCTCGGGGCACGCACCGGGGAGCGGTTGGCCGAGACCGCGAAGGAGCTCGACCCGGACGGCACGCGCACCGCCCACCGGGCCACCGACATCGCGGACGAGGCCCAGTGCGAGGCGCTCGCCGCGCTCGCCCTGGACCGCTTCGGCCGGATCGACGCCGTCGTCAACGTGGCCGCGCTGGACAGCCACTTCGGTGGCCTGGAGGACGCCGACTTCGCGTCCTGGCAGCGCGTGGTGGACGTCAACCTGTTCGGGACGCTGCGGATGACCCGGGCCTGCCTCCCCGCGCTCAAGCGGAACGGCGGCGCGGTGGTGCTCATCGGCACGCAGTCGTCGGTCGCCGCCCCCAGCGAGGTGCGGCAGGCCGCGTACGCGGCGTCCAAGGGGGCGCTCACCTCGGCGATGTACTCGCTCGCGCGCGAGCTGGGCCCGCACCGGATCCGGGTCAACACCGTGCAGCCCGGCTGGATGTGGGGGCCGCCGGTGCAGCGTTACGTCCAGTTCGCCGCGCACACCGAGGGCGTACCCGAGGCCGAGATCGAGCAGCGGCTCGCGGGCCGGATGGCGCTGCCCGACCTGGCGACGGACGGCGACGTGGCGGAGGCCGCGGTGTTCCTGGCCTCCGACCGGGCCCGGGCGATCACCGGGCAGTCGCTGCTGGTGAACGCCGGTGAACTGATGCGTTAGCGCGACTCCTGTCCGGCCTTTCGGGATCCCGCTCCCGTACCGACCCATCGTTGCGTGGGCGTGCGTCTGACGAAGTGCCCGCTCATCCTGGATTCGGGGACCCGTTCACGACAACGCCTCGACGGGTCAAGAAACCGTAAAATCGTTCTTCTTTCTGACTTGCGTTCACACTCATGACCTCTCGAACCCTTGACCGGCCACCCGGACAAGCGGTTCAATCCCGGAAGTACCCCGCTCCCGCTCGGGGGAACCGCCCCAAGGAACGTCGCGGCGAAGTGCGCTCCCGTTCACAAGGCGGACCCCTGGGAGGGGACATGAACAGTCTCGACTGGGCTGTACTCATCGGCTACTTCGGCGTCATGGTCGCCATCGGCGTCTGGTCCCACAAGCGCGTGGACAACGTCAGCGACTTCTTCACCGCCGGCGGCAAGATGCCCTGGTGGCTCTCGGGCATCTCGCACCACATGTCCGGCTACAGCGCCGTAATGTTCACCGGTTACGCGGCCATCGCCTACCAATACGGCGTCACTTCCTATGTCACCTGGTCCTTTCCCATCGCCATCGGCATCGCGATCGGCGCGAACCTCTTCGCGCCGCGCCTCAACCGGGTGCGCAGCAGGCTGGGCGTCGCCTCGCCCCTCGAATATCTGAAGAACCGCTACAACCTGCCCACCCAACAGGCGCTGGCCTGGTCCGGGGTGCTGCTGAAGATCGTGGACGTGGGCGCCAAGTGGGCGGCCATCGCCACCCTGCTCTCCATCTTCACCGGCGTCTCGCTCAACCAGGGCATCCTGATCACGGGCGCGGTCACCGCCGTCTACTGCACCGTCGGCGGACTCTGGGCCGACGCGCTCACCGAACTCGGCCAGTTCGTCATCCAGTTCGTGGCGGGCATCGCGATGCTGATCGCCGTGCTCAACGAGCTGGACGGC
This sequence comes from Streptomyces sp. BRA346, assembly GCF_052851135.1. Classification (NCBI taxonomy): domain Bacteria; kingdom Bacillati; phylum Actinomycetota; class Actinomycetes; order Kitasatosporales; family Streptomycetaceae; genus Streptomyces; species Streptomyces sp. BRA346. The sequence goes on along the minus strand of NZ_JAIWIH010000001.1, from coordinate 235,727 downwards.
TTCAGCACCTTCTGGACCGTCTGGGACGACCTGCCCGACAGCCACGCCGAGCCGACCGTCGGCCCGTACACGCTGATCTTCCTGCTCTCCTACCTCTTCATCAAGACGTTCGAGTACAACGGCGGCATGTGGAACCAGGCGCAGCGCTACATGGCCACCGACAGCGCCCACTCCGCCAAGCGCTCGGCCCGGCTGTCGGCCGTCCTGTGGTGCGTCTGGCCGCTGGTGCTGTTCTTCCCGATGTGGGTCGCGCCGCTGATCATCAAGACGGACAAGCCCGCCGACTCGTACGCGCAGATGGCCGAACACCTGCTGCCGCACGGTCTGCTGGGGCTGGTCATCGTCGGCTTCTTCTCGCACACCATGGCCATGTGCTCGTCGGACGCCAACGCGATCGCCGCGGTGGTGACCCGTGACATCATGCCCGCGATCTTCACGTCCGTACGGCAGTGGAGCACCCGCACCGGGCTGCTCGCCGCCCGCTACACCACGCTGCTCTTCCTCGCCCTGTCGATGGGCATCGCCACCCAGGTGAACTCGCCCTTCTTCGGCGACATCATCACCGTCGTCATCAAATGGGTCGCCGGTCTGATGGGGCCGATCGCGATCCCGCTGATGCTCGGCATGCTGCGCGCCTTCCGCAAGTCCGGGCCGACGGCGGCGCTGACCAGCTGGGCGCTGGGCCTGATCGCCTTCTACCTGGTCAACTACCCGATCAACGACGCGGTCGACGGCGGCGTCAACCTGGAGTACCAGGTCGCCGTCCCGCTCGCGGTCTCGCTCGTGCTCTTCATCGCCATCGGCTACCTGAAGCCGGAGGACACCCCCGAGCGCGACGCCATCCTCGCCGCGCTCAACTCGGACGGCGACGGACCGGGCTCGGCGGGTGCCGCGCGGTCCGTTCCGGCGTCGGGCGCGACGGGCCGTACGAAGGTGTCGGGCGCGTCCGACTGACGCCCCGGCCGCCCCCGTCGTACGGCGGCAGCGCCACCGGGCCCCGGTCACCCTCGCTCCAGGGTGGCCGGGGCCCACGACTGTGGCCGCACAGGCAACCATTCCCCCAGGTGGGGCCCTCTTCCGGAATGAACTATCGTCGGCTGCCTGTGCCGTCCGCCGCCTCATGCACCTCTGGAGCGACCCCCGTGACCGCGACACAGATGATCACTCGGCGGCCCACGCTCTGCGCGGCGGTGTTCTGTCTGCTGTCGTTCACGGGCTTCTGGATCGCGCAGCGGGCCGCCGAGGTGTCCATGGTCGATCTGCTGGTCTACCAGGCCGAGGGCTGGACCGTACGCAATGCGGCGGATCTGTACGACATGCGGGCGAGCGTGCACCATCTGCCCAATACCTATCCGCCGTTCGCGGCCATGCTGTTCACCCCGCTGACCCTCATGGGCACGGGCGTCCTGCGCACCTTCGGCACCGCCGTCAATCTCGTCCTCATGGTCGCCCTCGCCCACCTGTCCCTGCGGCTCGTGGCCCGCCCGCACCGGGTGCCGCGCGCCGCCGCCGTCCTGGCCCTGGCGGGGCTCGCGGTGTGGTGCGAACCGGTGTGGACGACCCTGCGCTACGGCCAGATCAACGTGGCTGTCGCCGTCCTGGTGCTGTGGGACCTGACCCGCCCGACGGGCCACCGCTGGGCCGGGGCCGGCACCGGCATCGCGACCGGGATCAAGCTGACCCCCGGGCTCTTCATCGTCTTCCTCGCGGCCGCCGGGCTGATCGACACCATCCGGCGCCTGCGGCGGCCGCGGGCCGGATACGGTTTCGGAAGCGACCGTCTGCGGCCGAGCGACCATCTGCGGCGGGCGGGCGTCGCCACGGCCGCCTTCGCCTGGACCGTCTGCCTGTCGGCGCTGGCGCTGCCGTACGACGCGCACCGCTTCTGGACCCAGGTCCTCTTCGCCACCGACCGACCCGGCGACGTCGAGGGCGCGGGCAACCAGAACCTGCGCGGCGCCCTCGCCCGGGTGCTGCACACCCCCGACCCCGGCCTGTGGTGGCTCGCCGCGGCCGCGCTGATCGGCTGCCTCGGCCTGGCGACCGCCGTCGCCGCCCAGCTCGCCGACGACCGCGCCCTCCCGCACGCCCGCGCCTGGGCCGCCGTCAGCTGCGCCGTCACCGCCCTCATGGTCAGCCCGATCTCCTGGTCCCACCACTGGGTGTGGGCGCTCCCGATGATGCTGCTGCTCGCCGTCGAGACGGTCCGCCGGGCGTCCCGGGTCTGGGCCGGCTGCACGGCGCTGACCGGGCTGCTCTTCTGCTCCTTCATGATCTGGTACGCCCCGCACAGCATGAAACAGCGCGTCGAGCTGCACCAGACGCCGCCCCAGATGCTGATGACGGCCGTCTACCCGATCATCGGCACCGTCTTCCTGGCGGTCGCGGCCCTTGTCACCTTCCGCGCCCTGCGCTGCTCGGGCGATCGCGGCAGGGGGTCATGCGAACCAGGCCACCTGAATGACCACGATGCGCTCGCCGCGGACGTCCGTGAGATAGGTGAGCAACAGCCTGCCCCGGCGCTCGGTGCGCACTCCCGGTGAAGCCCCCGTAGAGGAAGCACAGTCCAGGAAGACCATCGAGTCACGTACCGCGATCTCCCGGGCGAGCTGGTCGAGTTCCGCATATGCCTCAGGTGGCAGGCCGTCGAGAAGGTCGTCCGGATCGTGCTCCCACGTCCACTCAGCCACCCTCGACCTCACGATGGGCGGCGCGGACGATATCCCCGGCTTCGCGGATGGCCCGTGCCCGTACCTGGGGATCCTCACTCTCCATGGCCCGCTCCGCCGCATGGAGCCGCCTGGCCACCTCGGGGTGCCGTTCAATGGCCACGACGACCCCCCACTGGCGATAGAACATCTGGATGGGGACGACGCTGCCTTCCTCGCCGGCCTGAACGAACGCCTTCTGCATGTCCTCGAACAGCTCTGGAAGACGGGACGGGACGACCACCGCCACAGCCTGGCGCAACGCGGGGAGAGTCAGCTCGGGCATGGGGATGAGCGGCCCGTCGTACTCGTCCGGCTGGGTGGTCATGTCCTGGCCTTCCCGGGTGCTTGCTCGTCACGGGACAGGTTAGCCGTGATGCGGACGATGCGGGCGGGTTCCCACATGCCCGGGAAACCGCCGACCCGCGCCGGGAGGGCCGGTCCTCCGCGCGTCCTACGCGCGCGGGTAGCGGCTGAGCCAGGCGGGCGCCGAGTTCTCGGGGCTGTGCAGGGCGGGGCCCTGGGTCATCTCCATCGCGAAGTCGTCCGCCAGCTCCAGGATCGTGCCGCGGCCCTCCACCTCGGCGAGCCACGCGGGCGGCAGCGCCGTCTCGCCGTGCAGCACGCCCAGCAGATTGCCGCAGATCGCCGCCGTGGAGTCGCTGTCCCCGCCGTGGTTGACGGCGAGCAGCAGACCGTGCCGTACGTCCTCGGCGACGAGGGCGCAGTACAGCCCCATGGCCAGCGCCTCCTCACCGGTCCAGCCCTCGCCGAGCGACTCGACGCGCTCGGGCGTCGGCAGCCCCTGGCGTACGGCGCCGAGCGCGCGCCGCAGCGCGTCCGTGGTCTCCTCGTGGCCGGGGCGGCCGGACAGATGGGCCAGGGCGCGCTGGACGGCGCCGTCCAGCGCCTCCCCGCGGGCCAGCCCGTGGACGACGAGGGCGAACGCGCCCGCGGCCAGGTATCCGGTGGGGTGGCCGTGGGTCTGGGCCGCGCACTCGATGGCCAGCTGGAACACCAACTGCGGCTCCCACCCCACCAGCAGCCCGAACGGCGCGGAGCGCATCACGGCGCCGCATCCCTTGGAGTCGGGGTTCTTGGGCACCTCCAGGGTGCCCATGGTCGCGTCCCCGAGCCCGGTCAGGCAGGCCCGCCCCGGGGCGCGCTGGGCGTACAGCCACTCCTCGCGGGCCAGCCAGCCGTCGTCCTCGCGGCGCTCGTCGGGGCCCCAGTCGCGCTGGGTGGCGTACCAGCGGCGGTGTGCGGAGTGGATGTCGGTGGGCGGATGCCAGGCGCCGGTGTCGCGGCGCACCTGGGCGCGTATCAGGCCGTCCACGGTGAACAGGGTCATCTGGGTGTCGTCGGTGACCGCGCCGCGCCGCCCGTACGCGGGCAGGAAGTCCGTCACGCCCTGCGGGCCGTGGTTCGCCCGGATGTCGGCCAGCGAGGAGAACTCCACGGCCGCCCCCAGCGCGTCCCCGATCGCCCCGCCGAGCAGACAGCCCCGTACCCGGCTGCGGAAGTCCTGCTGTTCGGCGCGGCCCCATACGCCGGTCGCTGCGCTGGCGGTTGCGGTCACGACCTTTCCCCTTTTCTTCGATACCTCTATGGCCGGGAGTGCCTTTGACTGTAATGGACACTCTTTGATCGATTCCGGATGCCGTCAATGGGGCGGTGAATTGTGAAGGCGTCATCACGGATAGTGCGGCGGACCACCTCATTCCGAAATGGCGCACCGGATAACGGACAGTGCACAAACCGCTGGACGCGGACGGATGAGGGCCCCGACCGCCGTGCGGTCGGGGCCCTCATCGTGCAACCGTGTCGATCCCGGTCAGGCACGTTCCGGGGAGCCGAGCAGTGCTGAGGCGGCCTCAAGTGGGGTGTGGGCCGCGTCGGCTACGGATACGGGAACGGAACGGCAGGTGAAACCTAGGCGGGTCAGTGCTCGGGTGACCTCGTCGGCAGTGAAGTCACGGCGGTCCTGACGGGTGATGACCGCGCCCACTTGCTTGACGGGGTAATGATGGCGGCCGATGATCACGAAGTCTCCCGTGACGGGTTCGGGTTTGATACCCGCCATCGCTTGCTCGACCTCACTCTTGATCAGATCGAAGGGGAAGCGGGCAATGACACAGCGCATAAATGCCTCAACAGGGTCGAAGAGAGGCCGGAATCGGATGGCCGGCCGGAGAGATCAGCGGAGCCGTACGTGAGCGTCCGGTCCCGGGCTCAGGCGGCCGAGCCGAAGTTGGACCGCCGCTGCGAGGCCCCCGACCCCGCCCGGGTCGATCCGGCGGCGCGGCGGGCCCGGGCCGGGCGGCTGCGCCGTCCCCGCGAGGAGGAGCCACCGCGCTTGGCACGTTCGACGACCGGCACGGCGATGGTGACGGGGATACCGGAGGGCGCCTGGGCGCCGGTGATCCGGCTCAGTTCGGCTTCGCCGGAGCGGACCTTGGTGTGGTGCGGGGTGATGCCGGCCGTGCTCATGAGGCGGGTCATGTCACGGCGCTGGCCCGGCAGGACGAGGGTGACGACGCTGCCGGACTCGCCGGCCCGGGCGGTGCGGCCGCCGCGGTGCAGGTAGTCCTTGTGGTCGCTGGGCGGGTCCACGTTGACCACGAGGTCGAGGTTGTCCACGTGGATGCCGCGGGCCGCGACGTTGGTGGCCACCAGTACCGTCACATCGCCGGTCTTGAACTGGGCGAGCGTGCGGGTGCGCTGGGGCTAGGACTTGCCGCCGTGCAGCGCGGCGGCGCGGACGCCGCTGTCCAGCAGGTGCTGGGTGAGCCTGTCCACCGCGTGCTTGGTGTCGAGGAACATGATCACCCGGCCGTCGCGGGCGGCGATCTCCGTGGTGGTGGCGTGCTTGTCGGCGCTGTCGACGTGCAGCAGGTGGTGTTCCATCGTGGTGACGGCACCCGCCGAGGGGTCGACGGAGTGGACGACCGGGTCGGCCAGGTAGCGCCGGACCAAAAGGTCGACGTTGCGGTCCAAGGTGGCCGAGAAGAGCATCCGCTGCCCTTCGGGCCGCACCTGGTTCAGCAGGGCGGTGACCTGAGGCATGAAGCCCATGTCGGCCATCTGGTCCGCCTCGTCCAGCACGGTGACGCCGACCTGGTTCAGGTGGCAGTCACCACGGTCGATGAGATCCTTGAGCCGCCCGGGAGTGGCGACGACGACTTCGGCTCCACCGCGCAGAGCGCTGATCTGCCGGCCGATCGCCATACCGCCGACGACGGTGGCCAGCCGCAGCTTCAGCGACCGGGCGTAGGGGGCGAGCGCGTCGGTGACCTGCTGGGCGAGCTCTCGTGTGGGGACCAGAACCAACCCCAGGGGCCGGCGGGGCTCGGCGCGCTGTCCGGCGGTGCGGGCCAGGAGGGCCAGGCCGAAGGCGAGGGTCTTGCCCGAGCCGGTGCGCCCACGGCCCAGGACGTCGCGGCCCGCGAGGGAGTTCGGCAGCGTGGCGCCCTGGATCGGGAACGGCACGGACATGCCTTCCGCTGCCAGGGCCGCCAGCAGCGCGGGCGGCATGTCCAGCTCGGCGAAGGTCTCGGCCGGAGGCAGAGCGGGGGTACGGGTGACGGGCAGGGCGAATTCCCCCTGCGGCGCGGCGGGACGACGGCCGTTCCCCCCGGAGCGGGAGCGGGCGGAGCGGTGGTTCGTCCGGACAGTGCGTTTCATGCGAACCTTCCTCGATGCGGCACGTCGAGGAATTCTCGGCAGCAGTGAGCCGCGCATAAAAGAATCGCAAGAACGGACCGAATCCATGCTGCTGCCATTAAACGAAGCGAAAACGAGTTGGGGCCCGCACCCAAAGTGCGGGCCCCAACGTCGCTGTACGCGTCAGCGTCAGGCGGGAACGATGTTCTCGGCCTGCGGGCCCTTCTGGCCCTGCGTGAGGTCGAAGTTCACCTTCTGGCCCTCCTGGAGCTCACGAAAGCCCTGGGCGGCGATGTTCGAGTAGTGGGCGAAGGCGTCGGGGCCGCCGCCGTCCTGCTCGATGAAGCCGAAGCCCTTTTCCGAGTTGAACCACTTCACGGTGCCAGTAGCCATGCCATATCTCCTTCGGGCGCAGTGCCCGGAGCCCACACGTTGCGGACCCCGCATCGCCGCGATGATCGCCCCTCCGGAAATGCACCGGAAAATACAAAAGCATTCCCGCCGCATACGACGGCGAGGACACTTGAAGTCTGGGAACCACAACTGCAACTGCCAACGACAGTAGCATGGCGCGCCGGGATCACGCACGGAAATCGATGATCACCGCCAGTGGGGTAAAAACTCCTCACCAATTCAGAGGATATTTCTGCGCTCGCGGCATTACATATTGGGCATCGGCGGGGAGAGCGCCGCCGAAGATCAGCGGGCCGCCGGGAAGACGGCCACGCGGTGGGCGCCGGAGGCGATGCCGGTGGATCCATGGAAGGCCCCGCGGGAGTCGAACGGGCGAGGCGAGGGGTGGGGGCGCCGCTCCGGATCCGCCAACCACCCGACACCGGACCGCGGCAGGAGAGGCGCCGGTGACGGCCGAGGTAACCGTCGCCGCGCCGCCACCTTCACTTCTCCGCCCCTCCCGGGTCCGGGCCGTCCTGGGCCTGTTGCGGCAGTAGGGGTAAATCTGCATCGGCCGCAGTAGACATACGGTGCTCCTGTCGCTACTGTTTCTCGCGTAGCCAACGAGGTCAGTCAGGCGCGGCAGAGACGAACTGCCGCGAGCGGAACACGGAACGACAGCGGAGTGGCGGGGCCGGGAAGTGCAGGAAGGTCCCGCCACTGGCTGCCGGGCCGGGTGGCTCCCAGGACCACCACGCATGACGCACGACAGCAGTGCCGGCAAGAACAGTGAGAGAAACAGGAAAGGAGGGAGACGCCATCAGGATCGCCCGAGCACGGACCTGGTCCGCTCGGGTACCGCAGGCCCCGGATTGGAAGGTGGTCCCCGGTCACGCAGCCGCGATCCCCGCGCCTCGTCCCCAGGGCAGGCAGCGGAAACAGAAGGCCGGTGCACAGCGCCGGTAGATGGTGTTGAACCCTCGGGGCCCTGGTGCCATATGGCACCAGGGCCCCTCGATGCGTCCCACAGAGAGGTGCGATGAATTCGAAGCCCCGAGAGCGAGCCCCCGACAAATTCGATGACGACGACTACCCCGCGTACACCATGGGTCGCGCCGCCGAGATGATCGGCGCCACACCCGCCTTCCTGCGGGCCGTCGGGGAAGCCCGCCTCATCGTCCCTCTGCGCTCCGAGGGCGGTCATCGCCGCTACTCCCGCTACCAGCTGCGCATCGCGGCACGCGTTCGCGAACTCGTCGACCAGGGCACTCCGATCGATGCCGCCTGCCGCATCGTCATGCTCGAAGATCAGTTGGAAGAGGCCCAGCGGCTCAACGAAGAGCTGCGGGAGCCTGCCGCTGATGCGAACCAACCCGGCGGTTCCTGACGCGCAGGTCGGCGAGTGGCGCACGCGGGGCCGCGAGCCGGGTGCGGGCGGCCCGCGGCCCCAAACGCCGGTCGCTGCGGGGTCCCCTGGCCCCATCTCTCGGCCGTAGCCCCATGATCCACCAGGAGACCTTCAGCGCATCAGCAAACTCGGCGCCGCCGCTGCCGTGGCCGCCGTGGCAGCGGGCGCGTTCGGCGTCCAGGCGGTCCGCACGGCAGTACGGCTCCGCCCGTGGTGTCGGCCCGTCCCGTTCCACCACGCTCACCCCGGGGACGGACGGCGTGCCCGCCCGGCCCGAGGCGCGAGGCCGCTTCGACGCCGAGGAGGACGGCGCGGTGTGGGTGCTGCGCGGATCGGCGGACGGGAACACGGCAAAAGGCGCCACGTCCTTCAGCGCCCCGGCGTTCGGTCTCACCTTCAGGAACGGGAGGTCCGGCTCCGTCCTGGGCTACGGAACCGGCCCGGGCGGCTGAGGTCCTGACCGCTCGCACGCAGGCGCACGGGCGGCGCATCACCCCGAACAGACGAAGATCCCGCAACGGCTCGTCACCTCGAAGGCGCCCTTGGCGTCGATCTCCTCCCGCACCATCCGCTCCGCGCGCCGCAGCACCTCCCCCGCGTCACCGCCCCTGCCGTCCGCCCAGGTCTCGTACGACGCCATGTGCGCCATGACGGGCCCCGGCTCCCGGACCGTGATCGTCCCCGTCAGCTCGACGACCCGCACCTCGGCGAAGGCCGCCCCCAGCAGGGCGGGCGCCTCCTCCAGCGTGAACCGCCCGCTGAACGACGGCCTCCCCTCCCCCACCGCCCGCCGCCACATCTCGGCGATCTCGGCCTTGTCCCGCCCGCTGTTCGTCGACACCAGCGCCACTCCACCGGGCGCCAGCACCCTCCGCAGCTCCCGGATCGCCCGCGGGACGTCCGGCACGTGGTACAGCATGTGCATCGCCAGCACCGCCCCACAGCTCCCGTCCGCCAACGGCAGCGCCTGCGCGTCCGCCACCGCCGCCCGCCCCGCGGCCGGGGCCAGCATCCCCGGCGACAGATCGAGCGACAGCACCGCCACCTCCGGCCGCTCCGCCCGCAACCGCGCCCCGTACACACCGTTCCCACACCCCACGTCCACCACCGGACCGCGCACGCCCCGCAGTTGGGCGACGGCCAGGCCCGGCAGATCGTGCCGCGGCTCCTGATACGCGTACAGCGCCTGCCGCGCCGCGAGGTGGCGGTCGTCCCGGTATTCCCTCTCGGTCAGGATGCTGCGATCGATCACGGCGCGCCGCCTCTCCGCCCCCGGGGAGCCTCGGTGGACGGCCAGTCTCACAGCCCGCGGACGCCGACGACAGAGGGCCCGGGGTAGCGCATCTCCTGGCGCCGCCCCACGAACCGGCGTCGCCGCCGGATCAGGTCCCGCATCGTCGGCCGCTGCGCTGCCACAGCTCCCCCTTCCCCCTCGATCAGGGTAACCGTGGCCGACGACACCGGGTCCGGAAGAGGACGGCGGGACGGTCAGTCGGTGACGCCCAGGCGGAGGTGTTCGACGTGGTGGAGGGCCTGGTCGAGGAGTTCCGCCACGTGGTTGTCGTGGAGGGAGTAGACGACCGAGCGACCCTGGCGGGTGCCGGTGACCAGGCCCAGGTTGCGGAGCAGGCGGAGTTGGTGGGAGCAGGCGGACTGCTGCATGCCGACGGCCTCGGCGAGTTCGGTGGCGGGGCAGGGGCCTTCGCGGAGGCGGGCCAGGATCAGCAGGCGGGACGGGGTGGCGAGGGCCTGGAGGGTGGCGGCGACCGTCGGGGCGTTGTCGGGGGTGAGGCGGGCGCGCGGGGCGGTGGCGTCACCGGCGGGGGGTTGTGCTCCATGACCCATGGGCTCATCCTACGGACCACCCGATGCATGAATACTTGTTCAATTGTTGGTGGTACGGTGTGCGGCCATGACCTCCACGCTCATCGACCGCTCCGCGCCGCCGACGGCCCGGCCGTCGGCCGTGCCCCGTCGCCGTACCCGTGTGCTCGCCCTGCCGGAGGCCCGCTGGGCGCTGTCCGCGCTCGTACTGTTCCTGGTCGCGCTGGCGGGGCAGCTGGCCGGTGCGCCCGACTGGGTGTGGGAGCCGCTGTACATCGCCGTGTACGTCACCGGGGGGTGGGAGCCGGGTCTGGAGGGGTTGAAGGCCCTCAAGGACAAGACGCTGGACGTGGATCTGCTGATGGTGGTCGCGGCGATCGGCGCGGCGGCCATCGGGCAGGTGCTGGACGGCGCGCTGCTGATCGTCATCTTCGCGACGTCCGGCGCCCTGGAGGCGGTCGCCACCGCGCGGACGGCCGACTCGGTGCGCGGGCTGCTGGACCTGGCGCCCGCGACCGCCACCCGGCTGCTGCCCGGCGGCGGCGAGGAGACGGTGGCCGCCGACGCGCTGGCGGTCGGGGACACGGTGCTGGTCCGGCCCGGGGAGCGGGTCGGGGCCGACGGGCGGGTGCTGGACGGGGCGAGCGAGGTCGATCAGGCCACCATCACGGGCGAGCCGCTGCCCGCGGCCAAGGCGGCCGGGGACGAGGTGTTCGCGGGGACCGTCAACGGCACCGGGGCGCTGCGGGTACGGGTCGAGCGCGACCCGTCGGATTCGGTGATCGCCCGCATCGTGCGGATGGTCGAGGAGGCGTCGGAGACCAAGGCACCCACGCAGCTGTTCATCGAGCGGGTCGAACAGCGGTACTCGCTGGTGATGGTGGCCGCCACGCTCGCCCTGTTCGCGGTCCCGCTCGCCCTCGGTGCCGCGCTTCAGCCGACGCTGCTGCGCGCGATGACCTTCATGATCGTCGCGTCCCCGTGCGCGGTCGTGCTGGCCACCATGCCGCCGCTGCTGTCGGCCATCGCCAACGCCGGGCGCCATGGCGTGCTGGTGAAGTCGGCCGTCGTCATGGAGCGTCTGGGGCAGGTGGACTGCGTCGCCCTGGACAAGACCGGCACCCTCACCGAGGGCACGCCCCGGGTGACCGAGGTGCGTCCGCTGCCCGGTTCGGGGCTGGACGAGGACGCGCTGCTGCGGCTCGCGGCCGCGGCGGAGCGGCCGAGCGAACACCCCCTGGCCCGCTCCGTCGTGGACGCGGCACACGCCCGCGGGCTGTCGCTGCCGGACGCCGAGGGGTTCGATTCCACGCCCGGGCTCGGCGTCACCGCGACCGTGGAGGGGCGCGAGGTGCGGGTCGGGGCGCCCGCCCGGCTCCTGGGGGACGACTCGGCGGCGTACGAAGAGGTGGAGGCGGAGGGCCGTACCGCCGTCGCCGTCCTCACGGACGGCAGCCCGGCCGGAGTGCTCGGCCTCGCCGACCGGCTCCGCCCCGGCGCGGCGGAGGCGGTCGGCGGCCTCACCGCGCTGACCGGCGCCGCGCCGGTGCTGCTCACCGGCGACAACCGGCGCGCGGCCGACCGCCTCGCCGCCGAGACCGGCATCCACGACGTACGCGCCGGGCTGCTGCCGCAGGACAAGGTGGCCGCCGTACGGGAGCTGGCCGACGCCGGGCGCCGCGTCATGGTCGTCGGCGACGGCGTCAACGACGCCCCCGCCCTGGCGGCCGCCCACACCGGCGTCGCCATGGGCCGGGCGGGCTCCGACCTGGCCCTGGAGACCGCCGACGCGGTCGTCGTACGGGACGAACTGACCGCCCTGCCCGCCGTCGTACGGCTCTCCCGCACCGCCCGGCGCCTGGTCGTCCAGAACCTGGTCATCGCCGGGGTCTGCATCACCGCGCTGGTCGTCTGGGACCTGGCCGGGCAGCTGCCGCTGCCGCTCGGCGTCGCCGGGCACGAGGGCTCCACCGTCCTCGTCGGCCTCAACGGGCTGCGGCTGCTCCGGGAAACCGCCTGGCGGCAGGGCTCAGTCGCCGAGCACCGGTAGCAGCTCCGGAAGGTGGCCGTCCGAGGCGAGGGCCGCCTTCTGCCGTTCCTCCGATACGTCCCCGTACGTCGTCGTCCGGGGGCGGGCGGGGCGGCCCGCCAGGTCGGCGATGCCGATGAGGTCCTGGATGGAGCGGTACGAGCCGTACGAGGAGCCCGCCATGCGGGAAATGGTCTCCTCCATGAGGGTGCCGCCCAGGTCGTTGGCGCCGGAGCGCAGCATCTCGGCCGCGCCCTCGGTGCCGAGCTTGACCCAGCTGGTCTGGATGTTGGGGATGTGGGGGTGGAGGAGGATCCGCGCCATGGCCGTCACCGCGCGGTTGTCGCGGGTGGTGGGGCCGGGGCGGGCGATACCGGCGAGGTAGACGGGGGCGTTGGTGTGGATGAAGGGGAGGGTGACGAACTCGGTGAAGCCGCCCGTCTCCTGCTGGATCTCCGCCAGCAGCCGCAGATGGCCCAGCCAGTGGCGCGGCTGGTCGACATGGCCGTACATCATCGTCGAGGACGAGCGGATGCCCAGCTCGTGCGCGGTCTTGATGACCTCCACCCAGGTCGCCGTGGGCAGCTTGCCCTTGGTGAGGATCCAGCGCACCTCGTCGTCCAGGATCTCGGCCGCCGTGCCGGGGATGGTGTCGAGGCCCGCCTCGCGCGCCGCCGTCAGCCATTCGCGGAGGGACATCCCGGTGCGGCTGGCGCCGTTGACGACCTCCATCGGGGAGAACGCGTGGACGTGCATCCCGGGGACGCGCTCCTTCACCGTCCGGGCGACGTCGAAGTACGCCGTACCGGGCAGGTCCGGGTGGATGCCGCCCTGCATGCACACCTCCACCGCGCCCACGTCCCATGCCTGCTGGGCGCGGTCGGCGACCTGGTTCATGGAGAGGGTGTACGCGTCGGCGTCGGTGCGGCGCTGCGCGAAGGCGCAGAAGCGGCAGCCGGTGTAACAGACGTTGGTGAAGTTGATGTTGCGGGTGACGATGTACGTGACGTCGTCGCCGACCGCCGCCCGCCGCAGGTCGTCGGCGATGCGGGTGAGGGCGTCCAGCGCGGGCCCGTCGGCGTGCAGGAGGGCCAGCGCCTCGGGGTCGGTGAGCCGGGTGGGGTCGTCGGCGGCCTGCGACAGGGCGGCCTTCACGTCCGCGTCGATCCGGGACGGGACCATGCCGGGGGCGGCGGCCTCGCGCAGTGCCTCCCAGTCGCCGTACACCTCGTCGAAGTCCTCGCGCCGGTCGCCGGTGCGGCCCTCGGTGTCGATGGTGCGGTGCAGATCGGTGCGGCCGGAACCGGCGGCGGTGAACTCCTCGTCGGGCTCCTGCCAGGGCAGCCCGGCGGGCAGGGCGTCCGGGCGGGCGAGGCCGGTCTCCGGGTCGGCCAGCGCGCGGACGTGCGGCAGCAGCCGCGGGTCCAGCCACGGCTCGCCGCGCGTGACGAACTCGGGGTAGACCGCGAGCCGTTCGCGCAAGTGGAACCCGGCGGCGGCGGACCGCTCGGCCAGCTCGTCCACCTGGGGCCAGGGGCGCTCGGGGTTGACGTGGTCCGGGGTGAGCGGGGAGACGCCGCCCCAGTCGTCGACACCGGCGCCGATGAGCCGCTCGTACTCCGCGTCGACCAGGTTCGGCGGCGCCTGGATGCAGCCGGACGGGCCCAGGATGTGCCGGGCGACCGCGACGGTGGCGACGAGGTCGTCCAGCTCGGCGTCCGGCATCCCGCGCATCGCCGTGTCCGGCTTGGCGCGGAAGTTCTGCACGATGACTTCCTGGATGCCGTGGTACGAGCGGGACACGCGGCGCAGCGCGAACAGCGACTCGGCGCGCTCCTCGTAGGTCTCCCCGATGCCGATCAGCAGCCCGCTGGTGAACGGGACGGAGCTGCGGCCCGCGTCCTCCAGGACGCGCAGCCGGACGGCCGGTTCCTTGTCCGGCGAGCCGTAGTGCGGGCCGCCGGGCTCGCTCCACAGCCGCTCGGACGTGGTCTCCAGCATCATGCCCATGGAGGGCGCGACGGGCTTGAGCCGCTGGAAGTCCGTCCAGGTCATGACGCCGGGGTTGAGGTGCGGCAGCAGCCCGGTCTCCTCCAGGATGCGGATCGCCATGGCCCGTACGTACGCGATCGTGTCGTCGTACCCCTCGGCCTCCAGCCACTCCCGGGCCTCGGGCCAGCGGTCCTCGGGGCGGTCGCCGAGCGTGATCAGCGCCTCCTTGCAGCCCATTTCGGCACCGCGGCGGGCGATGTCCAGCACCTCGTCGGGGGACATGAACATGCCGTGGCCCTCGCGGCGCAGCTTTCCGGGAACGGTCGCGAACGTGCAGTAGTGACACTTGTCGCGACACAGACGGGTCAGCGGGATGAAGACGCTGCGCGAGTAGGTGATGACCCCGGGGCGGCCCGCGGCCTCCAGACCGGCGTCCCGCACGCGCGCGGCCGAGGCGGCGAGGTCGCTCAGGTCGTCCCCGCGCGCCTGGAGCAGCACCGCCGCCTCGGCGGTGTCCAGCGCCACGCCCTCGCGGGCGCGCTTGAGCGCACGGCGCATCGCGTTGGCGGTGGGGGACTTCGGTTCGTTTCCCTGCGCGCTCGTGGTCATCCTCCGAGCATACGAGTGGTGTCCGACACCGCCAGACCGGCCGGGCCTGCGGTTTTGTGGGTCTGATCACGACAATTCGGCGCCGGTGCCGGGAATATTCATGCCGCCTACAGCCACCGCTCTACAGGTACTGCGCGCACGCGTCCAGCGTGTGCAGGATCTCCGTCTCGTCCCCGGACGGAAGCTGCACGACGACCTCTTCGATGCCCAGGTCGGCGTAGTGGGCGAGCTTGCCGGGCGAGGGGCGCACCGCGTACGGCACCACCTCCAGCGCCGCCGGGTCCCGCCCCGCCTCGGCCCAGACGCGGCGCAGCGCGGGGAGGGACTCGCTGAGTCCCCCGCCGCCGATCGGCAGCCAGCCGTCGGCGTACGCGGCGATGTGCGCGAACAGCCGCGGCCCGGCCGCCCCGCCGATCAGGGTGCGCGGCCCGGTGAGCGGATCGCCGGACGGGCGCTCCCGGATCACCGGTTTGGGGTAAGCCAGGCTCGCCCGTACCGAGGCGTACGGGCCCTGATGGGCCGTGGGCTCCTCCGCCCACAGCGCGCGCATCAGCGCCATCCGGTCGCGGACCAGTTCGCGGCGGTCCGCCCAGACGGTGCCGTGGTCGGCGGCCTCCTCGACGTTCCAGCCGTAGCCGATGCCGAAGGTGAAGCGCCCGCCGGACAGGAGGTCGAGGGTGGCCACGCTCTTCGCGAGGACGACCGGGTCGTGCTGGGCCACCAGGCAGATGCCGGTGCCGAGCCCCAGCCGCTCGGTGACGGCGGCCGCCTGTCCGAGGGCCACGAACGGGTCGAGGGTGCGTCCGTACGGGCGCGGCAGCGGCTCGCCCATGGGGGCGGGGGTGTCGCGGCTGACCGGGATGTGGGTGTGCTCGGGCAGATACAGCCCGGCGAACCCGCGCTGCTCCAGCTCGCGCCCGAGCCAGGCGGGGCGGACGGTCTCGTCGGTCAGGAAGACGGTGGTCGCGATGCGCATGAAGGGGCCGCTCCTCCGGGTTGGCCGGTGTGGCTCGCGTATGTTCCCGCAGCGCCATGGAGTTATCCACAGGGCTTTCCGCGGATGTCATCCGCGCGTACAACGGTGTGACACGACGGCAGGTCGGACTGGTGGGGGCAGGCATGCAGCGACGGGACGTACTCAGACTCTCCGCGCTCGCGGGCGCGGCGGGGGTGCTCACGCTCGACCCGGTGTCCTTCGCGCAGGCCGACGAGGCGGGCCCCGGGGAGGATCGGGCCCGTACGATTTCCGGCCATCTCCCCACCGGCTCCCCGGACTTCGTCTATCTGCCGGTGGAGGTGCCGCCCGGGGTCCGCGAGATCGCCGTCTCCTATACGTACGACAAGCCGACCGTCCCGGCGGGCACGCAGGGGAACGCGTGCGACATCGGCATCTTCGACGAGCGCGGTACGGAGCTGGGCGGGCGCGGCTTCCGCGGCTGGTCGGGCGGGGCCCGTACGGAGTTCGCGATCAGCTCCGCGGAGGCCACCCCCGGATATCTCGCCGGGCCCGTTCGGGCGGGCACCTGGCATGTCGTCCTCGGCCCCTACACGGTCGCCCCGCAGGGCCTGGACTACGAGGTCACCGTCACCCTGCGCTTCGGCGAGCCGGGCACGACTCCGAAGCCCGTTTACCCGCCGCAGCGCGCCAAGGGGCGCGGCCGGGCCTGGTACCGGGGCGACTCCCATCTGCACACCGTGCACTCCGACGGCAAGCGCACCCCGGCCGAGCTGGCCGCCGCCGCCCGCGCCGCCGGGCTCGACTTCATCACCACCACCGAGCACAACACCACGTCCGCGCACGGCGCGTTCGAGGGCCTGTGGGGCGACGACCTGCTGATCATCACCGGTGAGGAGATCACCACCCGGAACGGCCATGTGGTCGCCCTCGGTATCGCCCCGGGCACCTTCATCGACTGGCGCTACCGCGCCCGCGACAACCGCTTCGGCCAGTTCGCCCGCAAGATCCGCCAGGCGGGCGGCCTGGTGATCCCGGCCCACCCGCACGGCACCTGCGTCGGCTGCAACTGGAAGTTCGGCTTCAACGAGGCCGACGCGGTCGAGGTGTGGAACGCGGACTTCGGCCCGG
Source organism: Streptomyces sp. BRA346 (assembly GCF_052851135.1). NCBI lineage: Bacteria > Bacillati > Actinomycetota > Actinomycetes > Kitasatosporales > Streptomycetaceae > Streptomyces > Streptomyces sp. BRA346. The sequence goes on along the minus strand of NZ_JAIWIH010000001.1, from coordinate 219,015 downwards.
ACGACGAGGCGACCGTCCTGGAGTGGGACAACACCCTGGTCGCCGCCGCCCGCGGGGACGGCCGCTGGCTCCCCGCCGTCGGCAACAGCGACGCCCACCGCGAACCCCAGCGCGTCGGTCTCCCCCAGACCGTCGTCCTCGCCGACGACCTGTCACGCGCCGCCCTCCAGGACGGCATCCGCGCCGGCCGCTGCTGGATCGCCGAGTCCTCCGAGGTCGACCTCGCCTTCGAGGCGGTGGACGGCCGCGGCAAGCACGCCGGAATCGCCGACCGCCTGGCCGTCGCCCCCGACACCGAGGTGACGGTCCGCCTGAAGGTCACCGGCGCGGGCGCGGGCCACCAGGTCCGCTTCATCACCGACCAGGGCCCGCTGTACACCACCACCCTGCCCGCCTCCGGCTCCGGCACCGTGGAGTGGACGACCACGCCCTCCTACGCGGCCTATGTCCGCGCCGAGGTCCGCCACCCGGCGCCGGACGGCGGCACGTCGGGCATACCGGGCCCGATGGTCGCCCTGACCAACCCGATCTGGCTCGGTAAGCGCTGACGGACCGGCCGTCTCAAGCGGTGGGTGCTTCGGCGAACTGGTTGGTGTCGAAGAGCTCGTTGATGTGCCCGCCGAGTGCGGACCAGTGCTCTCCGGAGAGCTCGGCGGCGGCGCGGGCATCGCCGGTGGCGCAGACGTCGATCAGCTGGTCGTGGTGCTCGATGGTGTTGCGGCCGCCGAGCAGCGTGGAGAACTTGCGGTAGAGGATGCGGTGGATCTGGGGGTGGACCTGTTCGACGATCCGGCTGAGCACGGGGTTGTCCGCGGCCGCGATGGGGACGGCGTGGAAGCGGTCGTCGGCGGCGAGTGCGGCCGTCGTGTCGTCACCGGCCACGGCGCGTTCGAAGTCCCGGTTGGCTTCGCGCATGTGCTCCAGGTCCTGCTCGGTCATGACCGGCACGGCGGTCTCGATGGCGAGCTGGTCGAGGGCGCGCAGGACGGCGAGAGTCTTTTCGGCGTCGCGGCGGTTGAGGGTGGTGATGCGGGTGTAAACGCCCGGCTTGGCCTCGACCAGCCCGATGTCGGCGAGCCTGGCGAGGGCCTCGCGCACGGGGGTGCGGCTGAGCCCGAGGCGCTCGGCCAGCTCGCTGTCTTTGACCTTCTCCCCCGGCACCAGTTCGCCGCGGACGATGGAGTCGCGCAGGCGGTGGAAGACCTCGTCACTGAGGAGGCGGCGGGAGACAGGGCTGTCGAGCGACATATTGCGTACGATACATCGCCCCGCATGCCGCCCGGGCGCGGTGGACGAGGGCACCGGCCAGGATGGCAGCCGGATCGATGAGGGGGACGTCTACGGCGTCGGCGGGAAGCCCGAGGGGGATCTCGGTGCATCCCGCGATGATCGCCTCCGCGCCCCGGTCGGTCAGCCGTCGTGCGGCGCGGGCCAGGGACGCGGTCGCCGCGCCGCCGGTGCCCGCCTTCACGGCGCGGATGGCGGCCATGACCTCGCGGTGCTGGTCGTCCTCGTCGGGGAGCAGGAGGCGAATGCCGTAGCGGTCGAGCCACTCCTGGTACAGGCCCGCCCGTACGGTCCCGGTGGTGGCCAGCAGCCCCGCCGTGCGGACGGCCGGTCGCACGGTGGTGAGGTGACGGGCCACTTCGCCGATCATGTGGATGATCGGCAGGCCGACGTGGTCGGCGATGCGGGGGACGAAGGCGTGGGCGGTGTTGCAGGGGATGGCGATGACGGTGGCGCCCGCCTCGCGCAGGACGCGGCCGCCGTTGAGCAGCCAGGGGGTGGGATCGGGGCCGTTGCCGAGGAGCGCCTCGGTGCGGTCGGGGATGGTGGGGTCGGACCAGATGACCGCCGTGAGGTGGTCCTGGTCGCTGCGGCCCGGGGTCATCGACACCAGCTTGGCGTAGAAGTCGGCGGTGGCCGCCGGTCCCATGCCGCCGAGGATGCCGATGACCTCCGTCGTGCCGCTCGGACTGATCACCGTGCGTCGTCCTTCTGGAGGGCCTGGGCGAACTGCGGTTCGGTGCTGATGTCGTCGGGCCCTGTGGCGTCGGCGGTGGCCTCGTGCGAGCGGCCGCCCTTGGCCTCCCGGCGCTTCTCGGAGCTGTCCACGACGGCGGCGGCCAGCGCGTTGCCGATGACGTTCACGCCGGTGCGGGCCATGTCGACGATGAAGTCCACGCCGAGGAGCAGGGCGATGCCCTCGGGGGGCAGTCCGACGCTGTTGCCCGCGGCGATGAGGACGACGACGGACGCGGAAGCCACACCCGCCATGCCCTTGGACAGGAGCACCAGCACGCCGACCATGACGAGCAGGGCGGGGAGAGAGGTGTCGGCCCCGTAGGCGTTGGCGATGAAGACCAGGCCCGCGGCCTGGTACAGGACGGAGCCGTCGGTGTTGAACGAGTAGCCGAGGGGAACGACGAACGAGGTCGTCGAGCGGCTGAGCCCGAAGGCCTCCAACTTGCCCATGAGGGGAGCCAGTACGGCTTCGGAGCTGCGGGTGACGAAGGCGATCCCCGCCAGGTTGGCGATCGACTTCAGCAGCTCGATATAGCGGATGCGGTAGATCGCGGCGATGAGGGGGAAGAGCACGCCGATCACGATGACCAGGCCCGCGTAGACGACGGCGATGAAGCCCACGAGGCTGCGCAGGTTGCCGAAGCCGTAGTGGGCGACGTCGTAGGAGAGGAAACCGAGCACGCCCAGCGGGGCGACGCGGATGACGTACCCGACGACCTTGAACATCACCGTGGCGACGGAGTCCAGCACCGAGGCGAAGGGTGCCGCCTTCTCGCCGATGGCCGCCATGGCCACGCCCACCAGCAGGGCGAAGACGATCGCGCCGAGCAGATTGCCCTCGCTGAAGGCGGCGAAGATGTTCTTCGGAACCGCGTGCAGGATCAGCTCGTGGAAGTCGATCCCCTGATCCAGGCTCTCCAGGTCCTTGGGATCGGCGGAGCCGACGGGGGCGCCCTTGCCGATGCCGGTGAACTTCGCGAGGCTCACGGCGATCAGCAGGATGACGGTGGTGACCAGCTCGAAGTAGAGGATGGCCTTCCCCGCGATCCGGCCGACCTTCTTGACCGACTCCATGCGGGCGATGCCGAGCACGATGAGCGGGAAGACCAGGGGCAGGACGACGACCTGCACCAGGTTGAGGAAGAGATCGCCGAGGATCTTCATCTGCTCGCCGACGGCCGGTGCGAGGGCTCCGATGAGGGCGCCGAGCCCGACGGCGATGATCGACTGCACACCGATCGGCATCCGCAGACATCGCCGCAGAAGTCCCGGCCGGGCGCCGGATCGGGTGTCTGTGCTGGTGGCCCGGGCAGGTGGTGCGCTCATCCGTGCTCCAATATATTGCGCTCTGCGTATTGGGCCGTAAGACTGCGCCCCGGACGGCGGCCTGTCAAGGGGTGGCGCACCGATGACTCCCCGGGCTCCCGATTGACGGCCGCCGTCAATCGGGAGCCCGCGTGTCGGTCCCGGTGGGCACCATGGGGCCATGGGCGTGCACATCGACATCGCGGGACTGCGGCCGGAGAGGATCACCGTTGCGACCTCGCCCTTGGCCGAGCTCGGCATGGCGTTGCACGCGCTGTCCGAGCCGGAGCACCACCCGGGCCTGAAGGGCTGGGTCACCGGTGTGACCGCCCGGCTCGACCCGCATCTGGCCGACCGCATGTGCGAGGCGGACTTTCTGTGGCGGACGACGTTCTCCGACCTCTTCCTGCCGTACGCGGGCGTCCCGGGCGGGGCCGTCCTGCCCGGTGAGACCCTCGCCGCAGAACTGGACCTGATCGACAAGCTGTCCGACGAGGAGTTCGTGGACGCGGCCCTGGAGTTCACCTGCCCCCTGACCTACGGCACCCCCGGCCCCAGCCTGCTCGTCGACGCCGCGCTGCGCCGCCGGGCCCTGGAGCTGGCCGCCGCGCGCGGCCCGCACCAGGCCCGCTTCACCGAGCGGCTGCTGAGCGACCCACCGCGGATCAGGACCTGGCTGCGGCAGTTCCTCCAGGACTGCGACGCGGCCTTCTTCGCGGACACCTGGTCACGGCTGCGCCATCAGCTCGCCGCGGACGCCCGGCACAAGACGGAACTGCTGCGCCGCAAGGGCCTGTCCGAGGCACTGGCCGCCGTGTCACCGGCGGTGACCCTGGACGGGGCCGCCGAGCGGATCACCGTCGACAAGTTCTGTGCGGGCCCCGGGACTTCGGCGGACAGCGGTCTGCTGCTCGTACCGACGAGCCTGGGCTGGCCGCACCTGATGGTCCTGCAACGCCACGGGTGGCAGCCGGTGCTGCACTACCCGGCGAACTCCCCGGAACTCGTCGCCCCGCCCTCGGTGGAACAGCTGGCCCTGCGGATGGCCGCGCTGTCCCACCCGGTGCGCATGCGGCTGTGCCGCAGCCTGGCCCGCAGCGCGTTCACCACCAGCGAGCTGGCCCAGGCGCACGGCATGACCGCTCCGGAGATATCCCGCCACGTGAGCACCCTGAAGAAGGCGGGCCTGATCACCACCCGGCGTCGGGGCCGGTACGTCTACCACCAGCTCGACGTCAGGGTGGTGGCCCGGCTGAGCAGCGACTTCCTGGAGGGGATCCTGCGCTAGGACGGAGCCCGGGGCTAGCGTCTGGGCGGCTTGGGACAGCGTTCGCCCGCGCGAGGGCAGAAGATCAGGCCACGGGACACATACCGGCCCGACGCACTGTAGTACCCCCAGACCACATCATGATCAGACTCCAGGCACTCCGAGGTGTAGGTCAGCTCGGACACCTTGTGTCGGCTGAACGGACCTTCGCGGCTCGGGTATTCGTCCAGAGTCTCTTGCAGCCAGGCACGGGCCTTGTCACGATCGTCCGGAATCTTGAAGGTCGCCTTGACGTAGTCCGGTCTCTGCCTGAGCCAGTGGCTGATCTCCAGCGGGGGACTGGAGGAGCCCTGGTCGCGCCGGTCGCTGTCCGGTGGCCGCTCCGAGCCGTTCCACGCGTACGCGTGCCAATGGTCAGCCAGCCCCGTCTCATGCCAGTGAAATGCCACGTCCCGCTCTGGTTCCTCTCGAACGGCACCAGCCCGGCCCTCTGATTCGGAGGAGCCAGGCTGGCGGGGAATGAGGCAGGTTACTGCCTCACGAAGTACTGACGGCCGTCATCGCTGTCACCCGATCCGGGCGGAGTTCGGTCGTCCTGGTCGGGCATGGTGTCGCCGTCTTCCGGGTCCTGGTGGACGGCCTTGAATCCGAACAGCTGCATCAGGGATATTTCCCTTCTGTGCTGTCGGCGCGAGGGATCTCCTCGTGCCGTCGTGCACGTGCACCCGCTCCGGTCGTTGTCCTGCCAGGGATTGGACGGTCGGAGCGGGAGAACTCACCGGAAGCGGCTCATGACACTTCCTCGGCGTGGTGGCGCCGGATCTCCACGTTGATGTCCGTGACCTTGGACGGATTGCCCGCTCGGCGCGCATCGGCCCGCTGCCTGCCCAGCGCCGCGCAGATCTTGCAGCCCTGCACCGGCACCGGCTCCAGGGCGGGTATCGACAGATGAACGGGACCGCTCATGGTGGTCTGCTGGGGAGGTTTCATGCTCCCGGACGCTACGAAGCGGCCATCGACCGGCTCAACGAACGTGCGCGGACTTGCACGGGATCACCCGAGTGAGTCGATCGCTGCGGTGATCAGCGAACGTGCTGCCGTCCCGTAGACGGCTTTGGCGGACAGCTTCGTGAAGGCCCGCACGTATTCCTTCACCTCACGGGGCTGCGTGACCGTGAGGTGGGCAGAGACCAGTTCCACGTTGACCTGGTCGTCGTCGTACATCGTGAACGACTCGACCGGCCAGCCGGCGCCGCGTGGCACGCCCATAGGGATGATGCCCAGGCTGACGGACGGCAGGGATGCCACGGCGATCAGGTGACCGAGCTGCCCGGCCATGATCTCGCGGTCCCCGATCACCGTCCGCAGTACCCACTCCTCGATGAGCATGGCGAACCGGTGGTCACCCGAGTGCAGAACACGCTGGCGCTCCATCCGTACCGACACGGCACCCTCGATGTCGTCAGGAACGTCACGCAATGCTGCGACCGTGCCCAGGACAGCACCGGTATAGGCGGATGTCTGGAGCAGGCCGGGGATCACCCAGGACTGATAGACGCGGAATCGCCGGGTGCGTTCGAAAAGGGGCGCCACCGACTCCTGGACGCGCTTGAGCCCGGCGCGCTCCATGCGCCGCCACTCGATGTACATCCCCTTGACCGCCCGGGCGGTCGCGATGAGGTCCGTGGTCTGGTCCTGGGCTCCGCAATGCAGCGTCCACGCCCGGATATCGGCGTCGGAGGGCGGAGTGCGGCCGTGTTCAATGCGCGAACACTTGGACTCGTGCCACCCGGCGAGAGCGGCCAGCGCCCGCGCGGTGAGCCCGGAATCCTTCCGGATCTCACGCAGGCGCTGGCCGAGTGCGCGCCGCGCTTCGGCAACGGTGGACGACGACGGCACTGCTGTTCCTCCGTCAGGGCCGACGAGGAGGTGAGTACTCCGTGTGCGGCACTGCTCGCTCCCAGACTGCCTCGAAGGCAGAGCCGCACAGCTTCACGGTTGCCGGGTCATCCGTGACGGTCTCGTCATCGGGGGCGAGTTCACCGTCCCCGTCGAAGTGATGGAAGACGACGGATTCGCCGTCCAACACCCAACAGTCGTTGCCGGGAAGAGCGATGTCCGACGCCCGCCTCCGAGGTAGCCAACGGACCCTTTCACCCGCCTCGATGTTGGCAGCTGTCAGATGGTGCTCAAACGCGATGTAGTCGCTAACCGGCTCGGAGACAATCCGCGCCCTCCGGACCTCGACGCCCCTGGCGGTCAGCTCAGCCACGAGAGTGAGCCACGGCCGCAGGGCCGGATCATTGTCCTCCGGTGCGTCGCGGACGCCGTTCCGCCAAGCGACGTAGCGGGGGTCGGACCGCATGTAGCCGTCCCGCATTTCCAGATGCACGGCCGTGCTCCGGCAGCTCTTCAGCCGTTGCTCAAGCGTCGGCTCCACTCCCACCCCTCACCTCCGGGAAGAACTGCATCATGCGGCGCGGGAACTCGATCACGGTCTCATGCTCGGGGATGTCCATCTGGCCCAGGCGGGCCGCGTCCGTCACCTTCCAGCCTTGCAGGATGTAGTGGTCCGTCTCGTCGTCGATGTACACCGTGGGCGACTTGCCGTCCGGGCTCTCCGGGTCCTGTCCCAACTTGTGCAGTGCCACGCTGGCCTCCACGAGCGTCGAATACTGGCGTATGTCCGATCTTGCGCAGGCGTCAGGGCAGGAGCGAGGTACTTGCACGAACTTGCGCGCTTGCGTCAACCGGCGCGCCAGACTCGTCCGCGGCAATGAACCGCGCCCATACGCACTTTCCGCATCCCCGGTTCCGATAGCCCCACGTGTGCGCCAACTGCTCAACGACGTAGAGGCCACGGCCGCCTTCCGCGTCGCTGTCGACGACGCGGAGCCGCGGAAGCGTGTCGCCGTCGGGGTCCGAGACCTCCAGCACGACGTCCTGGTCCTGGATCGAAACGCTGATCTCGATCTGGGCGTAGGTCACGCGGCAGTGCTTGATGGCGTTGGACACCAGCTCGCTGGCCGACAGGATCACATCGTCGGCGACGTTGCCGCTGATGCCCCAGTCCGCAAGGGCTTTGCCCACCCGCGCCCGCGATCCCGGGACGTTCCTTATGTGCTTCGCGATCCGGAAGGTGTCCCGGCGCGGCTCGTCCGTGATGGCTTCGGGCATGGCAGACGTACCCCCTGACTGTTCGTCAAGATTGCGCTCCGTAGTGGCGCGTGCACCGAGATTAGACATACCTCACCCACTAACGCAATCGCCATAGAGTGCACATGTGCACGAACTGCTCTGTCGCGAAACGTCACTCGACGTGTGCCGCTGGGGGCAGACTGAGAACTTGGAGAGAGGGAGACCACACATGCCCGCAGGTGGGAAGCCGACCGTGCGCAGCAGGCGGTTCGGTCACAGGATGCAGCGCCACAGGCTCAAGGCTGGCTTCGACCAGGAACAGGCAGCGGCGTTCATCTACGGCTCACGATCCAAGATCAGTCGCATGGAAGACGGGATCACCACGGCCAAACCTGCGGAGGTCTTGCTGCTCCTGGACCGGTACGGCGTCACAGACGAGAAAGAGCGCGACCATCTCGTGTGGCTCGCCAAGAACAGCAACCATCGCGGTTGGTGGCTGAACTTCCCGGAGCTTTCAGACGGCTACCGGAACCACATCTCACTTGAGGACGACGCCACATCCATTCGTGAATGGCAGACGGTCCTTGTGCCCGGCCTGCTGCAAACGGCGGGATACGCCGAGTGCGCAACCATGGCTGGGCCCGACTACGTATCACCCGAATCCGTTGCCCAACTCGTGAAGGTTCGCGAGGAGAGGCAAGCAAAGATCAGTGAAGGCGGCACCAGCTACGCGGCCGTCATCTGGGAACCAGTCGTCGTCAACCCGCTGGTCCCCGAGGACGTCTATCGCGATCAGCTTGAGCACCTGCTCAAGGTGGGGAAGCGGCAGAACGTGTCCCTCCAGATTCTGCCGCTGTCAGCAGGGGTTCGGGCCGGAATGACGTACCCGTTCTCGTCGTTCTCGTTCGACAATCAGCCGACGGTTGAAGCCGTCGCGATTGACAACCTCAGAGGAGCGTCCATTCTCGAAGGTTCAGACGATCTGGCAGCTTACACACGCGCTTTTGACCAGCTACGATCGGCGGCACTCACGCCGGATGCAAGCGCACAACTGATCCGGCGCGCCCTGCGAACCAGCAAGGAAGACAAGTCGTGACCCCTGAAGTTGTGAGCCCCTACGTCAAGTCGTCGTATTCGGGCCAGAACAACAACTGCATAGAGATCGCGGCCACGGCCGACGGCGGCCGGGCCGTACGGGACAGCAAGGACCCGCGCCGCCCCTCCCTCCGCTTCACCCGCGAGGGATGGCAGGCATTCATCCAGGGCATCGAGAACGGAACGTTCGACGCCTAGGACGGCACACCTAGCCCCAGGTGAGCGGGTCGAGGTGAAGGTAGAACCGCTCCCGGTCGCGGTCGAGGGCGATGCCGTAGCGGTGGGCGAACAGGTCCTCCGCCGCGCTCGCTTCCCGTTCGTCGGGCCAGGTCTCCCGGGCCGTGGCCAGCAGGAGGGCGAGGTCGGCGTAGGGGTCGGCGCGGCCTAGGCGGCCGAGGTCGATGAAGCCCGCGACGGTCAGGGTCTTCGGGTCGAGGATGATGTTGGGCAGGCACAGATCCCCGTGGCAGACGACCGCCTCGGCGGCTTCCTGCGCGAGACGGGCCTCGATCTGCGGGGTGAGGCGGGCGAGCAGCTCGTGGGGTGGGGTGTGCTGCTGGTCGACGGGGAGGAACTCCGGGTTGACCGCGCCCCGCGCCACGACCTCGCGCGCGGTGGCGTACATATGTGAGAGGTCGCGGCTGAAGGGGCAGGCCCGGGGCGGCAGATCGTGCAGCCGTCGTACCGCATCGGCGATCGGCTCCCACGCCGCCCGGAGCGTGGCAGCCGGGACACGATCCGCGGGTACACCCGCCACGGCGCTGGTCACCAGGCAGCCGCCCGTGTCGGTGACGCGCCAGTCGAGCACCCGCGCGCCGGGAACGCCCTGCGCGTGCAGCCACTCCACCCGGTCCCGCTCCGCCTCCAGCGCGGCCACCTGGTGCGCGGGCACGCACTTCCCGTACCGCGAACCGTCCGCGGAGCGGAAGACGGCGGCCCCGGACTCACCGGCGGTGACGGGCTCCCAGCCGCCGACGCAGTCCGCGGGCAGGAGGGTTCGTAGGGTCTTGGGGTCGGTCACGGGGCCAGCCTAGGAGCGAGCCACGGTGACCCGCGCGGCGACCGGCAGATGGTCGCTGCCGGTGGCGGGCAGGGTGCGGATGTGGGCGACGGCCGCCGAGCGGGCCATGACCTGGTCGATCCGGGCCATCGGGAACCCGGCGGGGAAGCTGAAGGCGAAGCCCCGCTCCGCCACGTTCATCCGGGAGGTCAGCGGGTCCAGCCCGCGGTCGTCGACCGTGCCGTTGAGGTCGCCCATGAGGATCACCGGTTTCCGCTTCTCGGCGGCGATGGCCTTGCCCAGCAGACCGGCGCTCTCGTCACGCCAGGACGAGGCGAGGCCGCTCGCGCCGACGCGGACCGAGGGCAGGTGCGCGACGTACGCCGCGACCTCGCCCCGCGGCGTCCGGACGACGGCCCGCAGCCCACGGCTCCAGGAATCCGTGATCCCCCGGGGCTTGATGTCCAACAGCCGGGCCTCGGTGAGCGGATGCTTCGACCAGAGCCCGACGGTGCCTCGCACGGCGTGGTACGGGTACTCCGGGGCGAGGGTCTTCTCGTAGACCGGCAGCGCCGCGGGCACCAGCTCCTCCAGTGCGACGAGATCGGGCGAGGCCCCGGCCAGGGCGCGGGCCGTACCCGCCGGGTCGGCGTTCTCGTCGCTGACGTTGTGCTGCACCACGACCAGGTCCTGCGCGCCCTTCGCCGTCCCGGGCAGGAACAGCCCGCCGAAGTCGTACGTCCAGGCCGCCACCGGCAGCAGCAGCGCCAGCAGCGCGGTGGCCGAACGGCGCAGCAGCGCCAGGCCCAGCAGGACGACGACCACCAGACCGAGCCAGGGCAGGAAGGCCTCCAGCAGACTGCCCAGGCGCCCCACGGAGTTGGGCACCGCCCGGTGAAAGGCCAGCAGCCCGGCCGTCAGCGCCACCAGCCCGGCGAGGACCCGCCCCCGGGTCCAGACGGACCCTTTGCCGTCCTCGACCCAGCCCCTCGCCCATCGGCGCATCGCCGCCGTCACACCGCTGCCCGGCCGCTCCACCATCACGTCCCATCCGCTCGATCCCACCCCACAAGACGGCCCTCCAGGCGCATCGGTTTCCGGCTCGGGCGGCGGAGCCCTGGCCGCGCGGTCGTACCCGGAGCGGCCCGGCGACGAGGGCCGTCAGACGGGGGCGATGCGGCCCTTGAGCAGGCAGAACTCATTGCCTTCGGGATCGGCGAGGACGTGCCAGGACTCCTCGCCGGTCTGGCCGATGTCGGCGCGTACGGCCCCGGCGGCCAGGAGGCGTTCCAGCTCGGCGTCCTGATCGCGGTCGGTGGCGTTGACGTCGATGTGCAGCTTGAGCTGCCCCTTCTGCGGCGCGTCGTGGCGGATGAGGACGAGCGTCGGCTGCGGACCGCCGAACCCCTCGCGCGGTCCGATCGCGATGACGCCCTCCTCCTCTTCGCGACCCAGCTCGACGTAGTCCAGGACCTCGCACCAGAACCGCGCCAGCACCTCGGGGTCGTGGCAGTGGAGCACGAGTTCACTGATACGGCATGCCATGGACGAAACCCACTCTCAGCGTCGGAACTGCCGGGGCGACCGCAACCCTAGCGGGCGGGGCGAGCGGCGGCGAGGCAATTTCAGTCCCTCCCCCGGCGCCCATCTGCCGGTTCTGCGCCCGAAGTCGGCGCGGTACGCGCTCGCCGGTCGCCTCCGTACAGTGGCGCCGGAGCACCGGAAGGGAGTACGCCATGACGACGGTGACCGTGGACTTCTGGTTCGACCCGGCCTGCCCCTACAGCTGGCTCACCTCGCGGTGGGTGGTGGAGGCGGCCACGGTCCGGCCGCTGGACGTGCGCTGGCGCGTCATGAGCCTGGCGGTGCTCAACGAGGGCCGGGACGACGATCCCGAAGGGGACCCCGAGGGCTATCTGTGGATGCCCGTCCGCATCTGCGCCGCCGTCCTGCGGCACCACGGCCACGAAGCCCTCGGCGCGTTCTACGCCGCCCTCTGGGCCGATCGCGGCGACGGCGGCGCCCAGCAGTGGATCAACGATCCCGAGGTGGCGCTGGCCGACGCCGGGCTGCCTCCGGGGCTTGCCGAGGCGGCGATGTGCCGCGACTACGACGACGCGGTGCGCGCTTCCCACGCCGAGGGCATCGCCGCCCTCGGCCCCCACGTCGGCACGCCGGTCGTCGCCGTTCCGGACCCGCGCGGTGACGACGGTACGCGGATCGCCTTCTTCGGTCCGGTGTTGTCCCGGGTCCCCCGGGGCGAGGAGGCAGGTCGGCTCTGGGACGCCACCCTGGTGGTGGCGGGCGCCCCCGGCTTCCACGAGCTCAAGGGCGCACCGGCCGACCCGTCCCCCGATGTGAGGGGCTTGACCGGTCGGCCGTGAGGCGGTCGCCGTCCACCACGTGGTTACTCCGGTCGATCGATCCACTCATGGCCGCCCAGCGGGTAGTCGTAGCCGGGGCGCCCGACGCCCGAGCTGGTGCGGAACGGGGTGCCGTTGTTGTCGATGTGCACGGTGCCTCGGCGGTCGCCGCTGGACCATGTCAGAGCGAGGTCCCAGCGGACGTCATGGGCCTTGGTGCGGGCGGTGAGGTAGAAGACCTCCGGGTCGGACTCGCTGACCTTGTACGGGAAGTCGCGCTGGCCGTTCTTGACGGTGACGGTGGGGCTGCCGTCGTCGAGGTCCGCGTCGAACGACTTGGTGCCGACGCCGCCGCCGCAGCCGACGCCCATCGAGTAGTCGTTCCAGGCGAGCGGGGCGCCCTTCGAGACGACGCGTACGTGCAGCGCCTCCAGGACGACGGTGTCCTTGCCCGTGCCCTGCACGGTGAGGGCGACGCGCTGCTCCCCCGAGGAGACCGCGCCGTACGCGGCCGCCCAGCGGGGGGCGTCCTGTTCGGCGGCGGGCGGACCGACGTGTTCGGGCTCGGAGTCGACGAGGAAGTGCTGGCTGCACGGGCCCTCGTAGGTGTAGGGGCGGGTGGCGACGTTGAGCGGTACGCCGCCGGTGCGTGGCCGCTCGGGGGCACCCCCGCCCCCGTCGCCGCGGGCGTCCCCACGGCCGTGGGCGGCGGACTCCCGCGCCGGGGCGGAGGGTTCGCCGGTCTTCGCGCCCCGGCTCCGGGACGGGGAAGGGGAGTCCGACGTGGACGGGGGCTTTTCGTTCGCCCGGATGGTGGTGGCGGGTGCGGTGGTCGGGACGGTGACATCGCCGGCCCACCGGTCGTCGCCGTCGTCCCCGGCGGACGGCAGATTCGCGGCGAGCACGAGGGATCCCAGCACGGCGGCCGTCGCGACGGAGGCGATCAGCGCGGTGCGGCGCCGACCGGGCCGCACGGGCGCGGGCGGGGCGGTGTCGCCGACGACCGGTTCGTCACTTCCACCGGGGTCGGCGGCTTCGGCGGGTCCGGCGGCAGGCGCCGGTTCGGCGGGTTCGGCCGCAGGCGCCGGTTCGGCGGCTTCGGCCGCAGGCGCCGGTTCGGCGGCTTCGGCGGCGGACGCCGGTTCGGCAGATTCGGCGGCTTCGGCGGCAGGCGCCGGTTCGGCGGGTTCGGCCGCGGACGCCGGTTCCTCGGACCCCGCTGCCTTACGGCCCCGCGCCGCGTCGGCCAGAATCCACCGCCGGTGCAGCTCGACCAGTTCCTCGGGGGTCGCCCGGCACACCCGGGCGAGCCGCTCGGCCGGTGCGTAGTCGGGCGGCACCGCGCTGCCGTTGCAGTAGCGGTGCAGCGTGGACGTGCTCATGTGTAATCGCTTGGCGAGCGCCCCGTAGCTCAGCCCCGAGCGTTCCTTGAGTCCCCGCAGCAGCTCCGCGAACGCCTCCGCGGCGGTCCCGGTCGCCCCTGATGCCCCTGACACCCGTTCCTCCCCATCCCTGTGCGGCCCGGCGCGTCCCATTCCCGCGTCCCAAGCCGCTTGCGTTCCCCCTGGTCACAGCCCGTTTTCGCGTTCCAGTGTCCCAAACTGCCCGGTATTCCTGGCGGTTGGGACGGCTCACCCCACAAGCTCCGGTCATCCAAGCACCACACCGACCGCACCACCGAGAGGACTCCCCCACATGTCGCACAACCGGAACCCGCGCACCCGTCTCCTGACCGCCGCGGCGACCGTCGCGGTCGCCGCTCTCTCGCTGACCGCGTACAGCAACGGGGCGAGCGCCCACGCCGAGGGCGCTCGGGCCGCGGGGGCGGCGAAGGCCAAGGCCGCCGTCACCTGCCAGGGTTCCAACACCAAGACGGTCGCGGCTCCCCTGAGCCGCCCGCTGAACCACATGCTGCTGACGGTCACCAACACCGGCAGCGTCCCCTGCAACCTGTACCACTACCCGGCCGTCCAGTTCGGCGAGGCCCAGTCGGTGCCGCCGGTCATCGAGGCCTCGAAGCCGCAGGCCGTCGTCACGCTCGCTCCGGGCGCGTCCGGCTACGCCTCCGTGAACCTGTCGGCCACCGACGGCAGCGGCTCGAACGGCCACACCGAGAAGTCGCTCACCGTCTGGTTCCAGGGCCGCACCGCCGACGAGGACGTCCCGTCGGCCGCCCACCCGTCGCTGCCCGCCAAGGGCGTCTACATCGACGACTCCCTCAAGGTCACGTACTGGCAGCAGACGTTCGAGGACGCCATCATCTGGTAGCCCGGCCGCCGTCCACCGGCACGACGCGGGGCAGCCGGACCGGCTGCCCCGCGTCACTGATGTCGGGAGTGCGAGCGCGACTTACGGCGTCAGGGTGTCCCCGGGCGTCGGGGTCGCGCGCTGGACCCAGGTGCCGCAGGACGTGATCACCGAGCCCGTGCGGTCGCAGGTGATGCCGTGCACGGTCCCCGACGTGGTGATGACGTCGATGAAAATGTCACTGGTGGTGCCACCGCCGCCGGGGCCGACGTCAATGGAGATGCCGCATGCACCCACGGGCACCGCTCCGCTCTCGTCGGAGAGGTCGTCCCAGTCGATGTCCCCGCCCGGGCCGGACTCGTCTCCGACATACGGGATCCCGAAACTGACGGCCGCGTAAAAGGCCCCGCCGCCGGCCGCTTCCTGACGAACGGTGTCGATGTCGAAGCACCCGTTGGCTCCCGGCCGCGGCGGCTTCGGCTTACCGGGCCTCCCGGGGTCAGCAGCGGGGTCAACGACGGGGTCGGGGTCCATGGGGTCCAAGGAGAAGGCCCGGTCCGTGGACATGACGGTCGGAGCAGGCAGCGCTTCCGCTCCGAGGCCTTGCGCCGCGGCGGGCAGGGCACCCAGGACGCCTGCCAGCGAGACGGCGGTCAAGGTGGTGAGGCCGCCGAGCGCCAGCCGTGTGGGCCGCCATGAGCATCGCACCCGCGGCGATGCGGCCCTGCTGTGAGGACGCATGCAGTACTCCTTCGGACGTGAACCGGGAAATCTCCCGGAAAGCGTTATGTGTCGTGAACTCCTTTCCACCCCCTTTCCGCCTTTTATGTGATGAACCATCTGATTAGCCCAATGAGACCATCACGGGGCACGCGTTCCTCCGCGGAATGCCGCGCGGACGCGGCGGCCGCCGTCGACCACCAGGTCGGTGCCGGTGATCCAGGACGCCTCGTCGGAGACCAGCCAGCGGACGGCGCGGGCCACGTCCTCCGGTTCGCCGATGCGGGCCAGGGGGAGGGTGGCGGCGATCGAGGGCTCGTCGGGTTCCCAGACGAAGCGGGCCATCTCGGTGCGGATGAGGCCCGGGGAGACCGCGTTGACGCGGACGCCCGGGGCCAGTTCGGCGGCGAGCTGGCGGGTGAGGCGGAGGAGGGCGGCCTTGCTGGCGCCGTAGGCGCCGACGCCGGGGCCCACGCCGTGGGTGCCCTCGGTGCAGATGTTGACGACCGCGCCGCCGTGGTCGCGCATCCAGGCGCGCCAGGCGGCCTGGGTCAGGCGCAGCGGGGCCTCCACGTTGAGGGTGAAGGCCCTGCGCCAGGCGAGCGGGTCGGCGTCGATCAGGGGGCCGAGCGGGGCGTTCGTGGCGGCGTTGTTCACGAGGATGTCGAGGCGGCCGAAGGCGGCGACCGTACGCGCCACGGCCTCCTCGAGGTGCGACGCGTCCGCCACGTCGCCCGGGCAGGCGAGGGCATGCGGGCCCAGCTCGCGTACGGCGGAGGACAGGGCCGCGGGGTCGCGGGCCGTCACGCACACCGCCACCCCGTCCGCCGCCAGCGCCTTCGCCACCGCCAGTCCGATGCCGCGCGAGGCGCCCGTGACCAGCGCGGCGCGCCGCACCGGCTCAGCCCCGCGTCGACACGCTGAACGTGTCCCGGCCCGAGCGCAGCACCGTGCCCGGGATCGCGCCGGTGACCTCGTCGTCGCGGATGGTTTCGACGCCGCCGACGCGGACGCTCACCATGCCCGTCGCCCGGGAGTCCAGGCGGGGGCTGTCGCCGGGGAGGTCGTGGACGAGGCGGGCCCGGCCCGCGTCGATGCGGTCGGGGTCGAAGAGGACGAGGTCGGCGTGGTAGCCCTCGGCGACGCGGCCGCGGCCGCGCAGTCCGAGCAGCCGGGCCGGGTCGTCGGTGAGCATGCGGACGGCGCGCTCCAGCGGGACCAGCTTGCGGCCGCGCAGGCAGTCGCCGATGAAGCGCGTGGTGTACGGGGCGCCGCACATGCGGTCCAGGTGGGCGCCCGCGTCGGAGCCGCCGAGCATGACGTCCTCGTGCTCCCAGGTCTGCCGCCGCAGCTCCCAGCTGGCCGGGTCGTTGTCGGTCGGCATCGGCCACAGGACGGTGCGCATCCCGTCGGCGGCGCAGATCTCCACCAGGGTGTGGAAGGCGTCCTGGCCGCGCTCGGCGGCGATGTCGCGGACGACGCGGCCGGTGAGTCCGGCGTTGGTGTCGCTGTACGTGTCGCCGATGACGTACCGCTCGAAGTCGGCGAGCCGCCGGAAGACCCCGGCCTCGGGGCTCTTCGCGCGGCGCAGCATCTCCTCGCGTACGCCCGGGTCGCGGAGTTTCGCAATGCGCTCGGGGATGGGCAGGCCGAGGATGTCGCCCCAGCCGGGGATGAGGTTGAGCGCGCAGAACGTGCCGAGCGACATGTTCATGGGGGTGAGGATGGGCATGGTGAGGGCGACGATGCGGCCGCCCGCCTTGCGGGCGCGCTCGCTCGCCTGGAGCTGGCGCGGGACGCGCTCGGGGACGGCGGCGTCGATGGTGAGGACGTTCCAGTTGAGGGGGCGTCCGGCGGCGGCGCTCATCTCCACCAGCAGGTCGATCTCCTCGTCCGCGAACCGGTCGAGGCAGCCCGCCACGATGGCCTCGATCTGGGTGCCCTCGTGGTCGCCGACGGCCCGGGACAGGGCGAGGAGTTCGTCGGGCCGCGCGTGGCGGGAGGCGACGGGCTGCCCGTCGCCGTCGGCGTGGGTGGAGGACTGGGTGGTGGACAGCCCCCAGGCGCCCGCGTCCATGGCCTCGTGGAGGAGCCGCAGCATCTGGTCCAGCTGGTCGGGGGTGGGCTGTCCGCCGATCGCGTCGGGGCCCATGACGTGGCGGCGCAGTGCGCAGTGCCCCACCATGAAGCCCGCATTGACGGCGATCCGCCCCTCCAGGGCGTCGAGGTATTCGCCGAAGCTGTGCCAGTTCCAGGGCGCTCCCTCCTCCAGGGCGACCAGCGACATGCCCTCGACCCGGCTCATCATCCGCCGGGTGTAGTCGGCGTCGCCGGGGCGCTCGGGGTTGAGCGGGGCGAGGGTGAAGCCGCAGTTGCCGCCCGCGACGGTGGTGACGCCGTGGTTCATGGAGGGGGTGGCGTACGGGTCCCAGAACAGCTGGGCGTCGTAGTGGGTGTGCGGGTCGACGAAGCCGGGGCCGAGGACGAGCCCGGTGGCGTCCTCGGTGGAACGGGCCCGCTCGCCCAGGGAGCCAGGCTCGGTCACGGCGGCGATCCGTCCGTCGCGCAGGCCGACGTCGGCGACGTAGGAGGGCGCGCCCGTGCCGTCCACGACGGTCGCGCCCTTGATGAGGTGGTCGAGCACGGGTGGGGTCCCTTCTGACGCCTGCCGTTATCTGTCTGACAGAAGTTGATATCTGTCAGCCGTCATCCGCTTGCTGCCAGCCGTCATTCGCTTGCTGTCAGCTGCCATCCGTTCGCTGTCCGACGGAATCGGGTCGTGCGGTGCACCGGGTCGGTGTCGATCTTCGGGATGACGTGCTCGCCGATGAGCTTGATGGTGTTCATGGTGTCCTCGTAGCCGATGCCGATCGGCAGCCCGAAGGAGAGCTGGTCGGCCCCGGCCTGTTCCCACCGCTTGCACTGCCGGAACACCTCGTCCGGGTCGCCGCAGATCATCAGCTCCTCGGCGATGAGCAGCTCGATGATCTCCTCGGTGTAGTCGGGGAGGAGTTCGGGCCACTCCGGGATGCCGTCCGGGCGGGGGAAGGTGTCGTGGTAGCGGAACAGCAGCGACTGGAGGTAGTTGAGGCCGCCGCCGAGCGCGATCTCGACCGCCTTGGCGTGGGTCTCGGCACAGATCGCGGTCGAAGTCACCATGACGTTGTCGTTGACGAAGCCGCCGACCGGGTCGGCGTCCTTGACGGCGTTCTTGTAGGAGTCGAGGACCCACTCCATGTCGGACACCTTCTGGATGGAGAAGCCGAGGACGCCGAGGCCCTTGCGGCCCGCCATCGCGTACGAGGACGGGGACCCCGCCGCGTACCACATGGCCGGGTGGCCGGTGCCGTACGGCTTGGGCAGCACCTTGCGGGGCGGGAGCGACCAGTGCTCGCCCTGGAAGCCCGGGTACTCGTCCTGGAGCCACATCTTGGCGAACTCGCCGATGGTCTCTTCCCAGATCTCCTTGGTGTGGTTCATGTCGGTGACGCCCGG
This sequence comes from Streptomyces sp. BRA346, assembly GCF_052851135.1. Lineage (NCBI taxonomy): Bacteria > Bacillati > Actinomycetota > Actinomycetes > Kitasatosporales > Streptomycetaceae > Streptomyces > Streptomyces sp. BRA346. The sequence goes on along the minus strand of NZ_JAIWIH010000001.1, from coordinate 200,360 downwards.
GATGAACCCCAGGATCTCGTGGCTGCCCGCCCCGCGCCCCGAGCCGAACTCGAACCGGCCGCCCGAGAGGTGGTCGAGCATCGCCACCTTCTCGGCCACCTTGACAGGGTGGTTGACCTGCGGGAGGGGGTTGAAGATGCCGGATCCGAGGTGGATGCGCTCGGTGGCGTGGGCGAGATAGCCGAGGAAGACGTCGTTCGCGGAGAGGTGGGAGTACTCCTCCAGGAAGTGGTGCTCGGAAGCCCAGGCGTATTTGAAGCCGGACCGGTCGGCCTGGATGACGTACTCGGTCTCCTCGATGAGGGCGTGGTGCTCGGCCTCGGGGTCGGCGCGGCGTCGGCGCTCCGGCACGTATCCCTGTACGAACAGTCCGAATTCCAAGGGGGTCACCGCCTCCAGTTCAACAATCTGACGTACCGTCAGATTTGAGTCCGACCATGGCACCGGGAGGGTGGACCGTCAAGGCCCAGGCTTCAGAAGACCGAGACCCCGCTCAGCCAGCCGCCGTCGACGACGACCGGCTGCCCGGTGATGTACGAGGAGTCGTCGGAGGTGAGGAACAGCGCCAGCCGGGCGACCTCCTCGGGGCGGCCGATGCGGCCCATCGGGACCAGCTTGCGGTAGAGGCCGTTCACCGCCTCCGACGCCTCGGCAGCCTCCTCCGCGTTCGCCGTGTCGGCCGCCGGGTCGAGCCGGGCGGGGTTGCTCATGGGGGTGTCGACCGCGCCGGGACACATCGCGTTGACCCGGATCCCCTTGGCCGCCAGCTCCATCGCCGCCACCCGGGTCATCCCGACGATGGCCGCCTTGGTGGCGGCGTACGAGGTCAGCAGGGCCATGCCGGAGAGCGCCACGTACGAGGCGGTGTTGACGATCGTGCCGCCGCCCGCCGCCGCCAGCTCGGGCGCGACCGCGCGCATGCCGAGGAACGCGCCGACCTGGTTGACCTGGACCACGGACAGGTACTCCTCCAGCGGGGTGCTGGTCAGCTCGTTGAAGCGGAGGATGCCCGCGTTGTTGACCAGCCCGTCCACCGCGCCGAAGGCCTCCTTCGAGAACGCCACGGCGGCCGCCCAGTCGTCCTCGCGGCTCACGTCGAGGTGGACGTAGGCGGCGGACTCCGCGCCCAGCTCCTCGGCGACGGCAGCGCCCTGGTCGTCCAGGACGTCCGCGAGCACCACCTTCGCGCCCTCGGCGACGAACAGCCGCGCCTCCTGCTCGCCCTGCCCGCGCGCCGCGCCCGTGACGAGCACGACGCGTCCGTCCAGCTTGCCCATGATGGCCTCCTCAGGCGTTCAGGTGCGGGGCGACGTCGGCCGCGAAGGCCGCCATCTGATCGGTCAGTTCGGTGCGGCTCCGGCTGCGGAACCGCACCTGGATCTGGTCCACGCCCAGGGCCGCGTACGCGCGCAGGGACTCGGCCAGCTGCTCCGGCTTCCCGGTGAGCGCCCGCCGCCCCACGCGCCAGGGCGGGTCGCCCACGTACAGCGGCTCGGCGATGGCACCGATCTCGGCGGGCTCCTCGATGCCCGCCGCCTCGCGCAGCGCGCGCAGCCGGGCGATCTGCGCGGGGAGCCGGTCCCGGGGGTCGCCCTGCGGCAGCCAGCCGTCGCCGCGGACGGCGGCCCGGCGCAGCGCGGCGGGCGAGGAGCCGCCCACCCACAGCGGTGGGCGCGGCGTCTGGGCGGGGCGCGGCGCCTGGCCGAGACCGCTGAACGCGAAGCGCTCACCGCGGAAGTCGGCGAACTCCTCCGGCCCCAGCGCCGCCTTCAGCGCGTCGACCGTCTCGTCCAGCAGCGGCCCGCGCGCGTCGAAGTCGACGCCGAGCGCGTCGAACTCCTCGCGCACGTGCCCGGCGCCGACCCCGAGGATCAGCCGCCCGCCGGAGAGGTGGTCGAGCGTCGCGTACTGCTTGGCGGTGAGCAGGGGGTGCCGGAGCGCGGCGACGGCGACGTGGCTGAGCAGCCGCACCCGCTCGGTGGCCGCGGCCAGGAAGCCGAGGGTGGCGACCGGGTCGTACCAGACGGTGCCCATCGCGTCGGCCAGCCGCCGCGGGATCGCCACGTGGTCGCAGACGGCGACGTAGGCGAAGCCGGACCGGTCGGCGGCGCGGGCGATGGCCACGAGGTCGCCGGGACCCGCGGCCGCCTCCCACGGTTCGGCGTAGAGGGTGCTCTGTGACTGGATCGGCAGCTGCATGCCGTAGCTCAACCGGCCCCGGGGCAGGACGCGCATGCCGGGCCTCCTCGTCGGTGGACCGCGATGGGACCGCCATCGTCGTATCTGACGGACCATCAGGCAAGGCCCGGTGTTAGCGTACGGGCGATGTGGGCCTCGAAGCGGCGGCCGTCCTTCCCGTACGAGGACAAACATGAGGACACGTGATGATCGAGACGGTGTTCCGGTGCGACGACATTCCCGTGGCAGACCGGTTCGACTACTGGCGCGAGCAGATGACGCGCCTCATCGCCCCCATGGAGATGAGCAGCGAGCACACCGGTGACTTCGCGGGCGAGGCGCGCGTCCTCGAACTCGGCGCCGCCCACGTGTGGCCCACGAAGTTCCGCCCGATGCGCTTCCGGCGGACGCCGAAGCTGATCCGGCAGTCCGACCCCGAGCTGTACCACTTCTCCTTCCTCCAGCAGGGCAACCTCCAGGTCTCCCAGGGCCGCCGGGAGACCGCGTACGGCCACGACGGGCTGTACGTCGTCGACACCTCACGGCCCTATGACTGCGTGGCGTACGGCGACTCCCCGATCGGCGTCGGCCTGGAGATCCCGAAGGCGCTGATCCCCCTCCCCTACGACCGGATCGACCCGCTGCTCGCCCGGCCCATCCCGGGGCACGAGGGGATCGGCGCCCTGCTGGCGGGGTTCCTCACCCGGCTGGCCTCGGACAACGGCACGTACCGCCCCTCCGACGGGCCGCGCCTGGGGACCGTGCTGATCGACCTCGCGGCCTCCCTGCTCGCCCACGCCGTGGAAGCCGAGGACGCCCTGCCGCCCGAGACGCACCGGCACACCCTGACCCTGCGCGTGCAGAACTTCATCCGGCGCAACCTGCACGACCCCGAGCTGACCCCGGCCGCCGTCGCCGCCGCGCACCACATCTCCGTCAGCTATCTGCACCGGCTCTTCCGCGCCCAGGACACCACCGTCTCCGGGTGGATCCGGCAGCAGCGCCTGGACCGCGTACGGCGGGACCTCGCCGACCCCGGCCTGTCCGCCGTCCCGCTGCACCAGCTCGCCGCACGCCGGGGCTTCGCCCACCCCGCGGTCTTCAGCCGCACCTTCCGCGCCGCGTACGGCATACCGCCGAGCGACTACCGGCAGCTGGAGCTGAGGGCCCGCGTGCCGGACGCTCCCCCGTCGCGTCCGGCACCCGCGGCACCCGCGGCACCCGCGCCCCCGCCCCGCTAGCGGCCAGCGGCGGTGGGCGCGCCAGGTCCCCAGCCTGTCGCAGGGCCCGCGGGGTGTCATTGACCGGCAGTGGACACTTCCTTGTTCCTGAGTGAACCGGCCCGCCCGGGGCTACGGCGGTCTCACGCCCCCGGTCCGGGCCAGAGCCCGTCCGCGGTCAGACCCAGCAGCTCGATCGCGTTGCCGCGGACGATCCGCTCCACCACGTCCGGCGCCAAGTGCCCCATCTGCGCCTCGCCGACCTCCCGGGACTTCGGCCAGGTCGAGTCGGAGTGCGGATAGTCCGTCTCGTACAGGACGTTGCCCACCCCGATCGCGTCGAGGTTCCGCAGCCCGAAGGCGTCGTCGAAGAAGCAGCCGAAGACGTGCTCGGCGAACAGCTCGGACGGCGGCCGCAGCACCTTGTCGGCGACACCGCCCCAGCCGCGGTTCTCCTCCCAGACCACGTCCGCGCGCTCCAGGATGTAGGGGATCCAGCCGATCTGGCCCTCCGCGTACATGATCTTGAGGTGGGGGAAGCGCTCGAACGTGCCGCTCATCAGCCAGTCGACCATCGAGAAGCAGCAGTTGGCGAAGGTGATGGTGGAGCCCACCGCCGGGGGCGCGTCGGCCGAGGTCGAGGGCATACGGGACGACGAGCCGATGTGCATGGCGATGACCGTGCCGGTCTCGTCGCACGCCGCGAAGAAGGGGTCCCAGGCGTCGGTGTGGACCGAGGGGAGCCCGAGGTTCGGCGGTATCTCCGAGAAGCAGACGGCGCGCACCCCGCGCGCGGCGTTGCGCCGCACCTCGGCGGCGGCCAGCTCCGCGTCCCACAGCGGGATGATGATCAGCGGGATGAGACGGCCCCGCGCCTCGGGGCCGCACCACTCCTCCACCATCCAGTCGTTGTACGCGCGCACCCCGAGCAGCCCCAGCTCGCGGTCGCCCGCCTCGGTGAAGGTCTGCCCGCAGAAGCGGGGGAAGGTCGGGAAGCAGAGCGCGGACTGGACGTGGTTGACGTCCATGTCGGCGAGCCGATCCGGCACCGCGTAGGACCCGGGCCGCATCTGCTCGTAGGTGATGGCCTCCAGCCGGACCTCGTCGCGGGCGCAGCCGGCGGCGGTGTCGAGCCGTGTGAGGGGCCGGTGCAGATCCTCGTACACCCACCAGTCGGCGATCGGCCCGTCGTCGCCGGGCGCGCCCATCTTCGGGGCGAACTTGCCGCCGACGAAGGTCATCTCCTTCAGCGGCGCCCGGACGATGCGCGGACCGATGTCGCGGTACTTCGACGGGAGGCGGTCCCGCCAGACGTGAGGGGGCTCAACCGTGTGGTCGTCCACCGAGATGATCTTCGGGAAGCTCTCCATGCCGTTCACGGTAGCGCCGATCTGACGGAGTGTCAGTTATCAGGTGGGGGTTCTCTGCGGGTTCCGGGCGCGTTCCCCGCGGCCTCTCCTATGCCCATGGGGTGCCCCTCCCACCGCAAGTACCGCACCATGGTCACGCACGGCCGGTTCTGGTCCGGTTCGTACTTCGCCGGGTCTTGCGGCGGCGCACCACTCCAGCAGGTCAAGGACTACATCGAGAGCCAGAAACGCCCCAACCCGACGACAGACCGTCGGCAGGACACTCCGCGGTGATGCTGCGGTACTCCGCGCCGCCCGGCTCAGAATCGGGTTCCCTCCCCACCTGAAATCGGACACTCCCTCCGAAGACGAAGGATGGCGGGCTTGTGGAGGACGTGGGGGCCCTACTGACGCGGAAGGCGTTGACAAGGCAAACTGACCCGTGCGACGGGGAAGGACAGGCGAGGGGGAGACCATGGACGGCGAAAGGGAGCGAGTGCCGGGACAGCACTTGTACTTCACCGTGCTGGGCCCCGTCCGGGCCTGGCGGGGCGATGAAGCGGTCAGCACCGGTTCGCCGCAGCAGCGCGCCCTGCTCGCGGCGCTGCTGCTGCGCGGAGGGCGCACCGCGACCGCGCCCGAGCTGGTCGACGGCCTGTGGGGCACCGAGCCGCCGGAGGCGGCGATCGCCGCGCTGCGCACGTACGCCTCGCGGCTGCGCAAGGCGTTCGGGCCCGACTCCGAGATCCTGGTGAGCGAATCGGGCGGCTACGCGATCCGGATCGGCCTGGGCTCCCTGGACACCGACGTGGCCGAGCAGCTGACGGCCGAGGCGGAGAAGGCGCAGCACTCCGGGGACCGGGTCCGGGCGCGCGACCTGTTCAACAAGGTGCTCGACCTGTGGGACGGCGAACCGCTGGCCGGAGTGCCGGGCCCCTACGCGGAGACCCAGCGCACCCGGCTCGACGAGTGGCACCGCTCCCTGATCGAGACCCGTCTCGACCTGGACCTGGAGCTGGGCCACCACTCCGAGGCGGTCTCCGAACTGACCGCGCTGACCGCCTCGTACCCGCTGCGCGAGCGGCTGCGCGAGCTGCTGATGCTGGCGCTGTACCGCAGCGGGCGGCAGGCGGAGGCCCTGGCCGTCTACGCCGACACCCGGCGGCTGCTCGCCGACGAGCTGGGCGTCGACCCGCGCCCCGAGCTGTCCGCGCTGCACCAGAAGATCCTGGAGGCCGACGCCGAACTGGCGGTCGCCGCGCACGCCTCCGAGGAGCCGAGCGGCGGCGGCACGAGCTTCGTACGCCCCGCGCAGCTGCCAGCGACGGTCTCGGACTTCACCGGGCGGGCCCCCTTCATCAAGGAACTGAGCGACCAACTCGCCACCGCCGAAGGGCGTGTCATGGCCGTGTCAGCGGTCGCGGGCATCGGCGGCGTCGGCAAGACCACCCTGGCCGTGCACGTCGCGCACGCCGCGCGCCACCAGTTCCCGGACGGCCAGCTCTACGTCGACCTCCAGGGCTCCGGCCCCCTGGTCGCCGATCCCGGCGCGGTGCTCGGCTCCTTCCTGCGCGCCCTGGGCACCGCCGACAACGCCATCCCCGACGGCGTCGAGGAGCGCGCCGCCCTCTTCCGCTCCCTCCTCGACGGCCGCCGCGTGCTGACCCTGCTGGACAACGCCCGCGACGCCGCCCAGGTGCGGCCCCTGCTGCCCGGCACCCCCGGCTGCGCGGCGCTCATCACCAGCCGCCACCGGATGGTCGACCTGGAGAGCGCCCACCTGGTGGACCTCGACGTGATGAGCCCCGACGAGGCGCTCGTCCTGTTCACCCGCATCGTCGGCGAGGAGCGGGTCGCCTCCGAGCGGGACGCCGCCATGGACGTCGTGGCGGCCTGCGGCTTCCTGCCGCTGGCCATCCGCATCGCGGCCTCCCGCCTGGCCTCCCGCCGCACCTGGACCGTCTCCGCCCTGGCCGGCAAGCTCGGCGACGAGCGGCGGCGGCTGGACGAACTGCGCGCCGGCGACCTCGCGGTCAAGGCCACCTTCGAACTCGGCTACGGCCAGCTCGAACCGCAACAGGCCCGCGCCTTCCGCCTGCTGGGCCTGGCCGACGGCCCCGACATCTCCCTCGCCGCGGCGGCGGCCGTGCTGGACATGGACATCGACGACGCGGAAGACCTGCTGGAGAGCCTGGTCGACACCTCCCTGCTCGAATCCGCCTCCCCCGGCCGCTACCGCTTCCACGACCTCGTCCGGCTCTACGCGCGTGCGTGCGCCGAGCGCGACGAGATGCCGCCGGCCGAGCGCGACGCCGCGCTGTCCCGGCTGCTGGACTTCTACCTGTCCTCCGCCGCCCGGGTCTTCGCCCTGGCCCGCCCCGGGGACCGGCTGGTGGACCACCTGGAGCCGACGCGGTACCCGGGGCTGGACTTCCAGAACCGGGAGGCGGCCCTCGACTGGCTCTTCGCGGAATCCAATTGCCTGCTGGCGTGCATCCGGCAGTCCGCGGACGGCGACACCGTGCGGCGCGCGGCCGACCTCCTGCTGACCACGAAGGACGTCGGCGAGTCCGGCGCCAACTCGTACCAGTACCAAGTCGCCGCCCAGACCGTGTGCGACGCCGCTCTCGCCGCGCGGGACACGCACGCGGAAGCCCGCGCCCGCATGATGCTGACCCACATGTACCGGATGACCAGCAACTTCGACCAGGCCGACGCGGAGGCACGGCGCGCCATCGACCTCGCCGGCGACGACCCCGTTCCCGGCTGCGAAGCCCCGAACGACCGCGGCATCATCGCCCTGTACCAGAGCCGCTACCAGGAAGCCGAAGACCACTTCCGGCAGGCGCTGAGGGCTTTCCAGGCCGATGACAACCTCCCCGGCATCGCCGGGGCGATGTGCAACGTCTCCCGGGCGCATGCCGCGATGGGTCTGACCGACAGCGCCATCGACCTCGCCTCCCAGGGCATCGAGATCTACAGCAGCCTGGGCCTCACCCTGCGGGTGGCGAACGGCAAGTTCGCCCTGGGCATCGCGCTCCACCAGGCGGGGCGCTACACGGAGGCGCTGGATCAGCTGACCGGCGCCCTCGAACTGTTCCGGGAGAACCGGCAGCGCCTCTGGGAAGGCTCCACGCACGCCCGGCTCGCCGAGGTCCACTTGTCCGCCCACCGGCCGAAGGAAGCCGCCCTCCACGCCGAGCAGGCACTCGCCCTGCGCTTCGTCGGGGGCGAGTTCCGGCGTGGCACCGTACTCAAGGTGCTGGGCCAGGCCCTCGACATGATCGGCCAAACGGACCGGGCCCGGGTCTGCTGGCAGGACGCCCTGGCCGTCTACGAGCAACTGGGCAACACCGCCCACGCGGACGAGGTGCGCGGGCTGTTGGATCCCGCTGCGGTGGCGTGACAGTCCTAGTTCGGGACGTTCATCAATCGTTTATCGCGGACCGGCAGTCTTATTGCTGTCGATCCGTCCCCGCGGGGGGCAGACGGGTCGGTGTAGAGGCCACTCCTTGCCTCGTTTGGGTGAGCGGCCTTGTGTGCCCGTCCGGCGACCCACGGGGGAGTCGCCGGACGGGCGTTGTGCACCCCACCAGACCGAGCTCGATGGAGTTGATCCTGTTGAACCAGGACAAGAAGCCCACGTCTGATGCCTTCCGGCCGCTCGAGCCCCAAGCGGACGGTGCCGTCACTCCGACCGACAACCACCCGGACGGGACGACGCTGACCACGCTCGACAACCACCCGGACAGCCCGTCGCCGCTGGCCATGGACAACCACCCGGACAGCACCACCAAGAAGGCCGTCACGGCGGACAACCACCCGGACAGCCCGGCTCCGGTGACCACCATGGACAACCATCCGGACAGCGCCGGCGCGTAAGGCAGCCCGACCACAACCCCACGGGGGACATACGGGGAGAGCGGGGACCGGTCACGGCGGCACGGAGGGGAAGCCACCGTATCCGGTCCCCGCATCAGCGAGTCGACAATGCCTCTGGTCACGCCAATCTTCGATCGCTTTGAGACAGAGCGTCGAACAATTGCACCATTTCTCACCGGCTGGGATATGAACCAGCGATTACCACCTTTTGCTCGCCACGGAGGACCTGACATGACTCGCTCCACGAAGGCTTTCCTCGCCATAGCCTTTACCGCCGCCCTCGCCGCCGGCACGGCGGCCCCGGCGATGGCCGAAAACCACCCGGACAATGCGGTTCTGATCACCCAGGACCATTTCCCGGACAGCCCCGCGCCGCTGGCTCCGGCCTTCGAGACGAGCGAGGCCGGTCGCTGACGACCGGTTCTTGAGCCCACGGCGTGGGGGCGAGCCCTGACGGCTCGCCCCCACGCCGTCGTTTCACACCCGGCGTCCGCGCAGGCGGTGCTTGAGCACCTTGCCGCTCGCGTTGCGCGGGAGTTCGGGCAGGAACTCCACGTGGCGCGGCACCTTGTAGTTGGCCATTTCGCGGCGGGACCACGCGATCAGCTCGTCGGCGGTCAGCGCGGAGGACGCGCGGCGGACCGCGTAGGCCTTGGCGACCTCGCCGAGGCGGGCGTCCGGGACGCCGACGACGGCGACGTCGGCGATGTCGGGGTGTCGGGCGAGGAGTTGCTCGATCTCGGCGGGATAGGCGTTGAAGCCGCCGACGATGAACATGTCCTTGATCCGGTCGGTGATCCGCAGATTGCCGTCCGCGTCGAGGACGCCGATGTCGCCCGTCCGCAGCCAGCCGTCCGGGGTGATGGCGCGGGCGGTGGCGACCGGGTCCTCGAAGTAGCCGCGCATCACGTGGTGGCCGCGGACCCAGACCTCACCGGGAGCGCCCGGCGGGCGCGGGCCGCCCAGGGGGCTCACGACCTTGATCTCGGTGTCCGGGATGACGCGGCCGGAGGTGGCGGCGACGACCTCCGGCGGATCGCCCCGGCGGCACATGGTGACGGTGCCGGACGCCTCGGTCAGTCCGTACGCCGTCAGCACGGTGGCGACGCACAGTTCGGAGCGCAGCCGTTCCACCAGCTCCAGCGGGACGACGGCGGCGCCGGTGACCACCAGGCGCAGCGTGGACAGGTCGTGGGCGTCGCGCGCCGGGTGGTCGAGGATCGCCTGGTGCAGGGTGGGCGGGCCGGGCAGGACGGTGATGCGTTCGGCGGCGATGCGGGTGAGCGCGGTGTCCACGTCGAAGACCGGCTGCGGCACCATCGTCGCGCCGCGCATCAGGCAGGCGATGATGCCCGCCTTGTAGCCGAAGGTGTGGAAGAACGGGTTGACGATGAGATAGCGGTCGCCGTGCGTCAGCCCCGTCACCTCGCTCCAGGTGTCGTAGACCCGCAGGGTCTGCGCGTGGGTGATCACCACGCCCTTGGGGTCGCCCGTGGTGCCGGACGTGAAGGTGATGTCGGAGGGGTCGCCGGGGCGGACGGAGTCGGCCCGGTCGCGTACGGCGTCGGGCGGCACGGACTCGCCCGCCGCCAGGAAGTCCTTCCAGGTGCGGAAGTCGTCGGGTGCGTCCCCGGCGAGGACGATCACCTCGCGCAGATAGGGCAGCCCGGGCAGCGGGACCCCCTGGCCCGCCCCCCGCTCGGCCGCCCGGCGCAGCGACGCCACGTAGGAGGCACCCAGGAAGGTGCCGGTGATGAACAGGTGGGTGGCCCGGGTGCGCCGGCAGATGTACGCCGCCTCGGCGCCCTTGAAGCGGGTGTTGACCGGGACGAGGACACCGCCCGCGGTGACCGCGCCGAGGGCCGCCACGATCCAGTCGGTGGTGTTGGGCGCCCAGATCGCGACCCGGTCGCCCCGCTCGACGCCGGAGGCGATGCACGCGGCGGCGGCGCGTTCGATACGGGTGCCGAGTTCGGCGTAGGAGATCCGGGCGCGGCCCTCGACGACGGCCTCGGTCGCCTCGCCGTGGCGTCGCGCCGCGTCCCGTATCAGCGCCGGGATGGTCTGCCACTCCGCCATGACACCGCCTCCAGCACAGCGACTCCCACTAGCTGACTACCCGTCAGATTAGCGGTAGCCTTCCCCGCTGTCAGCACCGGTGACCGCGACGTACGGAGGTGGCCATGGGCCTGAAGGACGCGACGGCGATCGTCGGCATCGGCCAGACCCCGTTCGCCAAACGCCTCCCCGAATCCGAGAAGACCCTCGCCTGCCGCGCCATCCTGGCCGCCCTCGACGACGCCGGAATCGCCCCCTCCGAGGTGGACGCCTTCGCCTCGTACACCATGGAGGAGACCGACGAGGTCGAGGTCGCCAAGGCCATCGGCGCGGGCGACGTCACGTTCTTCAGCAAGGTCGGCTACGGGGGCGGCGGTTCCTGCGCGACCGTCGCGCATCTGGCCGCCGCGATCGCCACCGGACAGGCGGGTGTCGGGGTGGCCTGGCGTTCCCGCAAACGCGGCAGCGGCCCCCGGCCCTGGACCAACACCCGCGTCCAGCTGCCCACGCCCGCCCAGTGGACCCGGCCGTACGGGCTGCTGCGGCCCGCCGACGAGATCGGGCTGCTGGCGCGCCGCTACATGCACGAGTACGGCGCCACCCGCGACCACTTCTTCAACGTCGCGCTGGCCTGCCGCAACCGCGCCAACCAGAACCCCGCCGCGATGATGTACGAACGGCCGCTGACCCGCGAGATGTACATGACCGCCCGCTGGATCAGCGAACCGCTCTGCCTCTTCGACAACTGCCTGGAGACGGACGGCGCGCTGGCCTGCGTCGTCGTCTCCGCCGAGCGGGCGCGCGACTGCGCCCGCCCGCCGGTGTACGTCCACTCCGCCGCCCAGGGGCTGCCGTCGCAAGCCCACGGGATGGTCAACTACTGGAACGACGACCCGCTCACCGGCCCCGCCTGGACCGCGGCCCGCCACCTGTGGAAGACCGCCGACTTCGGCCCGCAGGACGTGGACGTGGCACAGATCTACGACGCGTTCACTCCGCTGATCCCGCTGTCCCTGGAGGGCTACGGCTTCTGCGGGCGCGGTGAGGGCGCCGCGTTCACCGAGGGCGGCGCCCTGGAGGTGGGCGGGCGGCTGCCGCTCAACACCGGCGGGGGCGGGCTGAGCGAGGCGTACGTACACGGCTTCAACCTCATCACCGAGGGGGTCAGACAGTTGCGCGGATCCAGCACCGCCCAGGTCCCCGACGCGAGCACCTGCCTGGTCACGGCGGGCGAGGGGGTTCCCACATCGGCCCTGCTGCTGAGGAGTTGACGACCGATGACCACCCATGACGCGACGCAGGAGCTGCTCCGGCCCGTGCCCGACGAGGACGGCGCGCCCTTCTTCGAGTACGCCGCCCGCGGCGAGCTGCGCGTCCAGACCTGCACCGGCTGCCATGAACCGCGCTTTCCGCCCCGCCCCTGCTGCCCGCACTGCCAGTCCTTCGACAGCCTGTGGACGAAGACGAGCGGGCGTGGCCGGATCTGGTCGTACGTGCTGCCGCATCCGCCGCTGCTGCCCGCCTACGCGGCCCAGGCCCCGTACAACGTGATCCTGGTCGAACTGGCGGAGGCCCCGCGGATCCGCCTGGTGGGCAACCTGGTCGCCTCCGCCGACGCCGCGCTCGACTCCGTCGACCCGGTGCGGATACGGATCGGGGCGCCCGTGCAGGCCGTCTTCCACGCGATGCCGGGCGGGCCCACCGTGGTGCGCTGGCTGCTGGAGCGGCCATGACGGTCACGGCGCATACCCGGGACGACGGGGTCGCGGTCGTCACCCTGGACCGGCCCGAGCGCCACAACGCCATCGACCTGGCGACCGCCTCCGAACTGGCCTCCGTGTGGCGGCGGCTGCGCGGGGACGAGTCGGTGCGGGCCGTGGTGCTCACCGGGGCGGGCGAGCGGGCGTTCTGCACCGGGATCGACCGCGCGGTCACCGTCCCGCAGCCGCCGTCCCCGTACGCGATGGACGATCCGCTGCGGGACATCGGGCCCAAGGCGAACGACCTGTGGAAGCCGGTCGTGGCGGCCGTGGGCGGGATGGCGTGCGGCGGGGCGTTCTATCTGCTGGGCGAGGCCGAGTTCATCGTCGCCGACGAGACAGCGACCTTCTTCGACCCGCACACCTCCTACGGGATGGTCAGCGCCTACGAGGCCGTCTACATGGCGCAGCGCATGCCCGCCGGGGAGGTGGCGCGGATGGCGCTGATGGGGACGGCCGAGCGGGTCTCGGCGCGGCGGGCCCATGAGACGGGGCTGGTCAGCGAGGTGGTGCCGCCCGGCGAGGCGGTGGCCGCCGCGGTGCGGGCCGCCGCCGTGGTCGCGGCGTACCCGACGGAGGCGGTCCAGGGCACCGTACGGGCGCTGTGGGCGGCGAAGGAGGCGGCGCTGACGCAGGCCCTCGCCCGGGCCCCGCAGCTGATCGCCCTGGGGAACCGGCCGCCGGACGCCCAGGCCGCGCTCTTCGCGGCCCGCACGCCCGGCTTCCGCGTCCGGTGAGCGGGGCGTGCGTCAGCTGCTCGCGGGCGTCTTGCTGGCCAGGCTGATCTGGCAGGTGTACTGGGTGCGCTTGGTGATGGTGTAGCTCGCGGCGGCCGTGAACGTCTCGCTCTGACCGGGCAGCACGGTCACGTCCTGGCTGTCGTAGCCGAGCAGCCCGTCGTTCCCGTACTCGTTCCAACTGACGCTGACCGAGTAGCGGAAGCTGCGGGTGGCGTCGGTGTTGGTGACCGTCACGTCGTACTTGAACTGGCTGGTCGACTGGTCGTAGCGGCAGCTGGTGCCGCTCGTCTCGCTGGTCGCGTCCGGGTTGTAGGTGGACGGCGCGGAGGAGGAGTACGGGTCCGACGTGCTCGGGGAACCGTACGAGGGCAGGTCCGAGGCCCCGCTCGGCAGATCGGTGGGAATGTCGCTGGACAGTCCGCTGGGGCCGGACGCGGGCTCGTCGCCGCCACCGGTACCACCGGAGACGAACCCGCTGTCGCTCCCGCCGAGGCCGTGGCTCTTCTTCTTTCCGCATCCGGTGAGCGATCCGGTGAGCGCGAGAACTCCGACCAAGGTGACGGCAAACAGGCGCAGGGAACGGCGTTGCATGGAATTACCCCCGTGGAAAAGCTTCAATCAAGCCAATCGGCAGTCGATTGACGAGTGCACGCCACCCTAGCAACGGGGCTTCCTACCCCAAAGTCACATCGGGCGCCCCGGGGGGAACGGCCGTTCAGGAGACGGAGCTGACCTCACACCGCGCGATGGCCTCGACGAACTCGGGATCGTTCATCGGCACCTCGACGCGCCGGGTCTCCCCCGCGGGGACGCGCACCTTCGCGCTCCCCCAGGTCACCATGCGACCGGATTTTCCATCGAAGTTCATGTCGACGAGATACACCGCGGACGAGCGCGAACGGCTGCGCACCTTCACCGTGGCGGTCGTGTCGCCTGGGCCGACGCAGTCGACGACGGTCGTCTCCGGCTCCTCCGGCGACGCGCTCGCCGTACCACCTGCGGTCGGAGTGGAGCCGTAGCGGTTGTTGTCGCGGTAGCGGGAACCGCCCGAACCGGAACCGGAATACGAGTCGTCGGCATCGGAGTCCGAGTAGCCGCCGGAGCTCGAACCGGAGCCGGAACCGGACTGATGCGAGCTGGAGCTGGAGCAGCCGCCTCCGCTGTGCCCCCTGCTCCCGCGCGACTTGCTCTTGAACCCGGTGAGAGCCACCAGCACCACCATGAGTACGGCGGTGAACCGCAGACCTCTCCGCATGACGAACCACATCCCCCGTCGACACGTGCGACCTCCCGGACACCCGGGAGGTCAGTGAACGCGTAGCACGGTAGCAGGGGTTGTCAGGGACACGGCCTTCACGCGCGGGCCGAGGGACGGGACTGCCCGGTTCCCTTCACCGCGTCCAGCGCGTACACACAGCGGTCCTTGCTGCACGCGTACACCACGCCGCCCGCCGCCACCGGCGAGCCGGTGATCTCGCCGCCCGTGGCCAGCTTCCAGCGCAGCTGGCCGCCCGCCGCGTCGACCGTGTAGAGGCAGTGGTCGGCCGAGCCGAAGTGGACGCGGCCGTCGGCGACCACCGGGGAGCCGATGACCTCGCCGCCCGCCGCGAAGCGCCACTTGGGGGTGCCCGTGACCGCGTCGAGCGTGTACAAGGCGCTGCCGCTGCCCAGGTGGACGGAGCCGTCGGCCACCAGGACCGGTTCGATCGAGCCGCGCGCCTCGGTGGCGATGCGCCAGCGGTCGCGGCCGTTCGCGGCGTCCAGGGCGTAGACCGTGCCGAGGTAGTCGGCGATGTAGACACCGCCGCCGGTGACCGCGGGCCCCGGCGCGTACGCGGGGGCGCTCAGGAAGACGGCGGGCGCCTCGAAACGCCACCGCACCTCCCCGCGGGCGATGTCGATCGCCAGCACCCGGGTCCCGGCCGACACGTACACGACCCCGTCGGGCGCCGGGAGCAGCCGCAGCGGCACCCCGCCGCACGAGGCCGTGTCCCCGACCGGGTACGACCAGCGCTCCGCGCCCGTACGCGACTCCAGCGCACGCAGCCGGGCGTCCTGCCATACGAAGACCGTGCCGTCGTGCACGGCCGGACCGGACTCGGGCGTCTCGAAGTCGGTCTGGACGCCCTGCATCTCCCACAGCAGCTCGCCGTTGGCCGCCTCCCAGGCCTGGACGCCGCCGCCGCGGGTGCCGGTGACGACCGTGCCGCGGTCGACCTTGAGCGAGTAGACCCAGCCGTCGGTGGACAGCCGCCACCGCTCCGAGCCGTCCGCCGCGTCCAGCGCGTACAGGGTGGGGCCGTCGGAGGCGTGGATGCGACCGCCCTCCACGGCCATCGCCCAGGCCACGTCGCGGGTCTTGAACTGCCGCCGCCCGGTGCCCACGTCCAGCGCGTGCACCTCGAACGACGTCACATAGAGCAGATCACCGGCGACGGCCGGGGTGCCCCACACATCGTTCGACATGCGGAACCGCCAGGGCCGCCAGCGGCCGTGGCCCGCCGCGCCCGGCGGCTCGGCCGCGTCGGTGGCCGGGGAGTGGGAGGGCGGCGGGACGGCGGCGTCGCCCCCGTTCCCCCCGCCGGTGGTCAGCGCGCCCGGCGGCCGCACCCAGCCCGTGGCCGGGCCGGTGTCGTGCCGCTGCTGCGGGTCGCGCGCGTCGGCGGCGCGCAGCCCGGGGCCGATGGCCACCTGGGAGTTGTGCAGCCGGACCGGCCCGTCGGCCCCGGTGGACAGCGGGGCGGGGGCGGGCGCCGGGGCCGGAGCACTCGCGGATGGAGGGGACGAAGCGGACGGAGCGGACGAGGCGGGCGCGGGCGGCGCGGCATGCCGCCCGGGGCCGATGGAGCTGAGCGCGTTCGACGGGCCGCCCGCGTCGGGCGCCCGCAGGCCGCCGCGCGGATCGCCCGCGCCCACCGGCTCCCAGCCGCCCGCTCCGGCGGGCGCCCCGTGCCGTCCGCCGCCGCGCCCGTCGTCGGCGGCGGGGGCGTACGAGGGCGGTGCGGGCGGCCGCTCGGGCGGCAGCGGCGCGGAGGCCGGGCTTCCGCCCCCGGAGGGGCGGGAGGAGCCGGACGCGGGCCGCGCGGAGCGGGCCACCTGGTTGCGCCCGCTGCGCTTGCGCTCGATGAGCGCGACCGCGCCGCCCGGCAGCCACGCCGAGGCCGTACCGCTGTCGTCGGCGTTGGAGGCGAACAGGTGCGGGGCCAGCTGCGACTGCAAATCGGCCGGGGACGGCCGCCGGTCGGCCTCCATCTGCATGCACGACTCGATCAGCGGCCGCAGCTCGTCCGGCAGCCCGGTCAGGTCCGGTCCCTCGCGCAGCAGCATGAACACGGTCTCGACCGGGTTCGCGCCGTGGAAGGGGGCGTGCCCGGTGGCCGCGAAGGTCAGGGTGGAGCCGAGCGAGAAGATGTCGCTGGCGCCCGTCACGCTGCGCGAGTCGCGCGCCTGCTCGGGCGACATGTAGGCGGGCGTGCCCACGGCGACGTTGGTCATCGTCAGCCGGGTGTTGGAGACGCCCGAGGCGATACCGAAGTCGATCACGCGCGGGCCGTCCTCGACGACCAGCACGTTCGACGGCTTCAGATCCCGGTGGACCAGGCCCGCGCCGTGGATGGACTGGAGCGCCTCGGCGACCCCGGCCGCCAGCCAGCGCACCGCCTGGGCCGGCATCGGCCCGCACTCATTGACTATTTCCTCAAGGGAAGGCGCGGGGACGTAGGCCGTGGCGAGCCAGGGCACCGCGGCGCGCGGATCGGCGTCCACGACCGCCGCCGTGTAGAAACCGCTGACCGCGCGGGCCGCCTCCACCTCGCGGGTGAAGCGGACGCGGAACAACTGGTCCTCGGCGAGCTCGGTCCGGACCGTCTTGATCGCGACCCGTCGGCCGGACGCCGAACGTGCCAGATAGACGAGCCCCATGCCGCCCGCGCCAAGCCGGCCCAGCACCTCGAAGGGACCGATCCGCCTCGGATCGTGCTGCGTCAGCTGCTCCACCACTTGCCTGCCACCTCCCCGTGGGGGCTTGAAAAAATACAGCCCCGTGCAGCGTCTCACCGACAAACCAACCGGCGGCACGCATCCTGCATTCTCTCTGGCGAAGGCGGCGGTTGCGAACCCGGGGGCGATTCGTCGTGTCATCGGGCGATACGGAGCCGGAGCCCATCCGGTTCGACCGTCCGCCGCCGGATCGCTCTCAGTCCCGCCCCGCCCTGTCCTCCCTTGCTCCGGAGCCCTCCCGCGAGGTGTCGATGACCGCGAAGACCGCGCCCTGATTGTCCGCAAGGACCGCGAAACGCCCGTACGGCGTATCTTCGGGCCCATTGAGAACCCGCCCGCCCAGCCTGTGGGCCGTACGCGACGCATGATCGCAGTCCGCCACCACAAAGTACGTCAGGAAGTGCGCGGGCAGTTCGGCCGGGGGCCCTTCACCGATCACGACCCGCGCGGCGACGGCGTGGTCCGGGTCGGCGGGCTCGCCGCGCGGCGACCACAGCAGGAGGTCGGCGGGGCGCCTCCCCCCGGACCCTTCGGCGGCGGACGCCGCGGCCGTCTCGTACGCGAAGACCGTCCGGTAGAAGGCATCCACGACCCGCGGCTCCCGGGTGTGGACCTCGGTCCAGCCGTAGGCGCCGGGGACGTCCCGGCGGGCGAAGCCGGGGTGGCTGCCCGCCTGCCAGAGTCCGAAGACCGCGCCGCCGGGGTCGGCGGCCGTCGCCATGACGCCCAGGTCGTCGATCCACCGGGGCGCGACGATCACCCGGCCGCCCGCCTCGCGGATCCGGGCGGTGGCCGCGGCGGCGTCCCCGGTGGCGAGGTAGACGTTCCAGACGGTGGGCATCCGGCCGTCGGACTTGGGGACCAGCGCGGCGACGTCCTTCCCGTCGAGCCTGGCCCAGGTGTACGGGCGGTAGCCCGCGGTGCCCTCGGTGAAGGTCCAGCCGAACAGCTCGCCGTAGAAGCGGCGGCCCGCCGCGAGATCGGGCAGCATCGCGTCCACCCAGCAGGGCACGCCTTCCGCGTGTGCGGCCATGACCCGAGTCCTCCCGCGTCCTCCGTTTCGCGGCTCCTACCGCATTTGCCACGCTAACGGGGGATCGTCCCGAGTGCCCGCTTCGAAAGTCGAAATATTTGGCCAATCCTTGGTCCGGATCGCCAGGCCCCGGCCGGTCATCCACGCTTCTTATCCACAGGCTGTTGATAACACGATTCACCCGCATGACGGAGCGGTGATTGACGGCTTGACGACATCCGAGAGGCCACGGGTTGGGGCCGGAATCAGCCATTCCGAGCTGCGGAAGAGGGTTCGCAAACCCTCTCATCCCGTACGAACCCCATTTGCACGCAGTCGAATCGCGCTTCGATCACCCCTCGGTAAGCTGACGTCATGACAGGACAAGTACGCACCGTCGACGGTCGGGTGGCCGGTCGTCGCGGGCAGGCGACGCGGCAGAAGCTGCTCGACTGCCTCGGCGAGATGCTCAGCACATCCCCGTACCGAGACGTCAAAGTCATCGATGTCGCCCGTAAGGCAGGCACCTCACCGGCGACGTTCTACCAGTACTTCCCCGATGTGGAGGGCGCCGTCCTCGAGATCGCCGAGGAGATGGCGAAGGAGGGCGCGGGCCTGACCGAACTCGTCTCCGGGCGCTCCTGGGCGGGCAAGTCCGGCGCCACGGCGGCCGACGAGCTGGTCGACGGCTTCCTCTCCTTCTGGCGCAAACACGACGCCATTCTGCGCGTGGTCGACCTCGGCGCGGCCGAGGGCGACAAGCGGTTCTACAAGATCCGCATGAAGATCCTGAACTCCGTCACCAACTCCCTGACGGACGCCATCAAGGAGCTTCAGTCCAAGGGCCGGTACGACAAGGACGTCCAGCCGGCGGCCGTGGCGGGCTCGCTCGTCGCGATGCTGGCGGCGGTCTCCGCCCACCAGAAGGGGTTCCAGAGCTGGGGCGTCAAGCAGGCCGACCTCAAGCCGAGCCTCGCGCTGCTGGTGCACCTGGGGATCACCGGCCGCAAGCCGCCGAAATAGCACCGCGGCGCGCACCGGCGGCGCCTGCGCGCTCGTACGCGCCCCCGCGCACATCCGCGCGCCGACGCCGGTCGGGCCCGGCCGGCGGGCCAGCACGTCCTGTCATGTCACGGCGGATCACTCGGACACGAGTGGTCCGCCGCGGCCGTTTTCGCGTGGGGTCCCGGGGCGGAGCCCCGGTGCCGGGGCTCCGCCCCGGACCCCGCTCCTCAAGCGCCGGAGGGGCTGGATTTTGCGTACCCGGAACGGGGGCGGCGGCGCGGGTGGCCCGGTGGGTGGTGCCGGTGCGGGGCCTCCGGGGCGGGGCCCTGGACCGTCTATTTACGGCGCCGCTGCCGGAGAACGTGGGGTGGGCCGGAAGTCCACGGCGCCACAAATACACGTGGTGTCCAGGACCCCACCCCTGCGACCCCGCCCCTGCGCATCGTCGGCGGCCACCGGCCAGTGGCCCCGAGCCCCGGCCCGGCCCCGGCTCGCCCGGCGGGGCGGGCGCCGGGTGGCGGGGGGGGAGCGACCCCGCCCTCCCGTCGAGCGGCGGCTCCCGCAGGTGGCCCCAGGCCCCGGCCCGGTCCCGGCTCGCCCGGCGGGGCAGGTGCCGGGCGGGGGTGGGAGCGACCCCGCCCTCCCGTCGAGCGGCGGCTCCCGCAGGTGGCCCCAGGCCCCGGCCCGGTCCCGGCTCGCCCGGCGGGGCAGGTGCCCGGAGGGGGCGGGAGCGACCCCGCCCCCTCCCGCCGATCGGCGACCACCGGCCAGTGGCTCCCGGGCCCGCCCGGCCCCGGCTCGCCCGGCGGGCGGGCGCCCGGTGGCGGCCCCGCCCTCCCGTCGAGCGGTGGCTCCCGCCGGTGGCACCGGGGCCCGGGGCGGTTCCGGTTCGTCCGGTGCGGGGCGCGGCTTGCCGCCGGGGCTACGTCTCCGGGGCGGACGTCGGTTCCAGGCGGAAGAGGCGGATCCGGCGGTCCACGCGCGCCTGGTAGCGCTCGTACGGCGGCCAGAACGCCACCACCGCCGACCAGGCCCGTTCCCGCTCCGGGCCCTCCAGGAGCCGGGCCCGGACGCGGATGTCGCGGCCCTGCCAGCTGATCTCCGCGTCCGGGTGCCGCAGCAGGTTGGCGGTCCAGGCCGGATGGCCGGGGCGGCCGAAGTTGCTGCCGACCAGGATCCAGCCGTCTTCCTCCGGCATGCACGCCAGCGGCGTACGGCGGGGCAGCCCGGACTTCGCGCCGCGCGCCGTGAGGACCACCCCCGGCAGCATCCGCGCGCTCGGCAGCACCCGGCCGCGGGTCAGCCGGTGGACGGCGCGGTCGAGGGCCGGGACGACGTGCGGGGCGAGCCGCGCGAAGGTGCGCCCCGAGGACACCTTCTGGACGAGCCGGGTCATGCGGTCCGGCGGCATCAGACCGTCACCACCGGGGCGAAGAGGCCGTCCCGGTCGGCCGCCCGTGCCCGCAGCCGGGGGGCGGGGCCGAAGAGCAGCTCGTCGGAGGCGGCCCGCTTGAGGTACAGGTGCGCGTCGTGCTCCCAGGTGATGCCGATGCCGCCGTGCAGCTGCACGGCCTCGCCCGCGGCCGCCCGCTGTGCCTCCAGCGCGGCGGCGAGCGCGAGGGGGCCCGCGACCGGGGCTTCCGGCCCGTCGGCCGCCCACGCCGCGTAGTACGCGGCCGAGCGCGCCGCCTGGACCGCGACGTACACATCGGCCAGCCGGTGCTTGACCGCCTGGAAGGAGCCGATCGGGCGGCCGAACTGCTCCCGGGTGCGGACGTGGTCGACCGTACGGGTGAGGGCCGCGTCCGCCGCGCCCACCGCTTCGGCCGCGAGGACGGCCGCGGCCGGGCCGCCCAGCCCGGCCAGCGCGCCCGCCACGTCCGGGCCGTCCTCGCCCAGCAGCTCGGCCGGAACGTCCCGCAGCTCGATGCGGGCCTGCGGCCGGGTCTCGTCCAGCGCGGTCAGCCGGGTGCGGGCCTGCCCGGCAGCGTCCGCGGTCACGGCGAAGACCAGGGTGCGGCCGCGCGTATAGCCCCCGGCGCGGGCGGCGACCAGGAGCAGCTGCGCGCTGTGGCCGTCGAGTACCTGATCCACCTGCCCGTACAGCCGCCAGCCGCCGTCCCGAAGCCGGGCCTGGACGCCGCCCGCGCGGCCGCCGCCCGCCCAGTCCGCCGCGTCGGGCCGGTCGAGGCCCAGCGCCCGGGACAGCGCCCGGCCCGGCACCGCGAGCGCCGCGGTCAGCTCGCCGCCCGCGATCCGCGGCAGCAGCTCGGCGCGCTGGGCGGCGGTCCCGAGGGCGGCGATCAGGGGCGCGGCGAGCACGGCGGTGGCCAGCAGCGGCGAGGGCAGCAGGGCGCGGCCGGTCTCCTCCGAGGCGAGCGCCAGCTCGACGGGCCCGCAGCCGACGCCGCCGTACGCGGTGGGCAGGGCGAGCCCGGGCAGGCCCAGCTCGCGCGCGAGGCGTTTCCACAGCGCCTCGTCGTATCCGGCCGCGGTGCGGACGGCCGTCTTGACGTCGTCGCACCGCCCTCGCAGCAGTTCGCGCAGGGTGCGCCGGATCTCCTCCTGCTCCTCGCTCAGTGCGGCATCCATCGGACCTCCCGTTCCTGACGACCCGTCATACTAGCGCGCCAAACTGATGTACCGTCAGATGCATGACGCCTGCTCCGCGCAAGGTCGCCGTCGTCGGCGTCGCCCTCGCCGACTGCGGCCGCGTCGACGGCCCCACCCCCTACGCCCTGCACGCCCAGGCCGCGCGGAGGGCGCTGGCCGACTCCGGGCTCGACCGGTCCGTGGTGGACGGCTTCGCCTCGGCGGGGCTCGGCACGCTGGCGCCCGTCGAGGTGGCCGAGTACCTGGGGCTGCGACCCTCCTGGACCGACTCGACCGCCGTCGGCGGCGCCACCTGGGAGGTGATGGCGGCGCACGCGGCGGACGCGATCGCCGCCGGGCACGCCCGCGCCGTCCTCCTCGTCTACGGCTCGACCGCCCGCGCCGACATCCGCGCGGGACGCCGGACCGCGAACCTCTCCTTCGGGGCGCGCGGACCGCATCAGTTCGAGGTGGCGTACGGCCACACCCTGATCGCCAAGTACGCGATGGCCGCGCGCCGCCATATGCACGCGTACGGCACCACGCTCGAACAACTCGCGGACATCGCCGTACAGACACGCGCCAATGCCGCACATAATCCGGACGCGATGCACCGGGAACCGATCACCGTCGATGACGTGCTGAGCGGGCCGATGATCGCCGACCCCTTCACGAAACTGCACTGCTGCATCCGCTCGGACGGCGGCTGCGCGGTGCTGCTGGCGGCCGAGGACCTCGTCGCGGACACCGCACGGCCCCCGGTATGGGTGCTGGGCTCGGGCACCGCCGTCTCGCACTCGGCCATGTCGGAGTGGGACGACTTCACCGTCTCGCCCGCGGCGGCGTCCGGGCGTGACGCCTTCGCGCGGGCGGGGGTGCGGCCGTCGGAGATCGATGTGGCGGAGCTGTACGACGCGTTCACGTATATGACGCTGGTGACCCTGGAGGACCTCGGGTTCTGTGCCAAGGGGGAGGGCGGCGCGTTCGCGGCGGACGGGCGGCTGACGCTCGGCGGCGCGCTGCCCGTCAACACCGACGGCGGCGGCCTGTCCGCCTGCCATCCGGGGATGCGCGGGCTGTTCCTGCTGGTCGAGGCGGTGCGGCAGCTGCGCGGCGAGGCGGGGGCCCGGCAGGTGCGCAAGGCGGGCGGGCGGCTGCCGGAGCTGGCCGTGGCGTCGGGGACGGGCGGCTGGTTCTGCTCGTCGGGCACGGTGGTGCTCGGCCGCGGCTGAGCCACCGCTTGCCCGGACCGGCGCCGGGTGATCGGATGGTGCCCCGATGAGCGACGCACATGACGATGAGGCCTTCCGGGACTTGCTGCGGGGCCTGCGCGTCCCGCACGCGGGCGAGCTGCCCGTATTCGACCCCGCCCAGGCTCCGGACGCCCCGCTTCCGCTCTTCCGGCGGTGGCTGCGCGAGGCCGCCGAGGGCGGCGAACCGGGCCCGCACACGATGATGCTCGCCACCGCGGGCGCGGACGGCCGCCCCTCCCTGCGCACGGTGATGCTGCACGACGCCGACGCCCACGGCTGGCACTTCGGCACCCACCGCACCAGCCGCAAGGGCCGCGAGCTGGCCGAACACCCGTACGCGTCGCTGGGCTTCCACTGGATGCGCAGCGGACGGCAGGTCCGGATCGGCGGGCGCGTCACGGAGGCCGGGGCCGAGGAGAGCGCGGCGGACCTGCGCGGCCGCTCCCCCGCCGCGCTGGCGGCGGCGCTGGCCGGGGCGGGGCGGCAGAGCGCGGTGCTCGGTGCGTACGAGGACCTGGAGCGGGCCTTCGAGGACGCGTACGAGCGGGCCGGACGCGACCCGGACGCCACCGCCCCCACCTGGACGCTGTACGTCCTGGAGCCGGACGAGGTGGAGTTCTACCAGGAGGAGGCGCGGCGCCGGCACGTCCGGCTCCGCTACCGCCGCGCCCCGGAGGAACGCGGCGGCTGGCGGCGCGAGTTGCTCTGGCCGTAAGGCTTCTGATCAGCCCAGGCGCACCGGCAGCGTCCGGTGGCCGTTGATGACGACTGACGGGGAGCGCTCCAGCGACCCGTCGAGGTCGGCGAGCCGCAGACCGGGGAAGCGGGCGAAGAGTTCGCGCAGCGCGATGGTGGTCTCCAGCCGGGCGAGCGCCGAGCCCGGGCAGCTGTGCGGGCCGTGGCCGAAGGAGGTGTGCCGGGGGCGGCGGGAGATGTCGAAGCGGTCGGCGTCCGCGCCGTGCTGGCCGCGGTCGCGGCCCATGCCGCCGTAGCTGATGACCACGCCCTCCCCCTCGCGGATGAGGGTTCCGGCGATGTCGATGTCCTCGGTGGCGAAGCGGAACAGGAAGTTCAGCGTCGGGGAGTCCAGCCGCAGGCTCTCCTCGACCACATCCTCCCAGCTGAAGCGGCCGGTGTGGACGAGTTCGAGCTGTGCGGGGTCGCCCAGCAGCGACCGTACGGCGTTCACGATCAGATGGACGCTGGTCTCGTGCCCGGCCGTGATCATGACCTGGATGGTGGCGATCAGCTCCTCGACGGCCTCCTCCGACGGTTCGTCGCCGAGTTCCGACAGCAGCGCGCTGGTGAGGTCGGCGCCGGGCTCGTCGCGCTTGAGCCGGACGAGCCGCGCGATATAGCCGTACAGCCCCTGGAGGGTGGCGAGGACGGTCTCGGGGGCGGCCTTGTCGTCGAAGAAGCTGTCGTACAGCTCCCGCAGCGGCCGGTGCCAGTCGGTCGGCATGCCGAACAGCTCGCCGACCACCGTGATGGGCAGCGGGAACGCGAACGTGTCCTTGAGGTCCACCACCCCGCCGGATCCCTCGGCCGCCCGCTCCGTGCGGTCGAGCAGCTCGCGGGTGATCTCCTCGACGCGGCCGCGGAGCGCCTCCACCCGCTGCGGGGTGAACTCCCGGGCGACCGGCCTGCGCAGCCGCCGGTGCTCGGGGCCGTCCGTGCTGACCAGGGAGGTCCCCAGGTCGACCAGGCCGATCAGCGGCCAGTCCGCGGGGATTTCACCGCGCTTCCAGGCGGCCCACCGGTTGATGTCCTTCACGAAGCGGCTGTCGCGCATGACCTCGCGCGCGGGCGCGTCATGGGTGACGGCCCAGGCGGGTACCCCGCCGGGCAGCTCGACCCGGACCACGGGACCCGCGGCGTAGAGGAGTTCGCTCTCCTCCGCGGACGTACGGATCGTGGGGTCGAGCAGAACGGGGCGGTCCTCAGTCAGTCCCAACCGAAGCCTCCGGTGTATGAGTGGGCGGGCGTATAGGTGACGGGCAGCGAGGTCAGACCGCGCAGCCAGGGCGAGGGGCGCCAGCGCAATTCGTCCGCGGGCACGGCCAGCTCCACGTCCGGCAGGTGCTCCAGCAGCGTCTCGACGGCGGTGTGGGCGACGACCTCGGCGATCCACTGCCCCGCGTACGGGCAGCGGTGTTCGCCGTGGCTGTACGACATATAGGCGTTGTGGCCCTCCGGCCCCGCCGCCCCGCCCGCCTGCGGACGGATGTAGGGGTCGGTGTTGGCCCCCGCGAGCCCGAGCAGCACCAGGTCCCCGGCCGGGATGCGGGTGGCGCCCAGGACGGTGTCCTGGGTGGTGAAGCGGCCCGCGAAGATCTGCACCGGGGTGTGGTCGCGCAGTACCTGGTGCATGGCCTGGCGGACCGAGCGGCGGCCGCCGCCCATGTCGGCGGCGTACTCGTGGTCGGTGAGCAGCAGCCACAGGGTCATGCCGATCCAGTCCGTGCACGGCTGGTGTCCGGCGAGGGTGAGGACCATCAGGTCCTCGACCACCTCCTGGTCGGTGAGACCGGCGCGGTCGGCGATCATCCGGGAGGTGGCGTCCGGGCCGGGGGAGGCACGTTTACGGGCCACCAGCCGCTCCATGGTGCCGCGCACCTCGATCTGCCCGCGCAGGGCGTCGGGGCCGCCGTCGACCATGTCGTTGATCGCCTTCACCAGCGCGACGCCCTCGGAGTCGGACAGGCCGAGGACGCGGCTGAGGGCGAGCACGGGCAGCGGATGGGCATAGTCGGCGACCAGGTCGGCCCGGCTGCCCTCGCTCAGCTTGTCGATCAGGCCCTGTGCGAACGACTGGGTGGCGTCCTGCATCTGATTGAGATCGACCGCTTCGAGGGCCGATCCGACCGCTCCGGCGCGCCTGCGGTGATCGTCGCCCTCCCGGTATAGCAGCGACCCGTTGTCCTCGACCATGGGACGCAGCGGCCAGTCCGGCGGGATCTGCGGCCACAGCTTCCAGCGGGCCGAACCGCGCCCGAACACCTTGGTGTTCTCGGTGACGCGCAGCAGTTCGCGGTAGCCGAGGACCAGCCAGGCGGGGACGCCGCCGGGGAGCAGCACGGGCGCGACCGGTCCGTAGGTGTTCCGCAGCTCCCGGTACACCTCGGCGGGCGTGTCCTGGAAGCGCGGGCCGAACAGCTCGACGGCGTCGTCGTGGGACGCGGGCCGCTCGATGACGGCGGGTTCCGGTTCGGTGGGTTCGCCGGGTTCGCCGCTTGATCCCGGCTCGTCCGGTGCGCCGGGTTCGCCGGACGGTTCGGATGGTTCGGATGGTTCGGATGGTGAGGTCGGCTGGGTCACGAAGCGGCCTCCTGGGCGGCGGACAGGGTGTGCAGATGGTCGAGCAGCGCCACCAGGACGTCCTTGCCCGAGGTGTGGGAACGGGCGTCGCAGGCGACCAGCGGTATCCCGTCCGCGAGATCGAGCGCGCCGCGTATGGCGTCCAGGGTGTGGTCCGGGCTGTCGTCGAAGCGGTTGTGGGCGACGACGAACGGCAGCCCCTTGCGCTCCAGGTGGTCGATGACGGGGAACGAGTCCGCCAGCCGCCGGGTGTCCACCAGGACCACCGCGCCCCAGGCGCCCAGGAACAGGTTGTCCCACAGGAACCGGAAGCGGTCCTGCCCGGGAGCGCCGAACAGGTACGTCACGATCCGCTCGGTGACGCTGATCCGGCCGAAGTCGAACGCGACCGTGGTGGCCGACTTGCCCTCCACCCCGGCCACGTCGTCGACTCCCACGCCCTTCTCGGTCATCACGGCCTCGGTCGTCAGCGGGTCGATCTCGCTGACGGCCCGGACGAAGGTCGTCTTGCCGACGCCGAAGCCGCCGCAGATCACGATCTTCACCGCGTCCCGGGCCGTATCGCTCAACGGGGCCTCGACGTCGGCCGGAGGAGCCTCGGCATCATCCGAGGAGACCTCGGCGTCGGCCGTGTCAGAGATTTTTGAGTGCAACGAGAACCTCTCGGACCAGGCCGGTGTCGGGCAGCCGCGCCGGGGCGGCCGCCACGCCCCGCGGGACGGACGGCCCGCCGCCACCGGCCCCGCTGCTGGGATGGCGGACCGAGATCCGGCCCTCGGCGAGCAGATCGGACAGCAGGATCGCGACGACGCCCACGGGCATGCGTAACCGCGCGGAGACCTCCACCAGCGCCATCGGATGGCGGCACAGCCTCAGGATCTGAACCGCCTCCGGGGCCATGCCCGCGGCCGGTTCGGACTCGCTGACGACCAGGGACACCAGATCGAACTCCGTGTACGCGCGGCTACGTCCCCCCGTCGCGGCGAACAGCCGGTCGGGCTGTTCATGGACGTCCCAGCGCATCATGCCGTCGCGCCGCCCTCCTCCCCGGGCACGCGCTGCGGCGAGGTGATGTACGCGAGGAGGCCGTCGACCAGGACGGACATGCTGTTGCCGACGATCCCGGGGTCGGCGTCCTCCCGGGCGAGCACCGCGAGATGGGCGCCCTCGCCCGCCTCGACGGTCATCAGCAGCCCGCCGCCGACCGCGACCAGGGAGTGCTCCACGCTGCCGGTGCCGTCGCCGAACTTGGTCGACACCGTTCGGGCCAGGCTCTGGATCCCGGAGGCGATGGCGGCCAGGGTCTCCGCCTCCGACTGGGACAGGTCGGAGGAGTGGGTGATGACGAGTCCGTCGTTGGACACCGCGAGCGCGTGCCGCGCCCCCGGGGTCTTCGCCAGCAGGGCGTCGAGCTTCCAGTCGAGATCATGCGGGTTCATCAGGTCGTGCCTTCCGAGCGTGGTGTCGTGCGAGTGCGGTCCTGCTTGACGGCGGTGTGGAACGAGCCGAACCGGTTCCCCGCCGCCTCCGCGCGCTTCTTGCGTACGGGAGGTGGCGGCGCCGGGGGCTGGGCAGCCCGCTCGGTGCCGGACTCGACCTGTTTGCGACGGCGTCTCGGCAGCCCCTCGGGAGTGAGCGAATGAGTCCCGGACCGGTCCTCGGACCGCGCTTCGGTCCGCTCCTGGGACGGCGATGGCCGCGACGGGGGCCTGCGGGACGGAAGCGGCGGCGCGGCGTTGGGGCGGACCGTGGCGCGGCGCTCGGGGGCGTGGCCGACCGTGGCGTGGTGGCCGGGGGCATGGTGGTCGGCGCGGGGCTCGGTGAGGAGCTGCTGCGGGATCAGTACGGTGACCGCCGTACCGCCGGTCGCGGACGCCTGATAGCTGACGCGCAGCCCGAACTTGCGGGCGATCATGCCCACCACCAGCAGACCCTGCCGGGTGCCGGACAGCTTCAGCATGCTGGACGGGTCGGCGGCGACCGCCTGCTGCGCCCGGGCGAGCATGTCGGGCTGCATGGCCAGGCCGCTGTCCGCGATCTCGACGGCGATCCCGCGCGGGACCTCCTGGACGTAGACGTGCACGGCGGTGGAGGGCGGCGAGAAGCTGACGGCGTTGTCGATCAGCTCGGCGAGGAGCGTGATCACCTTCTCGGCCGCGGCGCCGACCACGGCCAGTTCGCTGGTGCAGCGGATCTGGACCCGCTCCAGCCCCTCGATGCGGGAGGTGGCGGCGCGCAGCACCCGCCAGATGACGATGGGCCTGGGCCAGTGCTTCCCGGACAGCGCGCCGGTGAGGATGGCGATGCGGTCGGCCATCCGGCCGGTCTGCGAGGTGGTGCTGTCGAGCTGGAAGAGGTCGTCGAGGGCGTCGGCCTCGTAGCGGTCCTGCATCTCCCGCAGCCGGGCGAGGTTTCCGGCGACCAGCGCTTGGAGGCGACCGGCGATGCTGCGGAACGCGGCCACCATCTCGGTGCGCTTCTGCCGCTCCCGGGACAGCTCGCCGCCCATGGTCTCCAGCAGGGCGCGCAGCGGGCCGGTGGCGGGCCGTTCGATCCCGGCCAGGGCCTGGTCCTCCGGGACCCGGCCGCGCAGTTGCTCGACGAGGGCGGGTAACGCGGTGCCGACGGTGTGGTCGAGCTCGCGCTCCGCGGCGGCGATCCGCCGCTCGGACGCGGCGGCCCGCTGCTCCGCGGCGGCGGCCCGCTGTTCGGACGTGGCGACCCGGGCCCTCAGTTCGCGTATCTCGCCTTGGGCGCGCCGGAGGGCCGCGCCGCGGTGGGCCGCCGCCGCGGCCGTGGCGCTCACCAGCGCCCCGGCCGCCACGGCGCACCCGGCCATCGCGGGTCTCGCCGCTTCGGGTGCGGCTGCCGCCGCCGTCCACCCGGCGATGCCGAGTACGGGGGCCGCCACCAGGAGGCCGAGGAGGGCCCGCTTGGCGGGCGAGTTCCACCGGCGGGCACGCGACCGGTCACGCTGGTCGGGATGTATCGGAGTCATCGATTCCTCGCGGCCGGTGGGTCGAGCGGGCAACAGCCGCCGGGCGCCTTGGGTCTGACTCGGAAGAGTAAGTCCTCGGTAAAAGGCGGAAGTTAGACGGTCAGTCTAGGCATCCGGTCGAGCGTTTGTTCAAGATTGATCATCGTTTTCTTTGCCGCCGGATGAGAATTCGGCCTGATCATTCAGACGGGCCGCCGGGCCACGGCCGGAACACCGCAACGGCCGGGGCGCCCTCGCCGAGCGCGCGGAAGGTGACGCGCAGCGGCATCCCGGCCCGCAGCCCGTCGGCTGCGTGGTCGACGATCCGGGTCATCATCCGCGGCCCCTCGGCGAGATCCACGACGGCGGCGGTGTACGGGACCTGGGCGCCGAAGGGCGGGAGGTCACTGCGGTGCACCTCGGACCAGGTGTAGAGGGTGGCGGCGCCGCTCGCCTCCTCCCAGACGACGTCCTCGCTCCAGCAGTGCGGGCAGAACTCGCGGGGGTAGTGGTGGGCCCGGCCGCAGGAGGCGCAGCGACGGATCAGCAGGCTGCCGCGGGCGGCGGCGTCCCAGTAGGGGCGGCTGAAGGAGTCGGGTTCGGGCAGGTCGAAGCGGGGCGCCGCGGGGGCGCCGGGGGTGTCGGGGCCGCTCATGCGCGTACTCCTTCCGACCGCCGTTTCTGACGACACATCAGTTTCCGGCGCCGGGGCGGACGGGCGCAAGGGGCGGGTGGACGGACCCGAGGGGCGAACGGACGGGCCGAAGGGGCGGGCGGACGGGCGGAAGGGGCGGGCGGACGGGCGGAAGGGGCGGGCGGACGGGCGGAAGGGGTGGGCGGACGGGCACGAGGGGCGGGCGCCCGCCCCTCGTGGCCGATCCGCAACCGATTCGGATTTCCTTTGTCCGAAACCCGTCAAGCACCCGGACTACGCTCCCCCCATGGCCGACAGTCTCCCCGCGAGATCCCCTTCACCCGTCTATGTGATCGGCGGCGGCCCGGGCGGGCTCGCCACCGCCGCCGCGCTGCGCGCACGCGGCATCCACGCCGTGGTCCTGGAGAAGTCCGACACGGTCGCGGCCTCCTGGCGCGGCCACTACGACCGGCTGCATCTGCACACCACGCGCCGCCTCTCCGCGCTGCCCGGCCTGCCGATGCCGCGCGCGTTCGGGCGCTGGGTCGCCCGGGACGACGTGGTGCGCTACCTGGAGCGGTACGCGGAACACCACCGACTGGAGATTGCCACGGGGGTGGAGGTGACCCGTATCGACCGGGCCGACGACGACACCGGCTGGGTGCTGCGGGCCGGGGGCGGGCGGGAGCTGACCTCGCCGGTGGCCGTGGTCGCGACCGGCTACAACCACACGCCGCGGCTGCCGGACTGGCCGGGCCGGGACACCTACACCGGCGAGCTGCTGCACGCCCACCGCTACCGCAACGCCCGGCCGTACGAGGGCCGGGACGTGCTGGTGGTCGGGGTCGGCAACACGGGCGCGGAGATCGCGGTCGACCTGGTCGAGGGCGGCGCGGCGCGGGTGCGGCTGGCGGTCCGTACCGCGCCGCACATCCTGCGCCGCTCGACGGCGGGCTGGCCGGCGCAGCGCACCGGCATCCTGGTGCGGCGGCTGCCGCGGGGCGCGGTGGACCGGGCGGCGCGGCTGATGTGCCGGCTGAGCATGCCGGACCTGACCGCGCGGGGGCTGCCGTGGCCGGAGGCCGGGCTCTACACCCGGGTACGGCAGGGCGCGATCCCGGTCCAGGACGTGGGGCTGGTCGACGCGGTGCGCACGGGGCGGGTGGAGGTGGTCGCCGCGGTCGAGTCGCTGGACCAGGACAAGGTGGTGCTGGCCGACGGCTCGCGCATCGGCCCCGAGGCGGTGATCGCGGCGACCGGCTACCGGCGCGGACTGGAGGACCTGGTCGGGCACCTGGGCGTACTGGACGGCCGCGGGCATCCGCTCACCCACGGCAGGCGCACCCTGCGCACCGCGCCGGGCCTGTACTTCACGGGCTATACGAACCCCATCAGCGGCATGCTGCGCGAACTGGCCCTGGACGCGAAGAAGATCGCGTCGACGGTGTCCCGCACGACGGCTTGATTTCGCCGCCCGCGCGGCGGCGTGAGCACGCCGCCGGGTGGGCACCCTCTTGTTGCCGTCGCGCCGTACCGCCGGTAACGGCCGCGCCGTCACCCTGCGTGTTCCCCGCGCACCGAGCATTCCTGACAGCTCGTCAGCTCTGTAGCCTGACTACTCAGTAATGTGACTGGGCGTCAGTTACCTGGTTATTGGCCAACGAGCAGGAGTGGCGGATACCCAATGCTTGGATCGACTCACGGCACCCTCACCACCAACTCCCGTCACGCCCGTGCCGTCGCCTGCGGGCGGGCACCCGGCCCCGACGTCCAGGTCCACCAGCGCGCCCCGGCCCTCGACGACGCCGAGGACCTGGACGTCAGCGGCCGCCCGCTGCACTCCGAGGTGCCCGACCTGGACCGCTTCTTCCGCCCCCGGTCGGTGGCCCTCATCGGCGCCTCCGACACCGAAGGCCGCCCCGGCACCGGCATCACCCGGCAGCTCCTCGCCTGGGCGACACGCGTCGGCGCCCGGCTGCACCCCGTCCACCCCTCCCGTCCGGCCGTCTTCGGCCTCCCCTGCGTCCCGTCCGTCGCCGAACTGCCCGAACCCGTCGACCTCGCCGTCCTCCTCGTCCGCGACCCCCTCCCGGTCATCGAGGAACTGGCCCAGGTCAAGGTCACGTTCGCCGTCGTCTTCGCCTCCGGCTTCGCCGAGACCGGTACCGAGGGCGCCGCCGCCCAGGCCCGGCTGACCGCCGCGGCCCGCCGCGCCGGGCTGCGGCTGCTGGGCCCCAACACCAACCTCAACGCCTTCGAGGAGTTCCGCGACGACCTCGAAGGGCCCGCCATCGCCCTCATCACCCAGTCAGGCCACCAGGGGCGCCCCGTCTACACCCTCCAGGAACTGGGCATCCGGCTCAGCCACTGGGCGCCCACCGGCAACGAGGCCGACCTGGAGAGCGCCGACTTCCTCTCGTACTTCGCCACCCGGCCCGAGGTCGGCGCCATCGCCCTGTACGCGGAGGGGCTCAAGGACGGCCGCGGCTTCCTCCTCGCCGCCGACCGGGCCGCCCGCGCCAAGGTGCCCGTCGTCGCCGTCAAGGTCGGCCGCACCGAGACCGGCGCCCGCACCGCCGCCTCCCACACCGGCAAACTGACCGGCGCGGACGCGGTCGTGGACGCGGCCATGCGCCAGTTCGGCGTGATCCGGGTGGACGGCCTGGACGAGCTCCAGGACACGGCCGCGCTGCTCGCCCGCGCCCGGCCCCCACGCGCCGAGGGCGTCGTGGTGTATTCGATCTCCGGGGGCACCGGCGCCCATGTCGCCGACCTCGCCACCGCGGCCGGGCTCCCGATGCCCACCCTCTCCGCCGAGAAACAGGCCGAACTCCACCAGTGGATACCCGGCGACCTCACCGTCGCCAACCCGGTCGACAACGGCGGCCACCCCGTCGGCGACTGGCGCGGCCCGAAGATCATCGACGCGATCCTCGCCGACCCGGCCGTGGGCGTGCTGATCTGCCCCATCACCGGCCCCTTCCCGCCGATGAGCGACAAGCTCGCGACTGACCTGGTCGACGCCGCGGAACGCACCGACAAACTCGTCTGCGTGGTGTGGGGATCGCCCGTCGGCACCGAGGACGCCTACCGCACCACCCTGCTCGGCTCCTCCCGCGTGGCCACCTTCCGCACCGTCGGCAACTGCATCACCGCCGTCCGCGCCTATCTCGGCCACCACCGCTTCACCGCCTCCTACCGCTCCCCCTTCGACGACGCCCCGCGCACCCCCTCCCCGTCGATGCGCAAGGCGAGCGGGCTGCTGCGCCCCGGCCAGCGCTTGAGCGAACACGCCGCCAAGCAGCTGCTGCGCGCCTATGGCATCCGGGTGCCGCGCGAACAGCTCGTCACCAGCGCCGCCGCGGCCGTCCGCGCCGCCGGACTCGTCGGCTACCCCGTCGTCATGAAGGCCTCCGCGCCCCAGCTCGCCCACAAGACCGAACTCGGCCTGGTCCGGCTGGGCCTGACCTCCGCCAGCCAGGTCCGCGACACCTATCGCGAACTCACCGACATCGCCCGCTACGAAGGCGTCGAACTGGACGGCGTCCTGGTGTGCCAGATGGTCGAGCGCGGCGTCGAAATGGTCGTCGGCGTCACCCACGACAGCCTCTTCGGGCCCACCGTGACCGTCGGCATCGGCGGCGTGCTCGTCGAAGTGCTGCGCGACACCGCCGTCCGCGTGCCCCCGTTCGGCGAGGACCAGGCCCGCGCCATGCTCGCCGAACTGCGCGGCCACGCCCTCCTCGACGGCGTCCGCGGCGCGCCCCCGTCCGATGTGGACGCCCTGGTCGAGGTCGTGCTGCGGGTGCAGCGCATGGCCCTGGAACTCGGCGACCAGCTCGCCGAACTCGACGTCAACCCCCTGATGGTGCTGCCCCGCGGCCAGGGCGCGGTGGCCCTCGACGCGCTGGCGATCTGCCGCTGAGCGCACGCAGCGCACGCCACCGGTGCCGCCGGTGCCGCCCCGCGGCCGCCACCGCGCCCACAGCCTGAGGAGCCTCCCCATGACGTCTCCCTCCCCCGAAGAAGTGCTCGACTCCGTTGTACGGCACGCCACTGACAACGGGGTCGCCTGGATCACCCTCGACCGCCCGTCCGCCCTCAACGCCCTCACCCCTGACCAGCGGGAACGCCTGATTCTCCGGCTCGACCAGGCGTCCGCCGACCCGGCCGTGCGGGCCGTCGTACTCACCGCCACCGGCAGGGGCTTCTGCGCGGGCGCCGATCTGCGCGGCACCCCGTCCGCCCCGGCCGAGCGCGTCGCGGGCGACGTCGCGCGGCTGATCCGCGACGGGGCGCAGCGGCTCATCGCCGCCGTACTCGACTGCGAGAAACCCGTCATCGCCGCCGTGAACGGCACCGCCGCCGGGCTCGGCGCCCATCTCGCCCTCGCCTGCGACCTGGTCCTGGCCGCCGAATCGGCCACCTTCACCGAGGTCTTCGTACGCCGCGGCCTCGTCCCCGACGGCGGCGGCGCCTACCTCCTCCCCCGGCTGGTCGGCCCCCAGCGGGCGAAGGAGCTGCTGTTCTTCGGCGACGCGCTGCCCGCCGCCGAGGCCGAACGGCTCGGGCTGGTCAACCGCGTCGTACCGGACGGCGACCTCGCGGGGGCCGCCCGCGCCTGGGCCGAACGGCTCGCCGCGGGCCCCACCCGCGCCCTCGCCGCCACCAAGGCGCTGGTCAACGCCTCGCTGGAGTCCGGCCGGGCGGCCGCCTTCGCCGCCGAGGCCGCCGCCCAGGAGACCAACATGACCACGGCCGACGCGAACGAGGGCGTACGGGCCTTCGTCGAACGCCGCCCCCCGGTGTACCGGGGCCGCTGACCACACCGCGCCACCGCATCACCCGCAGGACCGCACCACCGCACCAACCGCAGCGCCAGCACCGCGACGAGGAGATTCGAAAACCATGATGGGACACGCCGGAATGGCCGCCACCGCCGTCCGCTATCTGCGCTCGGCCGGCTCGCCCACCACCGCCGGGCCACCGCCTCCGCCCAGCGCGCGCCGCGCGCTGCGCGCCGTACAGGAGGATGAGCGCCCGCCCCTGAACCCGGCGGAGTTCCGCCGGGTCCTGGGCCATTTCGCGAGCGGCGTCACCGTGGTCGCGACCACCGACGAGGCGGGCCCGACCGGCTTCGCCTGCCAGTCGTTCACCTCGCTGTCCCTCGACCCGCCGCTGATCGCCTTCATGGTCGCCCGTACGTCCACGACCTGGCCCCGGATCGCCCGGAGCGGCGTCTTCTGCGTCAGCATCCTGGGTGCGGCCCAGGCCGAGCTGTGCCGGTCCTTCGCGATCAGCTCCGCCGACCGCCCGGACAAGTTCGCCGATGTCCCCTCCACGCCGTGCCCGGTCACCGGCTCCCCCCGCCTCACGGGCGCCGCGGCCTGGATCGACTGCACCGTCCACACGGTCCACACCGGCGGCGACCATCTGGTCGTGGTGGGCCGGGTGTGCGCCCTGGACACCGACGAAGAGGCGGCGGCCGACGGCCCTCTCCTCTTCCACCGCGGCGCGTTCACACGCCTGCCACCGGGGCGGTAGCGGCACCGCGCCGGATCATCAGCGCCATCAGGGCCGCCACCGCGCACAGGCCGCCCGCCCCGTACCAGACCAGGTCGTAACTGCCGAACGCGTCCCGCGCCATCCCTCCCACGAACGCCACGAGCCCCGCGCCCACCTGGTGCGACGCCAGCACCCACCCGAACACGATGGCGCTGTCCTCCCCGTACCACTCCCGGCACAGCGCGATCGTCGGCGGCACCGTGGCCACCCAGTCGAGCCCGTAGAAGACGATGAAGAAGATCATCGGCGGGTGCACCGCGTCATTCAGCAGCAGCGGCAGGACCATCAGGGACAGCCCGCGCAGCGCGTAGTACACGGCCAGCAGCCGCCGCGCGTCGAAGCGGTCGGTGAACCAGCCGGAGGCGACCGTCCCCACGATGTCGAAGACGCCGATCACCGCGAGCAGGCTGGCGGCCGCCGTCACCGGCATGCCGTGGTCGTGCGCGGCGGGCACGAAGTGGGTCTTGATCAGGCCGTTCGTCGAGGCGCCGCAGACCGCGAACGTCCCGGCGAGCAGCCAGAACGTACCGGTCCGCGAGGCGGACACGAGGGCCGTCACCGCGCGCCGGGCGGCGCCCCGCTGCGGGGCGGGCTTGGGAGCGGGCGGGCCGTCTGCCCCGTACGCGGTGAGCCCGACGTCGGACGGGTGGTCGCGCAGGAGCAGCACCACGCACGGCACGATGGCGAGGGCCGCGACCGTGACGGTCATGGCGGCGGGACGCCAGTCGTGCTGCCGCTCCATGAGCCAGGAGAGCAGCGGCAGGAAGACGAGCTGACCGGACGCGCCGCCCGCGGTGAGGATGCCGGTGACCAGACCGCGCCGCGCGACGAACCACCGGTTGGTGACGGTCGCGGCGAAGGCGAGCGCCATGGCCCCGCTGCCGAGGCCGACGAGCACGCCCCAGCACAGGATGAGCTGCCAGGGGGACGTCATGAAGACCGTGAGACCGCCGCCGAGGGCGATGACCGTCAGCGCTGCGGCGACGACCTGGCGGACGCCGAAGCGGTCCATCAGGGCGGCGGCGAACGGCGCGGTGAGCCCGTACAGCGCGAGGTTGACGGACACGGCGAAGCCGACGGTGCCGCGCGACCAGCCGAACTCCGCATGGAGCGGATCGACCAGCAGCCCGGGCAGGGAGGCGAATCCGGCCGCCATGGTGATCGTCATGAAGGCGACGGCGGCTACCAGCCACGCCCGGTGCGGACGGCGTAGGCGGGCCCGGCGGGTCGGCTGCCCGCCCTGTCCGGGGGCGGGGGCCTGGCGAGATCTGATGGTCTGCGTCACCGGACCAGCATCGGGCGGCGGTCCCCCACGAACGAGTGGCCCGTGGGACAGCATTCGCTAGGATCGGGCCACACCGCCGCGACGGGAGGCCGGACCCATGCCCCAGCCCGAGAAGACCGCGAAGCTCCACCGCGTCGTCGTGCTCGCCCTGCCCGGCGTGATCCCCTTCGAACTGGGCATCCCGTACCGGATCTTCGGCAAGGCCCGCTCCGCCGCACGCCGGCCGCTGTACGAGGTGGTGACCTGCACCCCCGAGCCCGGTCCTGTCTCCACCGATGCCGACTTCCCGATCATGGTCGAGCGGGGTCCGGACGCCCTGGCCGAGGCGGACACCATCGTGGTGCCCGCCTCGTACGAACTCGGACCGGTCTTCGAGGAAGGCCGGCTGACCGCGCCGCTTGCCGCCGCCCTCGCCCAGGCCCGGCCCGGCGTCCGCTGGGTGTCCATCTGCACCGCCTCGTACGTCCTCGCCGCGGCCGGGCTGCTCGACGGCCGCCCCGCCACCACCCACTGGAGCAGCGCCGACCACTTCCAGCGGCTCTTCCCGTCCATCGCGGTCGATCCGGACGTGCTGTTCGTGGACGACGGCGACGTCCTCACCTCCGCCGGAGTCGCCTCGGGCCTCGACCTGTGTCTGCACCTCGTACGGCGCGACCACGGCACCGCCGTCGCCAACGAGGTCGCCCGGCGCAGCCTGGTGCCACCGCACCGCGACGGCGGCCAGGCCCAGTACATCCGCCGCCCGGTGCCCGAACCCCAGCAGGCCACCACCACCTCGGCCCGCGCCTGGGCGCTGGGCCGCCTCGAGCGTCCCCTCACCCTGCGCGAGCTGGCCGCCCAGGAGGCGATGAGCGTCCGCACCTTCACCCGCCGCTTCCGCGAGGAGGTCGGCGTCAGCCCCGGCCAGTGGCTGACGCAGCAGCGGGTGGAGCGGGCCAGGCATCTGCTGGAGGACACGGATCTGTCGGTGGACCAGGTGGCGCGGGACGCGGGCTTCGGCACGCCCGCGTCGATGCGGCAGCACATGCAGGCGGCGCTCGGGGTATCCCCCACCGCGTACCGGCGCACCTTCCGGGCCTCCGCCTCGGAGGGCGGGCCCGTTCAGAACGTGAGCACGGCCCGCGCCACCCGCCCGCCGCGGGCGTCGTCCACGGCCGTGGCGAAATCCTCCACCGGGTAGACCCGGGTGACGAGTTCGTCCAGCAGCAACCGGCCCTGCCGGTACAGCTCCGCGTAACGGGCGATGTCGCGCTGGGGGCGTGAGGAGCCGTAGCGGCAGCCGAGGATGGACTTGTCCAGATAGAGGGTGGAGACCCGGAAGGCCGCCTCGGCGTCCGCGGGCGGGACCCCGAGCAGCACCGCCTGACCGTGCCGGTCGAGGAGGTCGACGGTCTGCCGGATGAGCCGGGTGGAGCCGACGCATTCGAAGGCGTGGTCGGCGCCGGTGGGCAGGATCTCCCGTACGGCGTCCGGCGTGGCGGCGAAGTGGGTGGCGCCGAAGCGCCGGGCCAGCGGCTCCTTGGCGGGGTTGTTGTCGACGGCGACGACGGTGGTCGCCCCGGCGAGCCGGGCCCCCTGGAGGACGTTGAGCCCGATGCCGCCGGTGCCGATGACGACGACGGACTCGCCGTGTTCCACGCGGGCCCGGTTGAGGACGGCGCCGACGCCGGTGAGGACACCGCAGCCGATGAGGGCGGCGGAGGTGAGCGGGATCTCGTCCGGGATCTTCACCGCCTGGACGGCCGTGACCAGCGTGCGCTGCGCGAACGCCGAGTTGGAG
Source organism: Streptomyces sp. BRA346 (assembly GCF_052851135.1). Taxonomy (NCBI): domain Bacteria; kingdom Bacillati; phylum Actinomycetota; class Actinomycetes; order Kitasatosporales; family Streptomycetaceae; genus Streptomyces; species Streptomyces sp. BRA346. The sequence continues at coordinate 161,753 of NZ_JAIWIH010000001.1, read as the reverse complement.
GCGAAGTTGAACAGCCGCTCGCCGTTCTGGCGGTGGAACGGGCGGCCCGGCCTGCCGATCGCGGCGCGGCACATGGTGGGGCGGCCGCGGTCGCAGTCGGCGCAGGCGCCGCAGTTGGCGAGAGTGGAGAGGGCGACGTGGTCCCCGGGGGCGACATGGGTGACGCCGGGTCCCACCGACTCGACCACGCCCGCGCCCTCGTGGCCGAGCACCACCGGCACGGGAAACGGAATGGTGCCGTCGATGACGGACAGATCGCTGTGGCACAGCCCGGCGGCGGCCACGGCCACCAGCACCTCGCCCGGGCCCGGGTCGCGCACCTCCAGGTCGTCGACCACCCAAGGCCCCTTGCCGTCGAACACAACGCCTCTCATACCCCGCACTCCCCCACCTCTCGGGCCCTCAGGAGGCCCAGACCACCGACTGGAGTTCGCTGTACGCGTGCAGCCCGAACGAGCCGCCGTCGCGGCCGACACCGCTGTACTTGAAGCCGCCGAACGGCGTCTCGGGGTGGCGCTGGACCGTGTTGATGCCGACGTTTCCGCTGCGCAGCCGGGCGGCCAGCGCCCAGGCGCGGCCCGCGTCGGCGCTGAAGACGTAGTCGTAGAGGCCGTACGAGGTGCCGTTGGCGATCCGCACCGCCTCGTCCTCGTCGTCGAAGGGCAGGGCCACGACGACCGGGCCGAACAGCTCCTCGCGGGCCACGGTCATGCCGGGGTCGGCGTCGGCGACGAGGGTCGGCGCGACGTAGAACCCGGACGCGACGGGCGGGCGTTCACCGCCGGTGACGAGGCGGGCGCCCTGCTCACGGGCCCCGGCGAGGTACGCCTCGACCCGGTCGCGCTGGGCGGCGGAGATCAGCGGGCCCACGATCGTGGAGTTATCCACAGGGTCCCCCACGGTCAGTGACTTTGCGTAATCTGTGAGTGCGGCGACCACCCGCTCGTACAGCGATCGATGCACGAGCACCCGAGTCGGCGCCGTACAGATCTGCCCGCTGTGGAAGGAGAAGGTCGAACCGACCGCCCCGACCGCCGACGCGATCACTCGCTTGTCGGCGTCCCCAAGGACGATGGCCGCGCCCTTGCCCCCCAGTTCCATCAGGGTGCGCTTCATCGAGTGGCCTGCGGATTCGGCGATCTTCTTCCCCACGGCGGTGGATCCGGTGAAGCTGACCATGTCGACACCGGGGTGCGCGACGAGCGCCTCGCCCGCGGCCGCGCGCGAGCCGGTGACGACATTGAAGACACCGTCCGGGAGCCCGGCCTCGGTCAGCAGCGGGCCGAGCTCGAGACAGGCCAGCGGGTCCTGCGGGGCCGGTTTGGCGACGACCGTATTGCCCATGGCGAGCGCCGGGGCGACCTTGCCCGCGAGATTGGCGAGGGGAAAGTTGTAGGAGGTGATACAGGCGACGACACCCACCGGACGGCGGACCGCCGCCGCGCCGATCAGCCCGCCGGGCGCCAGCGGGCTGGCGGCGACCGGCAGCGGGGCGAGCGGGACGGTGTCCGGTTCCGTCGCGCCGCGCGCATAGCGGCGGAAGCGGTCGGCCGCGGGGGGCACTTGGAGGGCCGCGGTGACCCGCAGGGTCGCGCCGGTCTCGGCCTGGACGAGGGGCACCAGGTCGGGGGCGCGCTCGGCCAGCAGGTCGGCCGCGCGGTCGAGTACGGCGGCGCGCTCCCGGGGGGCGGTGCGCGACCAGCCGTCGTACGCGGCCCGCGCGGCCCGCACCGCGGCCTCGACGTCGGCGTCGTCGGCCTCCGGCGCCCGGCCGACGGTCTCCTCGGTGGCCGGATTGACGACCGCGTAATGCCCGGCTCCGGGCGCCCGCCAGGAGCCGCCGATCCAGTGCCCGTACGTCTTCTGCCCGTACGTCTTCATCTGGCCTCCTTGGGGAGGTTGAGTACGCGCTCGGCGATGATGTTGCGCTGGATCTCGTCCGAGCCGCCGTAGATGGTGTCGGCGCGGGAGAAGAGGAACAGGCGCTGCGCGGCGTCGAGTTCATACGGCCGGCCCGCGGTCCAGCGCACCGGGCCGAGCGTGGCCGCGGCGCCCCGCACCTGCACGGCCAGCTCGCCCAGCCGCCGATGCCAGCCGCCCCACAGCAGCTTGGCCACACTGGGCGCCCCGGCGTCGTGCGGAACGGACCGACGGGGGGCGGGAGCGGGAGGGGAGGGGGTGGGCGGGGAGGGGGTGGGGCCCCCGGAGGTGGGGTTCCCGGCGGCGCCCAGCGTGCGCAGGGCGTTCCAGCGCATGACCTTCAGCTCGGCCCACTGCTGGATCAGCTGGTCGCGCAGTACGGGTTCGCGGGCGGCGCCGGTCTCCAGGGCCTGTCGTATGACGCGGTCGAGTTCCTGGGCGAAGCCGATCTGCTGGACCAGGGTGGAGACTCCGCGTTCCACGGCGAGCAGGCTCATGGCCACGTTCCAGCCCCGGCCCGGGCCGCCGACGAGGTGGTCGGGGTGGGCGAGGGCCCCGTCGAAGAACACCTCGTTGAACTCCGCGGTGCCGGTGAGCTGCCGGATCGGCCGGACCTCGATGCGCCCCGGCTGGTCCATCGGCACCAGCAGGAAGGACAGCCCGTGGTGGCGTTGTGATCCCTCCTCGGTGCGGGCCAGGACGAAGCACCAGTCGGCTTCGCGGGCGTGGGAGGTCCAGATCTTCTGGCCGGTGACGCGGTACGTTCCGTCGCCCGGGTCGCGGACGGCGCGGGTGCGCACTCCGGCGAGGTCGGAGCCCGCGTCGGGTTCGCTGTAGCCCTGGCACCACAGTTCCTCGCCGCGGGCGATGGGGGGCAGAAAGCGGGCGCGCTGGGCGGGGTCGCCGTGTTCGAGCAGGGTGGGGGCGAGGAGGTTCTCGCCGATGTGGCCGAGCCGGGCGGGGGCTCCGGCGCGGGCGTATTCCTCGGCCCAGACGACCTGTTGGGTGAGGGTGGCGGCCCGGTTTCCGTAGGTCCCGTGGGTCCGGTCCCAGCCGAGCCCGATCCAGCCGCCGCCGCCCAGCTCGCGTTCCCAGGCCCGCTGCGCGGCGACATCGGCGGGGTGCGCGGTGTGCGCGGTGTTCCCGGTGTGCGCGGGTTCGGTGGAGCGGCCGGTCGGATGCGCGTCGAGCCAGGCGCGTGCCTCGTCGCGGAAGCGTTCGTCCCCGGGCCCGAAGGCGAAGTCCACGGCTTCTCCCCTTACGCGTTGGGGCGCTGCTGGGCGGCGGTGGCCTGGGCCATGGCGTCGAGCTGGGCCAGCAGTGGCATGGGGTCGGTGCCGACCGTGCCGGGCAGGAAGTCGGCGATCTTCTCCGGGGTCCAGGCGCCCTCGGCGTATCCGGCGCGCAGTTCCCTCGGCTGGGCCCAGACCGCGATCTTGGGACCCGCGATGGTGTAGACCTGCCCGGTGATCTTTTCCTCGCGGGCCCGTTCGCTCAGCAGGTAGACGACCAGGGCCGCGACGTCCTCCGGTGCGCCGATCTCCTTGAGTTCCATCGGCACATTGGCGGACATGCGGGTGCGGGCGACCGGGGCGACGCAGTTCGCGGTGACGCCGTATTTGTGCAGGCCGAGCGCGGCGCTGCGGACCAGCGAGATGATGCCGCCCTTGGCCGAGGCGTAGTTGGCCTGCGCGACGCTGCCCTGATGGTTGCCGCTGGTGAAGCCGATCAGGGTGCCGGAGCGCTGCCGCCGCATCACGGCGGACGCGGCGCGGAAGACGGTGAAGGTGCCCTTGAGGTGGGTGGCGACGACCGGGTCCCACTCCTCCTCGGTCATGTTGAACAGCATCCGTTCGCGCAGGATTCCGGCCACGCACACCACGCCGTCGAGCCGTCCGAACCGTTCGACGGCGGTGTCCACGATCCGTTGGCCCCCGGCCATGGTGGAGACGTCGTCGGCGACCGCGACCGCCTCTCCGCCCGCCGCCGCGATCTCCTTGACCGCCGCTTCGGCGATCTCGCTGGTGGGGGCGCCGCCCTCGATCGAGACGCCGTAGTCGTTGACGACGGCCTTCGCGCCCTCGGCCGCGCAGGCGAGGGCCACGGCTCGTCCGATGCCGCGCCCGGCCCCGGTGACGGCGACCACCTTGCCGTCCAAGAAGTTGCCCACGTCGCGTCCCTTCCCGCAGTTTCTGACGGACCGTTAGATTTTTGAGCAGACCCGCCCCGAGTACAAGCCCTGGAACGGAACCGACCGAAGGAGGCGCCATGTCGCTGCCGCCCGAGTTCCACGACATCGCCCAGCGCGTCAACAACTGGGGGCGCTGGGGCGCCGACGACGAGATCGGCACGCTCAACCTGATCACCGACGCGGTGGCCCGGGACGCCGCCGCGACGGTGCGCACCGGCCGCCGCGTCCCGCTCGCTGTTCCGCTGCGGCAGGACGGCATCCAGACCGGGATGGTCCCGGGAAGGGTCAACCCGCTGCACACCATGGTCGCCGTGAACGCCGAGATGTTCGGCCCGGGTACGGTCGCCACCAGCGACGACGCCGTGACGATGGGGCTTCAGGCCGGTACCCACTGGGACGGGCTGGCCCATGTCTCGCACTCCGGCAGGCTCTACAACGGCCGCCCCGCCGCGTCCGTCACCGCCCAGGGCCGCGCGGCCTTCAGCGGCATCGACACGGCGCGGCACATCGTCTCGCGCGGGGTGCTGCTCGACGTCGCGCGCGCCCGGGGCGCGGACCGGCTGCCCGAGGGGCATGTCGTCACCCCCGAAGACCTCGCCGCCGCCGAGGAACTGGCCCGCACCACGGTCCGGCCCGGTGACATCGTGCTCGTACGGACCGGGCAGATCCAGCGGTATCTCGCGGGCGAGCGGGAGGCGTACGCGTTTCCGTCGCCGGGCCTGTCGCTGCGCACACCCGAGTGGTTCCACGCCCGCGACGTGGCCGCCGTCGCCAACGACACGCTCACCTTCGAGATCGTCCCACCGGAGATCGAGAACCTGTGGCTGCCCGTCCACGCCCTCGACCTGGTCGAAATGGGCATGATGCAGGGCCAGAACTGGAATCTGGAGGAACTGTCGGCGGCCTGCGCCGAGGAGGGCCGCTACGCCTTTCTGCTGTCGGCCACACCGGAGCCGTTCACCGGCGGGACCGGTGCCCCGGTCGCCCCCGTGGCGATCCTCTGACACCGGCACCACACAGCACGCTCGCGCCAGAACAGATGCGGCGGGCGCGAGGGGACGGGCGGGACGGGTCTATCGGGCGGCGGTGCGCTCATGCACGCCCCGAGCACGGCATCGCGCACCGCCACCCGGCTCCGGCGCCGAGCCCTGATCAGGCGCCGGGCCGCGACCCGCACTCGCCAAGGTACGGTCCCGTGAACACACGGTTCACTGGGACCACATGAACCTCGGCGTCCCCTCGCGACGAATCGCTGATCCTAGAGTGATCACTCGGACACGTCACGTCAACACCTGGTCTGGACTTTGTGAGGTCCGCCCCAGATGCGAGGGCGCGCGGGAGGCGCCATGCCCCGTCAGAAGGGGCTTCTCACGCGCCCCGTGATCGCCGCGCTCGACGCGCTCCGCGCCGTCCGCGCACTCCTCGCGCCGACCGCGGTCGATTTCGCACCAGATGCGCTTGCCCGTGCCCTCGGGCTGCCAGCCCCAGCGGTCCGCGAGCCCGTCGACCAGCTCCAGCCCACGGCCGTTGGTGGCCTCCTCGTCGGCGCGTCGCTGACGGGGTGCGCGGGCACTGGCGTCCGCGACCTCGACCCGGACCGTGCCGACCTCGGGCCCCTTCTCCGCGGAGGGCGCGGCGGAACCGTCACCACCGGTCTGCGCGGGGAAGCGCATGCGCAGCACCGCGGGACAGCCGGTGTGCACCACGGCGTTGGTGACCAGCTCGGAGATGAGCAGGATCAATGTCTCGGCGAGCGGCTCGTCGGCTCCGATACCGGACCCGGCGAGCCGCGAACGCGCCCACCGACGGGCACGACTCACCTCCGCGGGGTCGGGCCGGACCTCCATCTGCATCTGAAGCACCTGCACCGCTCACACCATCCGAACCGGCGGACACATCGCCTCATACCTCCAAGAGGCCCTCGAAGAGGTCACGGAACGTGACGCTCTCCCAGCTGCCGCTGGGAGGTACCCCCTTGCGAGAGAGCATGGTTGACGTACAGTCACCCCAACAAGCGCTTCGGTCATATTCCAGCGCCAAGGAGTATGCGTGGGGCATACTGTGCGACGCACGCCCCGAGGACTCGAACAGCGAGGCACGATCGGAGCACGCCCCGTGCGAGCGGGGCACATCGGCGTGCCCGGAGTCGCCCCACGGGCCACGCCGGGTTCGTTGCACCCCAAAACCGCTCGCACCCCACGGAGAGTACCCGAGCCGGAGCCCGACTCCCCCCTGTGACGAGTCACGCCTAGGAAACAACCCGATATCAACGCTCGGTCACCTCAAAGCCTCCGGGGATCTCCCCAGAGAATGCGACATCCCAACAATTCAGGCGTATCCATGGAGCCCGGTTACAAACCTGTTTCACCGGTCAACAGGAGTCCGGCGGCGAGTTCCTCCTCGGCCGCGGCCGCCGTCTGCCACTGACCGGCGCGCACCCAGGCCCGCTTGAGGTGCAGATGGACATCGGCTTCCCAGGTGAATCCCATCCCACCGTGCACCTGAAGGCAGTCGCGGGCGTTGTGGACGGCCGCTTCGTCGGCGAGCAGTTTGGCGGCGGCGATATCGCTCGCCTCTTCTGTGACCGCGGCGGCGTACACCACACTTCTGGCTGATTCGGCGCGTACGAGCATCCGTGCACACAGATGTTGTACGGCCTGGAAGGCGCCGATCGGGCGGCCGAACTGTGTGCGCGCCGTGGCGTGGTCGACCGCCATCCGGACCGTACGGGAGGCGCTGCCGAGCTGTTGGGCCGCGGTCAGCAGGGCCGCCTCGCGGCGCAGCCGGGCGGCGGCCCCCGCGGCCCTGGCGGCCCCGGCACCCGCCCCGGCCTCGATGGCCTCGAAGGTCGGGTGCACGCGGTGCAGCGGCGTGGCCGGGTCGACGGAACGTATCGGCCGTACCGGGTCCGCGAGCGCGGCGGCCGGAATCACCTCGGCGTCCTCGCCGCTCAGCACCAGCACGGCATCGGCCGAGGCCAGATGCTCCACCAGCCGGTCCGCCCCGGGGCCGAGGTCCAGCGCGGTGACCACGGCCGCACCGTCGGCCGCACCCTCGGCCGCGCCCTCAACAGCGTGGGCCGCCGCGAGCTGGGTGGCGACCAGCGGACCCGGGAGCAGCGCCCGGCCCGCCTCCTCCATGGCCAGCACCGCTTCGGGCAGTCCGAGCCCGACCCCGCCCGCCGCCTCGGGCAGCCGCAGCGCGAAGAATCCGGCCGTGCCGAGTTCCCGCCACAGGGCACGGTCCAGCGGCGCCGTATCGCCGTGGCCGTCCACCACCGTCCGTAACCGGGTGCGGGGGAAGCGCCGTTCCAGCAGGTCGCGCATCCCGTCCCGCAGGGCCCGCTGGTCGTCGTCGAGCCGGAAGTCCATGGGTCCGGGTCACCGCCCCTTCGGCAGGCCGAGGATGCGCTCGGCGACGATGTTCCGCTGGATCTGCGACGTTCCGGCAGCGATGGTGTACGAGAGGGACGACAGCCGGTCCGCGACCCACTCGTGCCCGGTGTCCAGCGCGTCCGGGCCCAGCACCTCGGCGGCGGCCTCGTACAGCTCCTGCCGCACCTCGGAGAAGCGGAGCTTGAAGACCGAGCCGCCGACGCCCGGCACCCCGCCGGTGCGCTGCGCCTCGCTCACGTTCCACTGGGTGAGCCGCCACAGCGCCGCGCAGGCGGCGGCGAGCCGTCCGAGCCGCCGCCGCAGCACGGGGTCGTCCCACCGCCCGTTGGCCTTGGCGGTACGGGCCAGGGCCTCCAGTACGCGGCGGCAGGCGACGACCTCTCCGACAAAGGCCGTGCCGCGTTCGAAGGAGAGGGTCACCATGGTCACCCGCCAGCCGTCGTTCTCGGCGCCGATCCGGTGGTCGACGGGCACCCGCACCTCGTCGAGGAAGACCTCGGCGAACTCGGCGGTCCCGGCGAGGGTGCGCAGCGGCCGTACGGTCACGCCGGGCGCGTCCATGGGCAGCGCGAGCCAGGTGATGCCCCGGTGCTTCGGCGTCTCGGGTCCCACGGGGGTGGTGCGCACCAGGAGTTCGCACCAGTCGGCGACCTCGGCGTGCGAGGTCCAGATCTTGCTGCCGCTGACGACGTAGCTGTCGCCGTCCCGTACGGCCCGGGTGCGCAACGCGGCCAGGTCGGATCCGGCGTCGGGTTCGGAGAAGCCCTGGCACCAGACCTGGTCGCCGCGGAGGATCGGCGGCAGCCAGCGGGCCCGCTGGGCGGGGGTGCCCTCGGCGGCGATGGTGGGGCCCGCGTGCAGCAGTCCGACGAAGTTGGCGCCGACGTAGGGCGCGCCCGCGCGTTCGGTCTCCTCCAGGAAGATCAGGTGCTGGGTGGGGGTGGCGCCCCGGCCTCCGGCGTCCTCGGGCCAGTGCAGTCCGGCGTATCCGGCGTCGTACAGCATGCGCTGCCAGCCGCAGTCGTAGGCGCGGCGGGCGGGCCAGTCGGCGGGGTCGGGGCGGTCGGGCAGGGTGGGGAGGACGTCCGCGAGCCAGGCGCGCAGTCCGTGCCGGAAGTCCTCCTCGTCCTGCGTGAAGGCGAGATCCATCGGCGGCCGTCCTCCCTCTTCTGAGTGCGTTCTGATGTCGCGTCAGATCAGGCGGGCAGGGGAAGGCTAATCCGCGCCCCCTGGACCGACAAGACGGACGGGCTTACGCTTCCCGCATTATCTGACTAACCGTCAGATTCATGGTCACGGGAGGCCGGGATGACCGACACCACAGCCGGGACGACCGACACCGCACACGCCCTCGGCGCATCGGCGACGCTGTGGGAGCTGCTGGAGCGGCGCGCCGAGCTCACCCCGGACGCCCCCGTGCTGATCCAGGCCGCCGCCAGTGGACGGCATGACCGGAGATTGACGTTCCGGGCGCTGCGCACCCGCGCGGAGCGCACGGCGGCCGGGCTGCACGCGATGGGAGTGGGCCCCGGCAGCCGGGTCGCCTGGCAGCTGCCCACCCGGCTGGAGACGGTCGTGCTGACCATGGCGCTGGCCCGGCTGGGCGCCGTACAGACCCCGCTCATCCCGTACTACCGCGACCGCGAGGTCGGGTACGCGCTCCGGGCCTCGGGCGCGCGCTTCTTCGCCGTCCCCGGGACCTGGCGCGGCTTCGACCACACGGCGATGGCGCACCGGCTGGCCGCCCGGCTGCCGCAGCCGCCGCGCGTCTTCGAGGCGTACGACGCGCTCCCGGTCGCCGATCCGAAGGCGGCGAAGCTGCCGCCGCCGCCCACCGACGGGACCGCCGTCCGCTGGATCTACTGGACCTCGGGCACCACCTCCGACCCCAAGGGGGTGCTGCACACCGACCGCAGCCTCATCGCCGCGGGTTCCTGTCTCGCCCACGCGCTGCGGCTGAGACCGGACGACATCGGGTCGATGGCCTTCCCGTACGCCCATGTCGCCGGGCCCGACTACACGGTGATGCTGCTGCTGTACGGCTTCCCCGCCGTGCTGCTGGAGCACTTCGCGCTGCCGGACTCGCTGGCCGCGTACCGGCGGCACGGGGTGACGGTCGCGGGCGGCAGCACCGCCTTCTACTCCATGTTCCTGGCCGAGCAGCGCAAGGATCCCGCGCACCGGCTCATCCCCAGCTTGCGGCTGCTGGCCGGTGGCGGCGCCCCCAAGCCGCCCGAGCTGTACTACGAGGTGGTGCGGGAGCTGGGGTGCCAACTGACGCACGGCTACGGGATGACCGAGGTCCCCATGATCACCATGGGGTCGCCGGACGACGGTGCCGAACTGCTGGCGACGACGGAGGGGCGCCCGCCCGCGGAGATGGAGATCCGCGTCGTGGACGGGGAGGTGCGGCTGCGGGGCGAGGCGGTGTGCGCCGGATATCTGGACGAGGCGCAGACCCGGGAGGCGTTCGACGCCGACGGCTTCTTCCGCACCGGCGACCTCGGCCATCTGACGGCGAGCGGCCATCTCGTGCTCACGGGGCGTGCCAAGGACATCATCATCCGTAAGGGCGAGAACATTTCCGCGAAGGAGATCGAGCAACTGCTGTACCGGCACCCGGATGTGGGGGACGTGGCGGTGATCGGGCTGCCGGACGCGGAGCGCGGGGAGGTGGTGTGCGCGGTGGTGGAGCAGCCGGTGGGGGCGGCGCCGCTGACGGTGGAGGGGGTCGGGTCCTATCTGCGGGGCGTGGGGCTGTCGGTGCACAAGGTGCCGGAGCGGGTGGAGGTGGTGGACGCGCTGCCGCGCAACGAGACGCTGCGGAAGGTGCTCAAGTACCGGCTGCGGGAGCGGTTCGGGGGTGCGGTCCGTTAGGGCGCGTCAGCCCGTGGTGCTGTACGTGGCCGTCGCCTGCTCGAAGTGGCGGTTCACCGTGCGGCGCTCGTCGGCCGGGCCTATCGCCAGGACCACGTGGTAGCGGCCGCCGATCAGCATGGCCAGGTTGCGCGCGTACACGTTGCGGCCGCTGCTGTCCCGCCAGCTGAACTGGCCCTCCGCCATCGCCGTCTTCCCGACGTCGATCCGCTTCAGCCCCGAGGACGACGCCCACGCGGAGTCGCGGAAGGCGGCCAGTTCGGCCTCCCGGTTCTGCTGGTACGCCATCGGGTCGGTGCCGAACGCGGACACCTTGTCCCGCCCGGCCACGATCACCAGCTCGATGTCGCCGCCGATGTACCGGATCTGGCCGCGCGCGTTCTCGCCGCGCCGGGTCCAGCCCTCGTGGACGGCGACGCTGAAGCCCTTGGGGTCCTTGCGGACCGCGAAGCCCTTCGCGAGACCGGCCGGTTCGGTGGACTGGGGTTCGTCGGAACCCGGGTCCTCCGTACCGCCGCCGCCCTCGCCCTTCCCGCCGTCGTCGTTCGGCGCCGGGTCGTGGGCGCTGGTGGGCGCCGGACTCCCCGCGCCCGCGGACCCCGTACGGTCCTGGCCGCCGGTGCCCTCGGTGCGCGGCATGAACATCATCGCGTACAGCACCGCCGCCGCCAGGCCCAGCAGTATCAGCAGGAGCAGCACCCGCCCCAGCCTGCGCGGCTTGCGGCCTTCGGTCCGCTCCCGCAGCGGGGCCGGGCCCGGTTCGCGCGCGGCCTGCTTCGCCCGCTTGTGCCGCCCGTGCGCGGCCGCCGTCCGCTCCGGGCGGGGTCGGCCCTTGCGCACCAGCCAGCCGCGGCGGCGCACGATCGGCAGCCGCTTGGGGTCGGACGCGCCGCCCGGACCGATCGACGGAACGGTGACCGTACTGCTGCCGACGTCCGGCTCCGGCGCCGACCTGATCAGCGAGCGCAGCCAGCCGCGCAGCTCCTCGAAGTCGGGCCGCTCGGTGGGGTCCTGCCGCATCAGCGACTCGACGACGGGGCGCAGCGGACCGCACTCCTCCGCGTAGGCGGGTGCCTCCGCGCACACCATCTGCACCAGCTCGGCGGCGTTCTCCTCCGGGTACGGGGCGTGGCCCTGGACGGCGCGGAAGAGCAGCACGCCGAGCGCCCACAGGTCGGCGGCGGGGCCGACGGGCGGCGCCAGCCGCCAGTTCTCGTGGACGGGACCGGCCTGCTCGGGCGCCCAGCGCTCGGTGACGGCGCCGACCACGACGATCCGCGCCTGCCGGGCCCGTTCGGCGGCGAGCGCGGTGGTGGGGCCGCGCGGCGGGCCGTCGTCCGCCGCGCCGCCGCCGTCCCAGGAACCTCCGCCGTCCTCCCCGTTCGGCTGCCGGGGCACGGTGGCGCCTTCCGGCGAACCGGAACCAGAAGCGGAACCGGAAGCGGAGTCGGCGGCGGTGGAGTCGGGCCAGGGCGCGCCGCCGCCCGTGAGCGGCTCCGGCTCCTGGATTGGGTGGTGGTGGGGGGCGTCGACGCCCATCCGTGCGGCGGCGGCGCGGGCTCCTGCCGCATAGGCGGCGATGGCCTTCGCCCGCGCGGCGCGCGCGGCAGCGCCCTGCGCGTCGTCCGCGGCGCCGCCGTGTACGTCGTCGCCCGCGCCCTGCGCCGGGATGTACCCCGCCCCTTCGGCGGCCCATGCGGCGTCCGGTTCCGGCCCGTCCCAGGCGCCCGGCCCGGGCCCCCGGTCGGCGTCGCCCGCGGGGCGCGGCGCGGGGAAGCCGCCCGCCGCGCCCTGGTCGCGGTAGACCGGGCCCCGCCCGCCGGGCCGCTGGTCGGGGGTGGCGCTCTCGTAGCCCTGCGGGAGGGCCGGGGTGGGGGTGGCGCCGATGGGAGTGCCGTCGGGCGGCGTGGGGGTGTACCCCTCGTCCTCAGCGGCCGTGCCCCGCGGCGACGCGGGCCCGGCACCGGGCCCGGCCGCGCCCGCGTCCGGCGGCCCCGGCACCGGGTCGTAGCCGCACAGCGCCTCCTCCGCGGCGCCCGCCGCCAGGCCCGTCAGCATCGCACGGCCGTCGTCGCACAACAGCACCGTGCGGGTGGTGATGTTGCGGTGCGTCCAGCCGTGGGCGTGCAGCGCGCGGAGCGCCGTCAGCACGTCGTTGGCGACCTCGGCGGCGCGGTGGGGGGACAGGTTCCGCTCGGTGAGCAGCGCGGCGAGCGGGCGCCCGGCGACGAGTTCGCTGACGATCCACAGGCTTCCGGCCTCCGCGAAGACGTGGAAGACCTGACCGAGCCTCGGGTGGTCGGGGACCTGCGCGGCGGCGGTCGCCGCGTCCAGGGCGCGGCGTACGGCGGGGTCGCCGCCGCCCCGGGCGGTTCGGGAGGCCCCGTTCAGCGCCCCGCCGGGGTGGCCGTCGTCGTCGACGACCTCGGCGTCGACGACTTCCGGAAGCGGTATCTGCCGCAGATGGACCTGCTGGCCGCTGTAGGTGTCGAAGGCGCGGGTCTCGGCGAATTCGTACGCGTCGGCGGGCGGCAGGGGCAGGCGATAGCGGCCGGCCAGCACCCGGCCCGCGTACTCGTCCACGACGCCTCCCCTAGCGCACGATCAGCGCGATCAACGTCCCTTTATGCGATCAGCACAGCGCTAAGCCGTCAATTGTGGTCGTTTTGGCGGGTTCATGCGACTGCGCACGGTCTACGGGCACTCACGATACGGGCCCGCACGACGCTTCGCCGACAGGAGTACTCAGTCCGTGATGTCGAAGGTGGTGAACGCGGTGTCGCGCAGCGTCCGGCACTCCTTGTCGTCCCACTTGCTCGCCTCGCAAGTGATCATGATGGAGAAGCCGTGGCTGTCGTCCACCTTGAAGCCGCGGTTGAGCACCCGTACGTGCTTGCCGTCCTGGTCACGCTCGAACTGCCAGTCCGCGACGGTCGGGTAGCCCCGCCATTCGATCGCCTTGATGCCCAGGCCCTTGTACCCGGACATGCTGCTCCGCGCGGCGGCCTCGCCCTTGCGCCACTCGGCCGCCGCGTCGGGCTTCGGGGAGGAGGTGAAGTCGATCTGTATACGCGGGATGCTGGAGCCGCCGTAGTACTTTCGGCTGCCGCTGTAGCTCCCGTTGTGCACCGACCATCCCTTGGGCATCGCCATGGTGAAGGGGAAGTCGGAGCTGTTGACGGTCTCGTAGCCGGACGGCACGGAGGCGCCCTTGCCCTCCTCCTTGCCGCCGCTGCCGCCGTCGTCCCCGCCGTTGTCCTTGCCCTTGCCCTTGCCGCCGTCGTCCGCGTCGTCGCCCTTGGACGTGTCCGCGTCCGTCTGCTCGGTCGATCCGCCGGAGGTCTTGCCGTCCGGGGCCTGGGTGTTCGCGCGGCCGGACGAACCGGCGTCCTTGCCGTTCTGCCGGTCGTCCGAGGTCCCGGACGACGCCGAGGCCTCGGCGCCGGACCCGCCCTTGGCGCTGTTGCCGTCGTCGCCGCCGTTGAAGGCGATGGCGAGCACGGTGCCCACGATGACGACCACGACCACCGCGATGATGATCAGCGTCCGCTTGGACACCACATCGGTGATCGGGGCGCGGGGCGGCACCGGGCGATACGGGCCGGGCGCGCTCTCGGGCGTCCCGGAACCAGAGGACACAGAGGAGGACGAAGCGGAAGCGGAAGAAGCCGAACCGGCGGCCGCCTCCCCCTTCTTCGAGGACTTCGAAGGCTTCGCCGACGGCGAAGACTGCGCCGACGGCGACGACGGCGACGACCCGGAAGCCTTCGAGGACTGTGCGGCCTGCGCGGAGGCCGCGGACTTCGCCGACCCGGCCTTCTTCGACGTCTCCGGCTTCTTCGCCGTGTCCGCCTTCTGCTCGGCCTTCGCGTTCCGTGCGGACTTCAGCGCGCCCCGGGCCCGCTCCGCGACAGCCGCGGACTTGGCCCCCGCTGCGGCCTCGTCCTCCGCCGAGGGGGCGGGCGGCAGGGTCATGGTGCGGGTCGCGTCGGCGGGCGGGGGCTTCGCCGTGTCCTCGGGGGCGCTCAGGGCGTGCTCCAGCAGCGCCCGGGCCCCGGCGTCGTCCAGCCGCTGGTCGGGGTCCTTGTTCAGCAGGCCGTAGATGACCTCTTCCAGCGGGCCCGCGTTCTTCGGCGGCTCGACCGGCTCGGTCATCACCGCGGTGAGGGTCGCTATGGCCGTGCTCTTGTCGTACGGCGGTACGCCCTCGACCGCCGCGTACAGCAGGCCGCCCAGCGACCACAGGTCGGACGGCGGGCCGGGCTTGTGGCCGCGGGCCCGCTCCGGGGAGATGTAGGAGGGCGCGCCGACGAGCATGCCGGTGGAGGTGACGGACGGGTCGCCCTCGACCTGGGCAATGCCGAAGTCGGTGAGGACCACGCGGCCGTCGTCCGAGATCAGCACGTTGGACGGCTTCACGTCGCGGTGCAGGATGCCCGCCTGGTGGGCGGCGCGCAGCACGTCGAGGACGGCGAGCCCGACCTCGGCGGCGCGCTGCGGGGTGAGCGGCCCGTCGTCCCGGACGGCGTCGGCGAGCGAGCGGCCCTCGATCAGCTCCATGACGATCCAGGGGCGGTCGTCCTCGTCGACCACGTCGTAGACGGTGACGGCACCGTTGCTGCGGATCCGGGCGATCGCCTTCGCCTCGCGCAGCGTGCGGGTGATGAGCCGTCTCTTCTCGTCTTCCTCGACGCTGGACGGGAAGCGCAGCTCCTTGACCGCGACCGTACGGCCGAGGGTCTGGTCGCTCGCGCGCCAGACGGTGCCCATGCCGCCCTGACCGAGAATCTCCCCCAGCCGGTAACGGCCGGCGAGGAGGCGCCCAGTCGAACCCTGCGTCTTCTCAGCCTCCGACATGCGACCCCTCTGCAAATCAACCCACCCTGAACCCACCCTGGGAGAGCCCCCATTGTCTCTCATCCACGACCCCGGGAAAGCCCGGGGTCCGGGCGCGGAGCGGGCACGGTGCGGCGGCCGTTCCGGCACCTGCGAACATCGGAGGTCCGCAGGGAACGGAAAGGCCCGTGTCATGCCCATCTCCGCCATACGATGGCACAGGCGAGGCCGTATGCCGACCGTCGTGGCGCTGGTCGCGGCCATGGCGGTGGCGCTGACGGGCTGTACGGCGGGCGCGGACGCGCAGGCGAGCGCGGGCGGGCGCCGGGAGGCGGCCGACCGCGAGGAGGGCCCCATACGGACGGCCCTGCGCGGGCTGGTGACCGACGGCGAGGCGCCCGGAGCGGCGGTGCTCATACGGGACGGGGGCGCGGCGCGGTTCACCACGGCGGGGGTCGCGAACACCCGGACCGGGCGGCGCATCCAGCGGGAGGATCACTTCCGGGCGGGCAGCGTCACCAAGACCGTCATCGCGGCGGTGACGCTGCGTCTGACCGTCGAGGGGCGGCTCGACTTGGCCGACACGGTCGAGGAACACCTCCCGGGACTGGTCCGCGGACATGGCAACAATGGCCGAAAAATCACCCTCCGCCAGCTCCTCACCCACACCAGCGGGCTCTTCGACTACACGGCCGACCCGGTGCTGGCGCGTCAGCTGGCGGACGCGGACAAGGTGGACGACACGAAGGCGCACAGCCCCGCCTCCCTCGTACGGGCCGCCCTCGCCCATCGCCCGGCCTTCGCGCCCGGGACCAAGTGGGCTTACTCCAACACCAACTACGTCCTGCTGGGCATGATCGTCGAGCGGGTCACCGGGCGCTCGTACGCCGCCGAGGCCCGGCGCCGGGTCCTCGCTCCGCTCGCCCTGCGCGACACCTCGTTCCCCGGCACCCGCACCACGCTCCCGGCGCCGCACGGCCACGCGTACGACGCGCGGGGCGGCGACTGGCGGGATGTCACCGACCTCGACCCGTCCGCCGCCGGAGCGGCGGGCGAGATGATCTCCACGCTGGACGATCTGTCCCGTCTGCTCGGTTCGCTGCTGCGCGGCAAGGCGGTGCCGAAGGCCCAGCTGCGGCGGATGGAGGACACCTCGGCGTCCGGCGGCCGGTACGGGATGGGCCTGTTCCCGGTGAAGCTGCCGTGCGCGAGGACGGTCTGGGGGCACAACGGCCAGGTCAACGGCTCGTACGCGCTGGCCGTGTCCACCCGCGACGGCGGCCACACCCTGGTCTACCGCCTCAACAGCGACGGGCCACCGGACCCGGACGCCGAGACCGCCCTGCTCACGGCGGAGTTCTGCCCGGACCGCCGACCCCGGTAACAGCCGCGATCCAGCCCTACAGCGGCACGATGTCCGGTGCGCCCAGCCGGGCCGCGTCCGCCGTCAGGTCGTCCGGCTGCCGCTGCGATTCGCGCTCCGCCTCCACCCGCTTCTCGTAGTGCTCGATCTCCTTGTCGATCTGCTCAGGACCCCAGCCCAGCACCGGCGCCATCAGCTCGGCCGCCTCGCGGGCGCCGCGGGTGCCCCGGTCGAAGGTCTCGATGGAGATGCGGGTGCGCCGGGTGAGGACGTCGTCCAGGTGGCGGGCGCCCTCGTGGGAGGCGGCGTAGACGACCTCGGCGCGCAGATAGTCGTCGGCGGAGGTGAGCGGTTCGCCGAGCCGCGCGTCGGCGGCGACCAGTTCCAGCACCTCCTCGGTGAGCGCGCCGTACCGGTTCAGCAGGTGTTCGACGCGGGCGACGTGCAGTCCGGTGCGCCGGGCCATGCGCGCCCGCGCGTTCCACAGCGCCTGGTAGCCGACGGCGCCGACCAGCGGCACGTCCTCGGTGACGCAGGGCCCGACCCGCCGGTCGAGGCCGTGCACTGCCTCGTCCACGGCGTCCTTGGCCATGACCCGGTACGTCGTGTACTTGCCGCCCGCGACCACCACCAGGCCCGGCACCGGATGGGCGACCGTGTGCTCGCGCGAGAGCTTGCTCGTCGCGTCCGACTCCCCGGCCAGCAGCGGGCGCAGCCCGGCGTAGACGCCCTCGACGTCGTCGCGGGTGAGCGGCACCGCGAGGACCTCGTTGACGTGTTCCAGCAGGTAGTCGATGTCGGCGCTGGAGGCGGCCGGGTGTGCCTTGTCGAGGTCCCAGCCGGTGTCGGTGGTGCCGACGATCCAGTGCCGCCCCCACGGGATCACGAACAGCACGCTCTTCTCGGTGCGCAGGATCAGCCCGGTCGTGGAGTGGATGCGGTCCCTGGGCACCACGAGGTGGATGCCCTTGGACGCGCGGACGTGGAACTGGCCGCGCTCCCCGATCAGCGCCTGCGTCTCGTCCGTCCACACCCCGCTGGCGTTCACCACCTGGCGGGCCCGGACCTCGAACTCACCGCCCTGCTCCAGGTCGTGCACCCGGGCCCCGACGACGCGCGCCCCCTCGCGCAGGAAGCCGACCACCCTGGCCCGGTTGGCGACGTGCGCGCCGTACCGGGCGGCGGTGCGGACCAGGGAGGTGACGAAGCGGGCGTCGTCCACCTGGGCGTCGTAGTACTGGAGCGCGCCGACCAGGGCGTCCTTGCGGAGGCAGGGGGCGACGCGCAGCGCGCGGGTGCGCGAGAGGTGGCGGTGGACGGGCAGCCCGCGGCCGTGCCCGGAGGAGACCGACATCGCGTCGTAGAGCGCGACGCCCGCCCCGGCGTAGACCCGCTCCCAGCCCCGGTGCTTGAGCGGGTAGAGGAACGGGACGGGCTTGACCAGGTGCGGAGCGATCCGCTCCAGCAGCAGTCCGCGCTCCTTCAGGGCCTCTCTGACGAGGGCGAAGTCGAGCATCTCCAGGTAGCGCAGGCCGCCGTGGACCAGCTTGCTGGAGCGGCTGGAGGTGCCGGAGGCCCAGTCCCTGGACTCGACCAGTCCGGTTTCCAGGCCGCGGGTCGCGGCGTCGAGCGCGGTGCCCGCGCCGACCACGCCGCCGCCCACGACCAGTACGTCCAGCTCACGGTCCGCCATCCGGGCCAGCGCCTCGCCGCGCTCGACCGGTCCCAGTGCCGGTGTCTTCACCGCTGCCTCCCGCTGTGATCGACGTCACGACGCTCGCCTGATGATTTTCCTGGCTTTCTCCTCGCCGTGCCATGCCGCTGTGCCATGCCATCCCGCTGCGCCATGCCGGTCCGGGCCCTGGGCGGGCCGCTTCGCGCGTCCTCCCCTTCCGGTGACCGCAACACCGCGTCGCCACCCTCCGTCAATACTGAATACGAGTCATATTTCCGCTTAGTCTGCCTTTGCGCCATCCGGAATCGCCTCGGGAAGGACGGCTCGAAGTCATGCCCGCAGATCTCGCCGTCATCGGACTCGGCCACCTCGGCCTCCCGCTCGCCCAGGCCGCCACCGCCGCCGGTGTCCGTACGGTCGGCTACGACCCGGACTCCCGGGCCGCCGACGAGCTGCGGGCCGGGCGGCTGCCCACCGGGGCGGGCGACGGCTCGCTGACCGCCGCCGAGCTGCGCCGGATGATCTCCGGCGGCTTCCGGACCACCACCGACCCGGCCGAACTGGGCCGGGTC
Organism: Streptomyces sp. BRA346; assembly: GCF_052851135.1. Lineage (NCBI taxonomy): Bacteria > Bacillati > Actinomycetota > Actinomycetes > Kitasatosporales > Streptomycetaceae > Streptomyces > Streptomyces sp. BRA346. The sequence continues at coordinate 142,924 of NZ_JAIWIH010000001.1, read as the reverse complement.
CGCACCGCCGTGATCTGCTCCCCCACCCCGCTCGGCGAGGGCCGCCGACTGGATCTGTCCGCGGTCGGCGAGGCGGCGCGCGCACTGGCGGGGTGGCTGCGCCCGCACACCACTGTTCTGCTGGAATCCACCGTGTACCCCGGCACCACCGAGGAATTCCTGCGCCCGCTCCTGGAAGAGGGATCCGGGCTGCGGGCCGGGCGCGACTTCCACCTCGCCTACTCCCCCGGCCGCCTCGACCCCGGCAACCGCGTCTACGGCTACGCCAACACCCCCAAGGTCATCGGCGGCCTCACCGCCGCCTGCACCGAGGCGGCCGCCGCGTTCTACGGCCGCCTCACCGAGAAGGTCGTCCGCGCCCGCGGGCCGCGCGAGGCCGAGACCGTGAAGGTCCTGGAGACCAACTACCGGCACGTCAACATCGCCCTGGTCAACGAGATGGCGGCGTTCTGCCACGACAACGGCGTCGACCTGTGGGACGTGGTGCGCTGCGCCGAGACCAAGCCGTTCGGCTTCCAGTCCTTCCGCCCCGGCCCCGGCGTCGGCGGCCACGGCGCGCCGATCGAGTGCGACGGGATGACGCAACCGCAGCGCGGCCTCGGCCTCCCGCTGCGCATGGTCGAGCTGGCGCAGCAGGTCAACGGGCGGATGCCGGGCTACGTCACCCAGCGCTGTACGGCGCTCCTCAACGAGCACGGCAAGTCGGCGCGCGGCGCCCACATCCTGCTGCTCGGCGTCAGCTACAAGCCGGACGTGGCGGACGAGGAGGGCTCCCCGGCGCGCGAGATCGCCGCCCGGCTGATGGAGCTGGGCGCCCAGCTGGGCTACCACGATCCGTATGTGCCGGGCTGGCGGGTCCTGGGCCGCCCGGTGCCGCGCGCGGACGCGCTGTACGAGGCGGCGGCCGAGGCCGACCTGACGGTGCTGCTCCAGCACCACCGCACCTACGACCTCCAGGGCCTGGCCGCCAAGGCCCAGCTGCTGCTGGACACCCGGGGCGCCAGCCCGGCGGGCACCGCCCACCGCCTGTAAAGGGCGGGCCCGGTCCCCCGCGTCACCGCCCACCGCGGCCGACGCCCGCCCGGCGGCGGGCGGTCCGCAGGCGCAGGGTCGCCGCCAGCGCGATCAGGCCCAGCCCGCCCGCCACGAAGGCGACCGCGCCCGACGGCACCGAGCGCACCTCGGCGGTGAACGTCATCGGCGCTCCCCACGGCCGCCCGTCGGCACGGGTGTAGAGCTGGGCGGTGAGCCGCACCGGCCCGTTCGCGTGGGCGCTCACCCGGACCCGTACCGTACGGCTCACCGCCCGCGACGCCCGCACGGCCACGGCGCGGTCGACCGCGCGGGCCCGCTCGGGGCTGCCGGAGAGCACCCGCAGCTCGACGCCGGTGAGGTCCTGCTGGAGCCCGTTGGCGACCGTGACCGGGATGGTGGCGGAGCCGCCGGTCACCACCACCCTCGACTTGGGCACCAGCCGCACCGAGGCGATCGACGCGGCCAGATAGCGGGCCACGCCCTCCTGGTAGGCGCGCGCCCCCGCCGCGTCGCCCCGCCACCCCGTGGACACCGACCGTGCCAGCGCCGCGCGCACCGACGCCACCGTGGCCCGGGCGTCGGACAGCACCTTCGCCAGCGCGCGCAGCCGCCGCCGGTCCCGGGTGACCGCCGCCAGCCGCTCCGGGGGCAGCTCGGAGGCGCGCAGCCCGGCCGGATGGTGGCCGCTGTCCCGCAACTCCCCCGCCTCCGGCTCCCGCAAGCTGACCTCGAACCGCGACGGCTCCAGCCAGCCCGCCTCCTGACCCGCGGCCAGCGCCGACAGCAGCGTCCGCGCGATCCCGACCGGCATCCGGCGCGGCGGTACGACGACCAGGTCGCGCGCCACGTACGGCAGCTCCCGCACCGCCGTCAGGGTCTCGGCCAGCAGCCGCTGCCGCAGCGCGAGCCGGGCGGGCTCCCCGGCGGTGCCCGCGGCGGGGTGGCCGCGGAACAGCAGGGAGGCGATGGTCGCGTCGTACGTCAGCGCGGTGCTCCCACCGCCGAGCGCGACCGCCCCGTCGTCCGTGGCGCCCCCGGCGACGAGCGACGCGCCGTACGGGCCCGGCCCCTCGCCGGAGGCGAGCACCGTGTCCAGGCCGAGCCGCCGCGCGTACCCGGCGATCCCGGCGTCCAGCACACCGGCCGCGGGCCAGCCCACCCCGTCGCGGGCGCGGACGTCCAGCGCGCGGTTCACCACGGCGGTGCCGGTGGCCGACGCGCGGCGGAGCAGCGCGGCGAGCGCCGGGTCGCCGCGGCGGGCGAGCGAGGCCAGGTCGGGGTCCGCGTACGGCAGGACGATCACGTCGCGGCCGCGCACCGCCTTGCGCAGCGCGGCCAGCCAGCCCGCCGCCGCCTTGCCGCCCTGGCCCGGCCGGGCCTCCTGCGGATCGCTGCTGCCGGGCGTGCGGGCCACCCGGTAGCCGCGCGTCATGGCCTGCGCCTGGACGATCAGATCGGGGTCGATGGCCCAGGTCACCGGCTGGTCGTCGCCCAGTTCGACCAGCCGCCGCAGCCGCCCGCCGGGGCCGAACGCGGCGGTCAGCGCGTCGTCGCGGAAGACCGGCAGCACGCTGTCGTCGCCGGTGCGCCGGGTCAGCGCCTCCATGTGCGGAACGTCGGTGACGGGCCACAGGACGGTGGTGCGCAGCCGCTCCAGGGCGGTGCCGTCGAGGTAGACGGGCAGCTGGCCGCGGGCCAGGCCGAGCACCCGGCCGTCCGGACGGGCCGCGGTCACGGTGAGCGGATACGCGCCCGCGCCCTCCAACCCGAGGGCGGAGACGGGCACGGTCAGCTCGAAGCGGCGCCCGGCGTGGGCGTCGAGCCGGGCGAGGCGGGCGGTGTGGGCGGTGACCTCGGCGCCGTCGGAGCGGGTGAGGGCGGTGCGCGCGGCGTGCTCGGCGAGCGCGCCGCGGGTGTCGGCGGCCCCGGCCGCGCCGATGCGCAACCCGATGTGGGCGCCGGTGACGCGCCGCCCGGAGGTGTTGGTGACGGTGCCGCTGATCCTGACCTCGCCGTCGTGGCGGACCACGGCGGGGCTCAGCGACCGCAGTTCGACGGCGAGCGGGTACGGGCGCGGGGCGGACGCGTCCCGGGTATCGGGCACATGCCGCACGGCGGGCGCGCGCACGGACGGCGTGGCCGCGATGGCGGGCCCGCCGGGCAGGAGCAGCGCGACCGCCACGGCGATCGTCCGCCCGTACGCCCGCGCCCATGCCGTCACCTGGCCGCCGTACCTCCCGCCTGACGCACCGGCCCGACGAACCGGCCCGCTCACCAGCCCACCACGGCGGCACCCGGGCCGCACGCCGGGGCGGCCCGATGGTGGGATGGCGCTGCCTCAGACCCGCACGGCGTCAGACCCGCACGGTGTCGGAGCGGCGCGGGCTGGCGTCCATCGCGGCCCGCAGCGAGGCGAAGTCCTCGACGCAGCGGCCGGTGCCGACGGCGACGCAGTCCAGCGGGTCGTCGGCGACCAGCACCGGGATGTCCAGCTCGCGGCCGAGCCGTACGTCCAGACCGCGCAGCAGCGCGCCGCCGCCGGTGAGCACGATGCCGCGGTCCATGATGTCGCCCGCCAGCTCCGGCGGGGTCTCGTCCAGCGTGGACCGGACGGCGGCGACGATGCTGTCCACCGGCTCGGCGAGCGCGTGCCGCACCTCGTCCGCGGTGAGTTCGAGGACCTTGGGCAGCCCGGTGGCCTGGTCCCGGCCGCGGATGGTGCAGCGGTCGGGCGGCAGCAGCGCCTGGGTGTCCTCGTTGTCACCGTTGTCGAGCACTTCGACGTTGCGCTCGGTCATCCGGACGGCCACCCCGGCGCGCGGCGCCGACCACGAGCCGGTCGGCGAGGCGGACCCGATGGACACCTTGATCTCCTCGGCGGTCCGTTCGCCGATGGCCAGCGCGTACTGCTTCTTTACGTACGTGCTGATCGCGACGTCCATCGCATCGCCCGCCGTGCGCACCGAGCGCGCGGTGACGATGCCGCCCAGCGAGACGACGGCGACTTCGGTCGTACCGCCGCCGATGTCGACGACCATCGAGCCGGTGGGCTCGCTCACCGGCAGGCCCGCGCCGATCGCCGCCGCGATCGGCTCCTCGACCAGATGCACCTGCCGCGCCCCGGCCTGGGTCGCGGCCTCCATCACCGCGCGCCGCTCGACACCGGTGATGCCGGACGGCACACAGACGACGACGCGGGGGCGGGCCAGCCGACGGCTGCCCATCACCTTCTTGATGAAGTACCGCAACATGCGCTCGGCGACCTCAAAATCGGCGATGACCCCATCGCGGAGCGGTCGAACGGCGACAATGTTCGTCGGGGTCCGCCCCATGGTCTCCTTTGCCGCCGAACCCACCGACAGCACATTGCCGTCGGTCGTGTTGACCGCCACGACCGACGGTTCGTTGAGCACGATGCCCTTGCCCCGCAGGTACACCAGCGTATTCGCGGTGCCGAGGTCGATGCCCATGTCTCGCCCAGTGAACGACTTGTTCTGCGCCATAAGTTGACATTATTGCTTATGCCGGATTCTGTCCTGTCAGTGCTGAGATTCGCTCCACCGTGCGGATCCTCACTGCCACCCGCGCGGCACCGAATACCGGATCAATATCCGCCTTTACCGGGACACCATGTCTCCGTCCGGTCCCAGGCATGTCACGGACCCCGGAAGTGACTTGTCTGGTTGTCATGCCCTCCTGTTACTTTTATGGCTCGAATCGTTCGCGTTCCCCCGCTGGCGCCGCACCTGGGCCACGGCTGTCCCTGAACGCGAATCACCTTCATCCCCGGGGGATTTCAATGAGCCAGAACTGGCAGCAGCCGCAGCAGCCAGGCGGTTACCCGCAGCAGCAGGGTGGTTACCCGCAGCAGCCCGCCGCTCCGCAGCCCGGCTACGGCTACCCGCAGGCGCAGTCCCAGCAGCCGCAGCCCGGCGCTCCCCAGCCGCAGTTCGCCGGTGGCTTTCCGCCACCCGCACCGCAGGTGGGGCCCCAGGGCAACCCGCTCGCCGCTGTCGGCGCCGCCATCGTGGCCGCTCTCATCGGCGCGGTGGCGTACGCGTTCCTGCTGAGCTCGCTCGCGGACACCGACTCGAACCCGCCGGAGGTCACGAAGTTCGCCTACGCGGGTGTCGCGCTCGGCGCGCTCGTCGGCCTCGCGGTCGCCAAGCTCGGCGGCCGCAACGTCGCGCTGTGGGTGGTCGGCGCGGTTCTGGCGCTCGCCGCCGTGTTCCTCGGCGAGCTGTACGGCTACGCCATGATCATGAACGAGGCGGCCTCGAACTACCTGGACAAGATGGGTGGCGCCGCCGCGGCCTCCGCGAACATCCCGTCCGCGAACGAGATCTTCTTCGAGCACTTCGGCGACCTGTTCGACACCTGGAAGGAAGACGCCGACGCGATCACCTGGATCTTCATGATCCTCTCCCCGATCGCCGCCGCGGGCACCGCCTTCCGGATCAGCAACCGCTGACCCGAAGCGCCCACCCGGCACATGGGGAAGGCCCCGACCGCATCGCGGTCGGGGCCTTCCCCCTGCTTGCTACGCGCGCTCAGCGCTTGTCGTTCGACGGGGCCACCGTCACCTCGACGCGCTGGAACTCCTTCAGCTCCGAGTAGCCGGTGGTCGCCATCGCCCGGCGCAGCGCGCCGAAGAAGTTCATCGAACCGTCCGGGGTGTGCGAGGGGCCGAGCAGGACCTCCTCGGTCGTGCCGACCACGCCCAGGTTCATGCGCTTGCCGCGCGGCACCTCGTCGTGCACGGCCTCCATGCCCCAGTGGTGGCCACGGCCCGGCGAGTCCGTGGCCCGGGCCAGCGGCGAGCCGATCATCACCGAGTCGGCGCCGCACGCGATCGCCTTCGGCAGATCGCCGCTCCAGCCGACCCCGCCGTCCGCGATCACATGCACATAGCGGCCGCCGGACTCGTCCATGTAGTCCCGGCGGGCGGCGGCGACATCGGCCACCGCGGTGGCCATCGGCACCTGGATGCCCAGCACATTGCGGGTGGTGTGGGCGGCGCCGCCGCCGAACCCGACGAGCACCCCGGCCGCGCCGGTGCGCATGAGGTGCAGCGCGGCGGTGTACGTGGCGCAGCCGCCCACGATGACCGGGACGTCCAGCTCGTAGATGAACTGCTTGAGGTTCAACGGCTCGGCGGCGCCCGAGACGTGCTCGGCCGAGACGGTGGTGCCCCGGATGACGAAGATGTCGACCCCGGCGTCTACCACGGCCTTGGAGAACTGCGCGGTGCGCTGCGGCGACAGGGCGGCGGCGGTGACCACGCCCGAGTCGCGCACCTCCTTCAGCCGCTGCCCGATCAGCTCTTCCTTGATCGGCTCGGCGTAGATCTCCTGGAGCCGGCGGGTCGCGGTGCGCTCGTCCAGCTCGGCGATCTCGGCGAGCAGCGGCTCGGGGTCCTCGTACCGGGTCCACAGACCCTCGAGGTTCAGCACTCCGAGGCCGCCCAGCTCACCGATGCGGATCGCGGTCTGCGGGGAGACCACCGAGTCCATCGGGGCGGCCAGGAAGGGCAGCTCGAAGCGGTAGGCGTCGATCTGCCAGGCGATCGAGACCTCCTTCGGGTCCCGGGTACGACGACTCGGCACGACGGCGATGTCGTCGAACGCGTACGCCCTGCGGCCGCGCTTGCCGCGCCCGATCTCGATCTCAGTCACGTGGGGTGCCTTTCGCTGGCTTGTTCTGCCGTACCAGTATCGCCACCCCCCGCGCGCGGCCCGGCGCGCGGGGGTCGCGCGGGTTAACGGCCGCTGTAGTTCGGCGCCTCGGAGACCATCTGGACGTCGTGCGGGTGGCTCTCCTTGAGGCCCGCGGCGGTGATCCGCACGAAGCGGCCCTTCTCCTTCAGCTCCGCCACGGACGCCGAGCCGACGTACCCCATGGAGGCGCGCAGACCGCCGACCAGCTGGTGGGCGACCGAGGCCAGCGGGCCGCGGTAGGGCACCTGGCCCTCGATGCCCTCGGGAACGAGCTTGTCCTCGGAGAGCACGTTGTCCTGGAAGTAGCGGTCCTTGGAGAACGAGCGGGCCTGGCCGCGGGTCTGCATAGCGCCCAGCGACCCCATGCCCCGGTAGGACTTGAACTGCTTGCCGTTGATGAAGACCATCTCGCCCGGCGACTCCTCGCACCCGGCCAGCAGGCTGCCCAGCATCACGGTGTCCGCACCGGCGGCGATCGCCTTGGCGATGTCACCGGAGAACTGGAGACCGCCGTCGCCGATCAGCGGCACATCGGCCGCGTGGCACGCGCGGGCCGCCTCGTAGATCGCGGTCACCTGCGGGACGCCGATGCCCGCGACCACCCGGGTGGTGCAGATGGAGCCCGGGCCGACGCCGACCTTCACCCCGTCCACGCCCGCGTCGATCAGCGCCTGGGCGCCGTCGCGGGTGGCGACGTTGCCGCCGACCACGTCGACCGGGACGTTGGACTTGACCTTGGCGATCATGTCGAGGATGCCCCGGCTGTGCCCATGGGCGCTGTCGACCACCAGGAAGTCGGCCCCGGCCTCGACCAGCGCCTGCGCCCGGTCGAACGCCTCGTCGCCGACGCCGACGGCCGCGCCGACGACCAGCCGGCCCTCGTCGTCCTTCGCCGCGTTCGGATACTGCTCGGCCTTCACGAAGTCCTTGACCGTGATCAGGCCCTTGAGCACGCCCGCGTCGTCGACCAGCGGAAGCTTCTCGATCTTGTGGCGGCGCAGCAGCTGCATCGCGTCGTCACCGGAGATCCCGACCTTGCCGGTGACCAGCGGCATCGGGGTCATGACCTCGCGGACCTGACGGCCCCGGTCCACCTCGAAGGCCATGTCCCGGTTGGTGACGATGCCCAGCAGCTTGCCCGCCGCGTCGGTGACCGGGACGCCGCTGATGCGGAACTTGGCGCACAGCGCGTCCGCCTCGTGCAGCGTGGCGTCCGGCCGGACCGTGATCGGGTCGGTGACCATGCCGGACTCGGACCGCTTGACCAGGTCGACCTGGTTCGCCTGGTCCTCGATGGACAGATTGCGGTGCAGCACGCCCACACCGCCCTGACGGGCCATGGCGATGGCCATGCGGGCCTCGGTGACCTTGTCCATGGCGGCCGACAGCAGCGGTACGTTCACCCGGACGTTCCGGGAGACCCTGGACGAGGTGTCGACCGCGTTCGGCAGCACCTCGGAGGCGCCCGGCAGCAGCAGCACGTCGTCGTACGTCAGCCCGAGCATCGCGAACTTCTCAGGCACTCCGTCGACGTTGTCAGTCATGACACCCTTCCAAATGGTCTTGCCCCAGCGCGGACTCCCATGCTAACGGCCATCCCCGGTGTCACATTCCGCCCTGTGGACAACCGACGAATACCGCTGGTGATGCCGCCCGGAACGACCGATAGCGCTACTGTTCGGCCAGTGCGCGCAACCGGCTCAGCGCCCGGTGCTGAGCGACCCGCACCGCGCCCGGCGACATGCCGAGCATCTGCCCGGTCTCCTCCGCCGTAAGCCCGACCGCCACCCGCAGCAGCACCAGCTCGCGCTGATTCTCCGGAAGGTTCGCGAGCAGCTTCTTGGCCCATTCCGCGTCGCTGCTCAGCAGCGCCCGCTCCTCCGGGCCCAGCGAATCGTCCGGCTGCTCCGGCATCTCGTCCGAGGGAATCGCCGTGGAACCGGGGTGGCGCATGGCCGCCCGCTGGAGATCGGCGACCTTGTGGGAGGCGATGGCCACCACGAACGCCTCGAAGGGCTTGCCGGTGTCGCGGTAGCGCGGTAGCGCGCACAGCACCGCGAGGCAGACCTCCTGCGCCAGGTCGTCCACGAAATGGCGAGCGTCACCCGGCAGTCGGGACAGCCGGGTGCGGCAGTAGCGCAGGGCGAGCGGGTGGACATGGGCCAGCAGGTCGTGGGTGGCCTGCTCGTCCCCCTCGACCGCGCGCCCGACGAGGGCACCGATGGCCCCTGGCGCCCCCGGGCTGCCGCCCTTGGGGGGCCCTGGACTCTCGTCGTCGCGCATCCGTCCATGGTGCCTTGGGCCCGGCGGCTCCGTGGCATCGCGTCCATAGTTGTGCGCTGAAGCGTTATGAGCAGGTGCGCCGGTAGTCGTCACGTCCTGCGCTCTCCCCTCACGCCCGACCGACTCGTCCCCGAGGAACTCCACACCTTCAAGGATGCGGCATCGCGCGGGGAACCGGTACAAGCCGCCGTCACGGCCGGTGCCGCGCACGCTCCCGCCCCGCCCGCCACCCGGCGGGCGGGGACCGTAGCGCCCCCGCTGCGCAGCATGTGAGGAAGTCCCCAGGGGTGCGCCTAGCGGACCAGGCCCCAGCGGAATCCGAGGGCCACCGCATGGGCCCGGTCGGACGCGCCGAGCTTCTTGAACAGACGGCGGGCGTGCGTCTTGACCGTGTCCTCGGAGAGGAACAGCTCACGGCCGATCTCCGCGTTGGACCGGCCGTGGCTCATGCCCTCCAGCACCTGGATCTCCCGCGCGGTGAGCGTGGGCGCGGCGCCCATCTCGGCGGAGCGCAGCCGGCGCGGGGCCAGCCGCCAGGTCGGGTCGGCGAGGGCCTGCGTCACGGTCGCGCGCAGCTCGGCGCGCGAGGCGTCCTTGTGCAGATAGCCGCGGGCACCGGCGGCCACGGCGAGGGCGACCCCGTCGAGGTCCTCGGCGACCGTGAGCATGATGATCCGGGCGCCGGGGTCGGCGGAGAGCAGCCGGCGCACGGTCTCGACTCCGCCGAGGCCGGGCATGCGCACGTCCATCAGAATCAGATCCGAGCGGTCGGCGCCCCATCGGCGGAGGACTTCCTCGCCGTTGGCCGCCGTCGTCACCCGCTCGACGCCGGGCACCGTCGCCACCGCGCGGCGCAGCGCTTCTCGGGCGAGCGGGGAGTCGTCGCAGACGAGGACGGATGTCATGGCCGCCCTCCGCAGCTGATGCGCGTCACCTTGAGCCTCCAGGCTGGTACATATCGTCACCTGAGCGATTGACAGCCCCGGATATGTGTCCGAGAGCTTTACCCATCAACCGCCTCCGCACTCTCAACGACGGTCACCCGAAAGAGTTACGGGGTTCGGCGGCCACCTTCGACACTCTACGTGAGCCCTCGGACACGGAGGCGCTTCCCCGCGCAGGTCGCGCCCTGTCACGTCTCCCCCAAAGGTCATCCCCTTCGGTGGCATTTGGCGACCTTGCTTCCAATTTGCCGGTCTGTGTGGCTAGATTCGCAATGAGTCATATTTACATCTACTTACACAGTAGGTGTACGACCCGGGACACAGCGTCCGCAGCCGATCGCTTCGAGGAGACAAGGCAATGGCAGATTTCTCCCGTCTTCCCGGTCCGAACGCCGATCTGTGGGACTGGCAGCTCCTGGCCGCATGCCGCGGTGTCGACAGCTCGCTCTTCTTCCACCCGGAAGGCGAGCGCGGCGCGGCCCGCAGCGCGCGCGAGATGTCGGCGAAAGAGGTGTGCATGCGCTGCCCGGTACGGGCGCAGTGCGCGGCTCATGCCCTGGCCGTACGCGAGCCGTACGGAGTCTGGGGCGGACTGACCGAGGACGAGCGCGAGGAGCTGATGGGGCGGGCCCGGCATCGCACGGTCGCCTCCTCGGGAGCCCCGGGGTCCTGACCGGGATCCCCGCTCCCCCGCTCACTGAAGAAACGTTCCATCAACCACCCCCGCCATCAACCACCCCCACCGCCGACCGTGACCACCGGCGATCGGCGGGCTTTCGCGCGTCGGCGCCGCGCCGGTACGCGTGTCAGCGCCGCGCCGCCAGCTCCAGCCGGTCCAGGGTCGCCGCCACCGCCGGAACCCGCGCCAGGTCCGGCAGCGTCAGCGCCACCACCTCGCGCCGCACCGCGGGCTTGACCTCCAGCGTCGCCGTCCCCTTGGCCCGTACGCACTCCACCGCCAGCTCCGGCAGCACCGCGACCCCGAGCCCGGCCCCCACCAGCCCGACCACCGCCGGGTAGTCGTCCGTCGCGAAGTCGATCCGCGGGGTGAAGCCCTCGGCCTCGCACACCTCGACCAGATGACGACGGCACCGCGGGCAGCCCGCGATCCACGGCTCCTCGGCCAGCTCCCCGATCCCCACCGTCCCGGCCCCGGCCAGCCGGTGATCGTGCGGGACCATGACCACCAGCCGGTCCCGCAGCAGCGGCCGCACCACCAGGTCGTCCCACCCCGCCGCCGGGTCCGCGTCGGGATCCGCCGCGGGCCCCGTCTGCGGGTACCGGAAGGCGAGCGCGATCTCGCAGTCGCCCCCACGCAGCATCTCCACCGAACGCGGCGGCTCGGCCTCCTCCAGGGAGACCCGCGTCCCCGGGTGGGCGGCGCGCAGCCCGGCGAGCGCGGTCGGCACCAGCGTCGAGCTGCCGCTGGGGAACGACACCAGCCGCACCCGCCCGGCCCGCAGCCCGGCGAGCGCCGCGACCTCCTCCTCGGCGGCGGCCAGCCCGGCGAGGATGCCCGCCGCGTGCCGTACGAGCGCCTCGCCCGCCTCGGTCAGCCGCATCTCCCGCCCGGTACGGATCAGCAGCGGCGTCCCCGTGGACTGCTCCAGGGCCTTCATCTGCTGGCTGACGGCGGGCTGGGTGCAGCCCAGCTCGCGGGCGGCGGCCGAGAACGAACCGGTGGCGGCCACCGCGCGCAGCACCCTCAGATGACGAGCCTCGATCATGCTCCCGAGCATAAGGGGCACTTGGGTGCGGACCGGAATATCGCACCGGTGCTTTGACGGCGTAAGGGGTGGTGTGTCGACCGAACCGGTGGGGGACCGCCCGCCCGGGGCCGCGGCGCCCGGGCGCGGAGTGGTCGTCCGGCCGATAACGTGCGCGTATGACGACTGCATTGATTACCGGAACCACGGCGGGCATCGGCTCCGCCTTCGCGAGCCGGCTCGCGGCCGACGGGCACAACCTGGTGCTGGTCTCCCGCGACGAGAAGCGGCTCCGGAACCAGGCCGCCGACCTCCACGACCGGCACGGGGTCGAGGCGGAGGTGCTGCGCGCCGACCTGTCCGAGGACGCCGGTATCGCCGCGGTCGAGGAGCGCTTGGGGGACCGTACGCATCCGGTCGATCTGCTCGTCAACAACGCCGGTTTCGGCAACAACGGCCGCTATCTGGAAGCGCCGCTCGCCGATGAGCTGCGGATGCTGAAGCTGCACTGCGAGGCGGTGCTGCGGCTGACCAGTGCCGCCGCCCACACGATGCGGGCGCGGGGGCGCGGCGGCGTGATCAACGTGGCCTCGGTGGCCGCCTTCTTCCCGCGCGGGACGTACGGGGCGAGCAAGGCGTGGGTCGTGCAGTTCACACAGGGCGCGGCGAAGGACCTGGCACGGTCGGGGGTGCGGCTGATGGCGCTGTGCCCGGGGCTGGTGCGGACGGAGTTCCACGCCCGGGCGGGGATCAAGCCGGACCATGCGCCGAGCTGGATGTGGCTGGATCCGGACCGGCTGGTCGCGGCGGCCCTGAAGGACTTCGCGCGGGGGAAGACGCTGTCGATCCCGGACCCGCGGTACAAGGCGATGACGGGGCTGGCGAAGCTGGTGCCGCGGTCGGCGGTGGCGGGCGTCTCCTCGAAGGTGGGCCGGTCCCCGGTCAAGGGGTGAACGAACCGGGGTCGAGCGGCCTTGCGCCCCCCCCCGCGGGGCGCGCGACGCGCGAAGGCGCGGCCACCCCGTGCGGGGCGGCCGCGCCTTCGCGTGGCGCTCGGCTTGCGTCAGTGCGCGTGGCCGTGGCCGTGGCCGTGGCCACCGGCCTCGGCCTCTTCCTCGGCCGGCTTCTCGACCACCAGGGTCTCGGTGGTGAGCAGCAGCGAGGCGATGGAGGCGGCGTTCTCCAGCGCGGAGCGGGTGACCTTGACCGGGTCGATGACGCCGGCCTTCACCAGGTCGCCGTACTCCTCGGTCGCGGCGTTGTAGCCGTGGCCCTTCTCCAGCTCGGCGACCTTCGAGGTGATGACGTAGCCCTCGAGGCCCGCGTTCTCCGCGATCCAGCGCAGCGGCTCGACGACGGCGCGGCGGACGACGGCGACACCGGTGGCCTCGTCGCCCTCCTTGCCCAGGCTGCCTTCCAGCACCTTGGCGGCGTGGACCAGAGCGGAGCCACCACCGGAGACGATGCCCTCCTCGACCGCGGCGCGGGTCGCGGAGATGGCGTCCTCCAGACGGTGCTTCTTCTCCTTCAGCTCGACCTCGGTGGCCGCGCCGACGCGGATCACGCACACGCCACCGGCCAGCTTCGCGAGGCGCTCCTGGAGCTTCTCGCGGTCCCAGTCGGAGTCCGTGGACTCGATCTCGGCCTTGATCTGGGCGATGCGGCCGGCGACGTCGTCGCTGTTGCCGCCGCCGTCGACGATGGTGGTGTCGTCCTTGGTGACGGTCACGCGGCGGGCGGTGCCCAGCACGTCCAGACCGGCCTGGTCGAGCTTGAGGCCGACCTCCTCGGCGATGACGGTGGCGCCGGTGAGGGTCGCGATGTCGCCGAGCATGGCCTTGCGGCGGTCACCGAAGCCGGGGGCCTTCACGGCGACGGCGTTGAAGGTGCCGCGGATCTTGTTGACGACGAGGGTGGACAGGGCCTCGCCCTCCACGTCCTCGGCGATGATCAGCAGCGGCTTGCTGGCGCCGGCCTGGATGACCTTCTCCAGCAGCGGCAGCAGGTCCTGGATCGAGCCGATCTTGCCCTGGTGGATCAGGATGTACGGGTCGTCGAGGACGGCCTCCATACGCTCCTGGTCGGTCACCATGTACGGCGAGAGGTAGCCCTTGTCGAAGGACATGCCCTCGGTGAAGTCCAGCTCGAGACCGAAGGTGTTGGACTCCTCGACGGTGATGACACCGTCCTTGCCGACCTTGTCCATCGCCTCGGCGATCAGCTCGCCGACCTGCTTGTCCTGGGCGGACAGCCCGGCCACGGCGGCGATGTCGGCCTTGGAGTCGATCGGGCTGGCGGTGGCCAGCAGGTCCTCGGAGACGGCCTTGACGGCGGCGTCGATGCCCTTCTTCAGGGCGGCCGGGGAGGCACCGGCGGCCACGTTGCGCAGGCCCTCGCGGACCAGCGCCTGGGCCAGCACGGTGGCGGTGGTGGTGCCGTCACCCGCGATGTCGTTGGTCTTGGTCGCCACCTCCTTGACGAGCTGGGCGCCCAGGTTCTCGTACGGGTCCTCGACCTCGACCTCGCGGGCGATCGTGACACCGTCGTTGGTGATGGTCGGAGCACCGAACTTCTTGTCGATGACGACGTTGCGGCCGCGGGGGCCGATCGTCACCTTGACGGTGTCCGCAAGCTTGTTCACGCCGCGCTCAAGGGCGCGACGGGCGTCCTCGTCGAACTTCAGGATCTTCGCCATGGTTGCGTATGTCCTCTCATTGCGATCCTCGGCCGCCGTGCGGGGGCAGCCGCCGTCGCGTCAAAAAAACGAACCGCGCCCCGACCCCGGGTATCTGTGACACGGGCACCGGGGCGCGGCTCAAGGCAAAACTTCGGTGATTACTTCTCGACGATCGCGAGGACGTCGCGAGCCGAGAGGACGAGGTACTCCTCGCCGCTGTACTTCACCTCGGTGCCGCCGTACTTGCTGTAGAGCACGACGTCGCCGACCGAGACGTCGAGCGGAAGCCGCTTGCCGTCCTCGAAACGGCCCGGGCCCACGGCCAGGACGACGCCCTCCTGGGGCTTCTCCTTGGCGGTGTCCGGGATGACCAGGCCAGAGGCCGTGGTCTGCTCGGCGTCGAGCGGCTGGACCACGATGCGGTCCTCGAGCGGCTTGATGGCAACCTTGGAGCTGGCGGTCGTCACGATCCGACCTCCCCCTTCGGAGATCTCACGGGGTTAACTGTCTGAGGTGGCGACCAGGTGGATCCGTCGTCGCGGGTGCCGGACCTGCCCGTCGCTGTGTTTGGCACTCCGCAGTGCCGAGTGCCAGCCCTGACATTATGACGCGGTTAGCACTCCGTCAACCAGAGTGCCAAGCGAGGCGCCGCCGGACCGCGCGGGCGCCGTGCCCGCCGCCGCTCAGATGTAGTCCTCCAGCCGCGCCACGGTGAACCCCTGCGCCTGGATCTCGCGCAGGAGTTCGGTGATCATGTCGGTCATCGTCCCGCCGTCGAGCTGCTCGGGGCCGCGGAAGTGGGCGAGGATGATGTCGCCGGGCCGGAGTCCGCTGCCGGAGCGGTACACGAGCCCCTCCGGCTCCATCTCGGCGCTCCACAACACCGCCTTGTTCAGGCCGCACTCCGCCGCCGCCCGCAGCGTGTTCCGGTCGTAGTCCCCGTACGGCGGACGGAAGAGGTGGGGATCGAGACCGAGGCGTTCGTGGAGGACGTCCTGCTGGCCGCAGATCTCGTGCCGCTGGGTCTCGTAGTCCTTGCCCGCCAGGCTGGGGTGGGTGAGCGTGTGGTTGCCGATCCGGTTGCCGAGTTCGCGCAGCACGCGGAAATAGCCGTAGTGGTCGCCGATCACCTGGTCCTCCAGGAACTGGGTGAACGGCAGACCGAGATCCCGGGCCTGGTCGAGGAAGGCCGGGTCCTTCTCGATCCCGTCGTCGAGCGTCAGGAAAACCACCCGATCGGTGGTGGCGACCCGCCGGATGACCGTCGCCAGCCCGGACAGCGGCGGCCACACCGGCGCGAGCGCCGGCTTGACGGCGGGCGGGGGCGGCGGGGCCAGCGGACGGTCGAGCCCCCAGCGTCGGTATCCGTCCGGCGGCGGGTGCGGACCGTCCTCGCGCCCGCTCCCTGGCGGCGGCGTGCCGGACGCCCGGGACACGGAGGACGGGGCGGGCGAGGCCGACCGCGCGGGACCGGGCGCCTTCCCCGTCCCGGCGCGCGGCTCGGGGTCCCCGCCCCCGCACCCGGTGAGCAGGGCCGCCGCGGCGGCGAGAACCAGACACCTGGAAAGACCAGCGTTGATCATCATCACACAACCGATCTTCATCTCTACGGTGCGCGGAAGCGCGACACGCGGGTGCGGATGCGCTCCCCGGAGCGGGGAGAATGGGCCATGTGGACGTTGACGCCTTCGACTCACTGCTCGGCGACGAGGGGCAGGCGCTGCTCTCCGCGCTCCGGAACTACGACCCGGCGCGGGAGCTGGCCACCGCGACCCGGCTGCGCCGCGACCATCCGGCCGCCCTGGTCTCGGCGGCCCTGACCCAGGCACAGCTGCGGCAGCGGGCGGTGCCCAAGTTCGGGGCCGATGACGCCCATCGCATGTACTTCACGCCCAACGGCGTCGAGCAGTCCACCCGTACCTCCGTCGCCGCCTACCGCGCCGACCGGCTGGCCGGGTTCGGGATGCGCAACGTGGCCGATCTGTGCTGCGGCATCGGCGGCGACGCGATCGCGATGGCACGGGCCGGGCTCAGCGTCCTGGCCGTCGACCGCGACCCGCTGACCTGCGCGGTCGCCCGGGCCAACGCCGACGCGCTGGGCCTGTCGCAGCTGATCGAGGTGCGCTGCGCCGATGTCACCGGCATCGACACCTCGCCGTACGACGCGGTCTTCGTGGACCCCGCCCGGCGCGGCGGCCGGGGCCGGGTCTTCGACCCCGAGGCGTACTCCCCGCCGCTGTCCTGGGCCATCGAGGCCGCCCGTACGACCCCGCGCGCCGCCCTCAAGATCGCGCCCGGCATTCCCCACGAGGCGGTGCCGGAGGACGCGGAGGCCGAGTGGATCTCGGACCAGGGGAACGTGAAGGAGGCCGTGCTGTGGT
Organism: Streptomyces sp. BRA346; assembly: GCF_052851135.1. Classification (NCBI taxonomy): domain Bacteria; kingdom Bacillati; phylum Actinomycetota; class Actinomycetes; order Kitasatosporales; family Streptomycetaceae; genus Streptomyces; species Streptomyces sp. BRA346. The sequence continues at coordinate 126,181 of NZ_JAIWIH010000001.1, read as the reverse complement.
TCGGCACCGCCCGCCCCGGCATGCGCCGCGCCACCCTGCTGCCCACCGGCCACTCCCTGCTCGGCGCCCAGCTCCCCGACCCCGAGCCCGGCCCGGTCGGCCGCTGGCTGTACGAACCGGACGGCGCCGTCATCCGCGCCCACCTCGTGGCGGATGTCGCGGCCCGCATCGGCGGCCGCCTCATCGACCCGACGATCGCCTACATCACCACGGACGAGCTGCGCCCGACGCCGTACGCCACCGCGTACGAGATCACCGATGTGCTGCCGTTCAACCTGAAGAAGCTCAGGGCGCTGCTGCGGGAACGCGAGGTCGGCATCGCGACCATCAAGAAGCGCGGCTCGGCCATCGAACCGGAGCATCTGCGCAAGAAGCTGCGGCTGGAAGGGGACAACGCCTGCACGATCCTCCTCACCCGCTCGGCGGGCGCCCCCACGATGCTCCTGGGCCACCCGGCCGTTTAGCTTTTCGGCTCCGCGAGGAGTTCGAACCACACCCCCTTCGCGTACCTCCCCGCCGGGTCCGCGTCGGCCGTGCCCCAGGCGTCGGCGAGGGCGGCGACCAGGCCGAGGCCGCGGCCCCGCAGATGGTCGGGGGCGGCGAGGCGCCCGGCGGTGGGGAGTTGGGCGGAGGCGTCGTAGACGAGGACGCGGTAGCGGGGAGGCTCGATCATCACGCGCAGCGTCAGGGAGTCGCCCTCGGCGTGCAGAAAGGCGTTGGTGGCCAGTTCGGAGGTGCACAGGGTGGCCACCTCGACCAGGTCCTCCTGCCCCACGGAGCCCAGCACGACGGCGACGAAGTCCCGGCAGACCTTGGCGGAGGTGGCGTTCCGGTTGCTCTGGAGCGTGTAGACGTACGGGTCCTTGGAGGGAGCTGGCGGGCGACGCGGTGGACGGTCGTCGGACTCGTGATCGGGATTCATGGGTCAACTCCCTGCGAAGGGGCCGATAGCGCGCGTACCGTTACGGCGATCAACGCGCAGTAGCGGCAACGACACCCAAGGTAGGGCAGCGATGCAAACAACTGCTACGGTCCCGTTGAAGTTCCCCGACAATTACTCCCTGAGGGTGACGGAGGACCATGCCACCCAGAAGCGTCCCGACCGCGCGTCAAGTCCGGCTCGGTACAGAACTGAGGAGGATGCGCGAGGGCGCCGGACTCAGCATCCAGGAGGCCGCCGACCGGCTCGGCATCAACCGCACGCACATCACCAACCTTGAGCTGGCCCGCTTCGGGGTGAGCGAGGAGCGGGTGCGGGCCCTCGCCGCCATCTACACCTGCCCCGACCACGCGTACGTCGACGCGCTCGTCGCCATGGCCAGGGAGCGCAAGGGCGGTTGGTGGGAGGAGTACCGGGGCCATATCGCCACCGGCGGGCTCGACCTCGCCGAGTTGGAGTACTACGCCACCAGCCTGCGCGTGGTCGAGCTGATGTTTCTGCCGGGCCTGTTGCAGACCGAGGAATACGCACGGGCCGTGCTCGGCGAGGCCGTTCCGGCGTGGTCACCGCCCGAGCTGAGGCGCAGGCTGTCCCATCGCATGAAGCGCCGGGACATCCTCGACCGGGACGATCCTCCGCCGTGCACCTTCATCATCCACGAGGCCTGTCTGCGCCTGCGGTTCGGAGGGCCGCAGCTGATGCGCCGACAGCTCGACAGCCTGCTGGAGGCCTCGACACGGGAGAATGTCACCGTGCGGGTCATTCCCTTCGAGGCGGGCGGGTTCCCGGTCTCCGGCGTATCGATGACCTATGCCTCGGGCCCGGTGCCGCAGCTGGACACGGTGCAGCTCGACGCCGCGCACGGCCCGATGTTCCTGGACGCCGAGACCCAGCTGACCAATCACCGGGCGGTGCTGGCCCGGACGATGAAAGTGACCCTCCCCCAGAAGGAGTCACGTGACATGATCCACGGCATCGCCCAACATCTCTGAAGGCAAGACACCCCTGAAGGCAAAGACATGTCTGAGATCAACTGGCAGAAGTCCTCCTACTCCACGCAAGGGGACGGCAACTCCTGCATAGAGCTCGCCTCCCTAGGACCCGACGCCATAGCGCTCCGCGAAAGCGACGATCCGGGCACCGTGATGACCACCACCCCGGCGAAGCTGCGGCCCCTCCTCCACGCCATCAAGGCGGGCGAGTTCGACCACCTCGCGGGGTAGTCCTCCGGACCGGCTCCGGTCGTGGCACGATCATCCCGCTGAGGGGCTGGACCGGAGGGTGGCAGGGGTATGGAACATGAGTGACGAGAAGCGGCCCGTATCGGACCAGGAAATGTCCGATCTCCTTCAGGACTTGGAGGAAATGCTGCGTTACCTGGAGGAGACGGTCGAAGGTCTCGACCAGCTGGCGAAGACGGTCGGCGACGATTGGAAGGGCCCCGCGGCGACCGCGCACAAGAAGCTCCAGCGGGACGCCTACCGGGACGCGGCGCGCGTCCGGCAGATGCTGCTGCACGTCGAGGACGCGACGAAGCGGCGCGGCGAGAGCCTGGGCGAGCGGTATCTGGAGCTGCTGCACCGCTTCCAGTCGCTCCAGCGGTCGTCCGACGCGTCCGGCTGATCAGTCCCCGTACGCTCGCTCCTCGGCGTCGTCGGGGCTCAGCTCGCGGTTGACCAGACGGTAGTAGCCGATCGCCTTGAACAGGCCGAGACCACCCGCCACCGCGAAGACGACGGCGATCCCCATCGCCACCCCGAACGTCTCCGCGCCGAGGTCCGACATGGCCGTGGACGCCCCCAGCACCAGCCCGAGGCAGCACAGCACCAGCGACGGCAGCAGCCACAGCAGCGCGCTGCCCGACACCCGCCAGTGCGGCAGCGTCTGCGGGTCCCGCCCCAGTTCGGCCCAGTCCCTCAGCCGCGCGCCGACGAACACGTCCCGCCGGATGCCCGAGGCCAGGCCCAGGCTGGACGGGACGGTGGCGCCCAGGGCCAGCCCGAGGAAGATCACGCCGAGGATGTGCTCGACGATCTGGCCGGTCACCAGGAACTGGAACCCCGACACCGCCAGCGTCCACCCCAGCGCGAACACCAGCGTCAGCAGCCACAGCAGCAACGCCCGGTGCGGCGCCATGTACCACCGCGCCAGCGTCCCCATCGCCCGCGCCCGGTCGGCGAGCAGCCCGGCGCGGTCGGGCCAGGGCCGCAGGTCCGGGGCGGGCGGGGGTGGTGGCAGTGCGTCGGGCGGGGTCATGGAACGCAGTCTCTCAGTTCTGGCGGAGGCGTGAACTCCATTCCTCCGCGGCTCACAGGAACCCGGCCACCGGTCCGCCGCCGGGTCACACCTTCCAGTACTTCGCCACCGCCTGTGCGTACGCCACCCGGTGGTCGAGCCCGCCTTCCCGGACCCGGAACCGGCCGCGCACGGACTCGGTCATGGCCGCCCGTCCGAAGAAGGCACCCGGTCGTTTCCAGGCCGTCCGCAGCGGAGCGTCGAGGGAGTCCGGGGGTGTGTCGGACAGTGCCATGACGACCAGGTACACAAGGACCAGCGGCAGCAGCACCAGGCACAGCAGCAGCGACGGCACCGTCCCCTTCCGCCCGTGCAGCACCGTCCCGTCGGGCAAGTGGATCTCGTACACGGGCCGCCACCGCTTCTTCCGCGGCGGCAGGCGCAGTTCGGCCAGCGGCTCGTGGTCAGGGCTGAGCACGGCGAGGCACCGATCGCCCTTCCGGACGACCACGGCGAGCGGCGAGGCACCGGCCGCGTCGTCGGCGACGACGAAACGTGGCTTGTATCCCTCGGGAAGGGCGCGGCCGTCGGGGGCGCCGCGGCGCACATGGAGCGGGGCGGAGCCTCGGGGGCACAGGGTGTAGCGCCGGGAGTCGGGGACGCGGGTGAAGGTGAGTGACATGGTGTCCGGGTGGAGCGTGCTGGTGTCGTTCAGCCGACCGACTCGAAGCGCCACCGGTGGACGGCCCGGCGTATCAGGTCGGGGCCCGGCTCGGGGAGTTCGGGGAGGTCCGGGGTGTCGTACGTACCGTCCCACCAGGTGATCACGAGCACCCGGTCCTCGGGGGCGCGGAAGGTCTCGCGGCGCAGCGGGGGCGGGTCGAGGGGCTGGTCGGCGGTCCAGGCGAGCAGGTCCGCGCCGCGGCCCTCGACGGCCCGGGCTTCCCACATCAGGGCGACGGTCATGCGTACAGGTTCTTTCGGCTCAGCTCGTGGACGTGGTCGTGGGAGTGTGCCGCGGGCGCCGGGACGTGGGGGTCCGTCACCGGGAGCGAGGAGTCGGCCGACAGGTCCCAGGCCGACGCGGACCGGCCGCGCGCGACCATCTCCGCGCCGAGGGCGGCGACCATCGCGCCGTTGTCCGTGCACAGCTTGGGGCGCGGCACGCGCAGCGTGATGCCCGCGTCCTCGCAGCGGCGCTCGGCCATGGCGCGCAGCCGGGAGTTGGCGGCGACGCCGCCGCCGATCATCAGGTGGTCGACGCCCTCGTCCTTGCAGGCGCGGACGGCCTTGCGGGTCAGGACGTCGGCGACCGCCTCCTGGAAGGAGGCCGAGACGTCGGCGACCGGAACCTCCTCGCCCGCCGCGCGCTTGGCCTCGATCCAGCGGGCGACGGCCGTCTTGAGGCCGGAGAAGGAGAAGTCATACGCGGCGTCGCGCGGGCCGGTCAGCCCGCGCGGGAAGGCGATTGCGTCGGGGTCGCCGTCGCGGGCGATGCGGTCGATGACGGGGCCGCCGGGGAAGCCGAGGTGGAGCACCCGGGCGATCTTGTCGAACGCCTCGCCCGCCGCGTCGTCGATGGTCGAGCCCAGCGGCCGGACGTCCGTGGTGATGTCGGGCGCCAGCAGCAGCGACGAGTGGCCGCCGCTGACCAGCAGCGCCATGGTCGGCTCGGGCAGCGCGCCGTGTTCGAGCTGGTCGACGCAGATGTGGGAGGCGAGGTGGTTGACGCCGTACAGCGGCTTGCCGAGGGCGTACGCGTACGCCTTGGCGGCCGAGACGCCGACGAGCAGGGCGCCCGCGAGGCCGGGACCGGCGGTGACGGCGATGCCGTCGAGGTCGGAGGCGGCGACTCCGGCGTCCTTCAGGGCCCGCTGGATGGTCGGGACCATCGCCTCCAGGTGGGCGCGGCTGGCGACCTCGGGGACGACGCCGCCGTAGCGGGCGTGTTCGTCGACGCTGGAGGCGACCGCGTCGGCGAGCAGGGTGTGGCCGCGCACGATCCCGACGCCGGTCTCGTCGCAGGAGGTCTCGATGCCGAGGACGAGCGGTTCGTCAGCCATGGGTCTTCGTTCCTTGTACGGATGTTCCTGGATCGGATGAGGGGGTCGCGGCGGTGGTCGCCGGGCCGGTCAGGCGCATGACCAGCGCGTCGACGTTGCCGGGCTGGTAGTAGCCCTTGCGGATGCCGATGGGTTCGAAGCCGAAGCGCTCGTAGAGGCGCTGGGCGCGGGTGTTGTCGACCCGTACTTCGAGGAGGACTTCGCGGCATTCGAAGGCGGTGGCGGCGTTGAGCAGGTCGGTGAGGAGGCGGGCGCCGAGGCCGGTGCCCCAGTGGTCGCGGGCGGTGGCGATGGTCTGGACGTCGCCGGTGCGGTCGAAGACGGCCAGCCCGGCGTAGCCGACTATGCGGCCGTCGGTCTCGGCGACCGTGTAGTGGCGGGTGGCGGCGCCGCCGCGGGCGTGTGCCAGCTCGGACCAGAACATGCCGCGGGACCAGGCGTCCTCGGGGAACAGTTCCTCTTCGAGCGCCAGCACCGGGTCGATGTCCCACCAGCGCATCTCGCGCAGTGCGACGTCTTCGTGAGCGGTGTCCGTCACTTGGGGGTGACCACCTTGTAGTTGGCGGGCACCTGGGCGTCGGGGCGGCGCAGATAGAGCGGCCGGTCGGGCAGCAGCGTCTCGCCGCGGGCCAGCTTCTCGGCGGCGAGTGAGGCCAGCGCGCCCGCCGACTGGTACTCGGGCATGCCCGCGGGGACGTCCGCGAAGGCGGCGGGGTAGAGCAGGGCGCCCGCGCCGACGGCCGGGAGCCCGGCGACGCCGGGCCGCTCGGTGAGGTCGGCGGGGTGGTCGACGGCGGGCTCGGTGACGCGGGTGCGCGGGTCGTCGTACCGCGCCCAGTACACCTCCTTGCGGCGGGCGTCGGTGGCCACCACGAAGGGGCCGGTGAGCCCGGCCCGCCCGGCGGCGTACGCGATCCCGTCCAGCGTGCACAGTCCGTGCACGGGCACGCCGAGGGCGGCGCCGAAGGTGGCCGCGGTGACCAGCCCGACCCGCAGCCCGGTGTACGGGCCCGGGCCGACGCCGACGACGATGTCCGTCACGGTCCCCAGCTCCACGCCCGCCGTGCCCAGGGCCCGGTGGACGGCGGGCAGCAGCAGTTCGCCGTGGCGCCGGGCGTCGACCTCGGCGGTCTCGGCGAGGACTTCGGTGCCGTCGTGGAGTGCGACGGTCACGGCGGGGGTGGCGGTATCAAGCGCGAGCAACAGCACGAGGACAGCCTACGGCGCCGCCGGGGGCGGTCGCGGTGGACCGGTGGCGGCCGTCCGCCGGTGCTACCGTCGTGATATTGCGTACGGGCGGTAAGCACGTACTGACCACAGGAGAGGGTGGCCACCGTGCCAAGGAGCAGCACCGGGTCCGCCGTGGCCGTTCTGACCGCGGCCGCGCTGGGCGTCGTCGGCTTTCTCGGTTACCAGGCCAAGGCCACCGCCCCGGACCACCGCACCCAGGAACGGCGCAGCTCGCAGGCGACCGACTCGAAGGGCAAGACGAAGGACAAGGCGGAGAAGAAGTCCACCGCGCTTCCCAAGGGCTCCGGCACCGGTGTGCGCGTCGTCTACTCCCTGGGCGCCAACCGGGTCTGGCTGGTCGGCGCCGACGGCAAGGCCACCCGCACGTATCCGGTGGGTGCCAGTTCGGCGAGCCCCGACCCGGGCACGTACGCGGTCACGTCCCGTAACCCGAGCGGTGTCGGCTCGGACGGGGTGCAGGTGGAGCACATCGTGGTGTTTCACCAGGACGAGGGAGTGACGTTCGGTTTCAGTGCGGCGATGGACGGCGCGATGCCGGACCCGCAGGCGAAGAAGAAGACGGGCGCGGTGCGGGAGTCCCGGGCGGACGGCGCGGCGCTGTGGGAGTTCGCGCAGCCGGGCACGAAGGTCGTCGTGATCGCGTAAGTCCCCCGGGCTACGCCGCGTCGCGCTCCGGCTCGTCCGCGGGACGCTGCTGTGCCTCCGCCTCGACCGCCTCGACGGGGGCCTCCGGTGGGGTGGAGACGGCGCTCGCCGCCGCACAGGCCGCCAGCAGATCCCTCATCGACGGTGACGGGTCATCGCGCCGGGGGTCGTCCAGGGCGGTGGGCTCTTGGGCCGACATGGATGCCTCCTGAGGGTCCTGGTGGGCAGGAGGTTAGGTACGCCTAACCGCGCTTCCCCTACCATGTGACCACGCCCGATGCCCAGAGCGCAACATCATGCCGACGGCCTGTCGGAAACTCTTCCGGAATCTCCCCACGGCTCACCCCGCGAGCGACGCCAGGTCCTCGTCCGCCCAGCGGGGCCCCACACCGGTCACGGCGACGCCGCGTACGTCGCTCTCCTCCGCGGCCGTCCCGTGCGTCCGCTCGATCACCACGTGCAGCCGGTCCTCGGACAGCCCCTCGACCTTGCCCTCGCCCCACTCCACCGCGATCACCGATTCCGGCAGCGAGACGTCCAGGTCGAGGTCCTCCATCTCCTCCAGGCCGCCGCCCAGCCGGTAGGCGTCGACGTGGACCAGCGGAGGGCCGTCGGACAGGGAGGGGTGGACGCGGGCGATCACGAAGGTGGGGGACGTGACCGCGCCCCGGACGCCCAGGCCCTCGCCCAGGCCCCGGGTCAGCGTGGTCTTGCCCGCGCCCAGCTCCCCGGTGAGGAGCACCAGGTCGCCGGGGCGCAGCAGCTTGGCGAGCCGACGGCCCAGGTCCCGCATCTGCTCGGGCGAGGTGACGGTCATGCGTGTGCCTACGTCCATACCGGCGATGGTACGGGCCCCGGGAACGCGGTCCGTGCCGCCTCAGCCCCGGGCCGAACGGCGGCCCGCGCCGTCCCCGGGGACGCCCCCGGCTCCGACCACCTGGGTCAGCAGCTCGGCCAGATGCCCGTTGACCACCTCGGGGTGCTCCAGGATCACCAGATGCCCGCCGTCCTCCACGACCACCAGCTCCGCACCGGGCAGCAGCTCCGCGATGGCCTCGCTGTGTTCCATCGGCGTGATCAGGTCCTTGTCCCCGGCCAGCACCAGCACCGGCACCCCGTCGAAGTACGGCAGCGCCTCCGCCTTGTCGTGGGCGATGAACGCCGGATAGAACTCCGCGACCACATCGATCGGCGTCGCCTCGATCAGCCGCTCCGCGAACCGGGCCACCCCCGGGTCCACGTCCTTCGTCCCGAACGAATAGCGCTTGATCAGCCCCGCGAAGAGGTCCGCGGTCGCCCGGCGGCCCCGCTCCACCAGTTCCACCTGCCAGCCGAGCGCCTTGAGCAGCCCGGGCAGCACCCGCCGCACCGCGTTCATGCCGACGACCGGGAGGCCGAAGCTGACCTCGCCGAGCCGTCCCGCAGAGGTGCCGACGAACGCCGCGCCGACCACCCGGTCCCGGATCAGCTCCGGGTACTGGGCGGCCAGCGCCATCATCGTCATGCCGCCCATGGAGTGGCCGACCAGCACCAGCGGCCCCTCGGGCGCGGCCGCGTCGATCACGGCCTTCAGATCGCGGCCCAGCTGGTCGATGCTGACCTGGGTGCCGTTCGTCTGGGCGCAGCCGCGCTGGGAGCGGCCGTGGCAGCGCTGGTCCCAGTAGACGGTGCGGACCACATCGCGCAGCGCGGCCCGCTGGAAGTGCCAGGAGTCCTGGCCGAGGCAGTAGCCATGGCTGAAGATCACGGTCACGGGGGCCGCGGGCGCCCGGCGGGCGAACCGGCGCTTGCGGCGGGTGGGCGCGACCGGTTCGCGTATCTCCTCGACCTCGTAGTACAGCTCCGTGCCGTCGTCGGCGACCGCCCGCCCCGGGGTGCCGCGCAGGGTGCCGTAGGGGCCCTCCGCGTCCAGGGCGAGGCGCGCCTTGCGCCGTACGCCGCGGCCGACGGTCAGCCGCTCCAGGGCGACGCCCATCGCCGCGCCCGCCGCGACCACGCCGATCGCGGCCCCCGCGAACCCGGCGCCCCGGCGCCAGCCCACGGCTGTGGCCCCCGCCGCGACCTTCGTCGCCGTCTCCACCGTGCTCTCGTCGCCCATGGTCAGATCCCTGTGCCCCCGAGGTCACCTACATAAACGCGGGGGACCCGGGCGCTGATCCGGGTCACGATCTCGTACGCGATCGACCCCACGGCCCGTGCCCAGTCCTCCGCGGTCGGCTCCCCGCGGTCGCCGGGACCGAACAGCACCGCCTCGTCCCCCGGCTCCGCGCTGTCGCCGCCGAGGTCGACCACGAACTGGTCCATGGCCACGGTGCCCGCGATGGTCCGCCACTTGCCCGCGACCAGCACCGGGCCGGTGCCCGAGGCGTGCCGCGGAATCCCGTCACCGTAGCCGAGCGGCACCAGCGCGAGGGTGGTCTCGCCGGGGGTGACGTAGCGGTGGCCGTAACTGACCCCGTGCCCGCCCGGCACCTGCTTCACCGCGGCCAGCGAGGCCTTCAGCGTCATCACCGGGCGCAGCCCGAAGTCGGCGGGCACGCCCAGCTCCGGGCTGGGCGAGATCCCGTACAGGGCGATGCCGGTCCGTACCAGGTCGAAGTGCGACTCGGGGATGGTCAGGGTCGCCGGGGAGTTCGCCAGGTGCCGCACCTCCGGCCGCAGCCCCGCCCGTTCCGCCTGGTCCACCATCTCGCGGAAGACGGTCAGCTGGGCGGCGATCGACGGGTGGCCCGGCTCGTCCGCGCACGCGAAGTGCGACCACAGCCCGGTCACCTTGACCGTGCCCGCCGCCTCCGCGGCCAGGGCCTCGGCGACGAGGTCAGGCCAGTCGGCGGGCGGGCAGCCGTTGCGGCCGAGCCCGGTGTCGGCCTTGAGCTGGACGCGCGCGGTGCGCCCGCACGCGCGGGCCGCCGCGACGGCCTCGCGCAGCGCCCACGCGCCGCTGGCCGAGACGTCGATGTCCGCCTCGATCGCCTGCCGCCACGGCCCGCCCGGTGTCCACAGCCAGCACATCAGCCGCCCCTGGTCGCCCGCCGCGCGCAGCGCGAGCGCCTCCTCGGGCGTGGCCGTGCCCAGCCAGCCCGCGCCCGCCGCGCGGGCGGCGCGCGCGCACGGGACCGCGCCGTGGCCATAGCCGTCCGACTTGACCACGGCCATCAGCTCGGCTGTGGGCGCTGCTTCTCGCAGCGCCCGAACGTTGTCCCGCAGGGCGGTCAGATCGACCACGGCGCGGGCGCGCATCGGTGTCTCGTCCATCTCCGTCAGTGTCTCAGGCCGATCGGTGGACCGGAGGATGTACCGGAATGCGTGCTTCCGGAATGTGTGCTTCCAAGCGCGGAGTGCCCTCCGTTCGGGAGACTATGGGCATGAGGATCGCCTACAGCGTCGAGACCGTACGAGCCGCTGAACAGGACCTGATGGCGCGGCTGCCCGAAGGAACACTCATGCAGCGCGCGGCAGCCGGACTCGCCGCCGCCTGCGCCGACCTGCTCAACCGGGTCTACGGGGCCCGCGTCGCCCTGCTGACCGGCAGCGGCGACAACGGGGGCGACGCGCTCTACGCGGGCGCCCGGCTGGCCCGGCGCGGCGCCGGCGTCACCGCCGTCCTGCTCTCCCCCGACCGCGCCCACCCCGGGGGCTTGCGCGCCCTGCGCGCGGCGGGCGGACGCGCGGTGACCGCCGCCGAGGGCGAACCTGCCCTGATGCACGCCGACCTCGTCCTCGACGGCATCGTCGGCATCGGCGGCACGGGCGGCCTGCGGGAGGAAGCCGAGCGGCTCGTCCGGCTCGTCCGCGGCACCGTCGTCGCCGTCGACCTCCCCAGCGGGGTCGACGCCGACACCGGCGAGGTGCGGGGCGCGGCGGTGCGCGCCGACGCCACCGTCACCTTCGGTACGTACAAGCCCGGGCTGCTCATCGACCCCGCCCACGAGCACGCGGGCGCCCTCCGCCTGGTCGACATCGGTCTGGGGTCGTATCTCCCCTCCACCCCCGACGCGGAAGCCCTCCAGCACGACGACGTCGCCGCCCTCCTCCCCCGTCCGACCGCCGAGAGCGACAAGTACCGGCGCGGCGTCGTCGGCGTCGTCGCGGGCTCCGCCCGCTACCCGGGCGCCGCCGTCCTCGCCGTCGCGGGCGCCCTGCGCGGCGGCGCGGGTGCCGTACGGTACGTCGGCCCCGGCGCCGACACCGTCATCGCCCGCTTCCCCGAAACCCTCGTCCACACCGGGCCCCCGGCCAAGGCGGGCCGCGTCCAGTCCTGGGTCGTCGGCCCCGGCCTCGGCGACGGCGCCGCCGCCCGGCACTCCCTGGACGACGTCCTCGGCTCCGACATCCCCGTCCTCGTCGACGCCGACGGCCTCCACCTCCTCCCCTCCGGCGGCCTCCACGGCCGCGCCGCCGCCACCGTCCTCACCCCGCACGCGGGCGAGGCGGCCGCGCTGCTCGGGGCGAGCCGCGAGGAGGTCGAGTCCGGGCGGCTCGCCGCCGTACGGGCCCTGGCCGACAAGTACGGCGCCACCGTGCTGCTCAAGGGCTCCACCACCCTGGTCGCCTCCCCCGGGCACCCCGTCCGCGTCAACCCCACCGGCACCGCCTGGCTCGCCACCGCGGGCAGCGGCGACGTCCTCTCCGGCCTCACCGGCTCCCTCCTCGCCACCGGCCTCACTGCCCGCGACGCCGCCTCGGTCGGCGCTTACCTCCACGGCCTGGCCGCCCGCCGCACCACCGCCCCGGCGGGCGCCCCGATCGCGGCGTACGACGTGGCGGCGGCGGTGCCGGACGCCTGGCGGGACGTGCTGGGCTGACGGGCGGAGGTGCCTGGGGTTCGCTTGGGGTGCCGGGTGCGGCTCTGTGGGTGGTGCGCCCGGGGTGCGTGGTGGGTACGGGTGCGGGGCCTCCGGGGCGGGGCCCTGGACCGTCGGCGATGCCGACCGGCTCACCGGCCCGACTGAGCGCGCGAGTTGACCAGCGACATCCCCGATCCACCGGAGCGGTGCGGGTGGTTGCACTTGTCGCTCAGCATGTAGTACTTCTTATACATGGGCGAGCAGGTGCACAACAGACTGGCCGTGGTTCGCGCCGAGCGGAAGGTGTCGCGCCAGCGCTTGGCCGAGGCGGTGGGGGCGCACTACCAGACCATCGGCTACATCGAGCGGGGGCAGTACAACCCGAGCCTCGACCTGGCACTGAAGATCGCGAAGTTCTTCGCGCTACCGGTGGAGGCACTGTTCTCACTCGAACCGTTCCAGCCGCTCACGGATGAGATATACGGGAGGAAAACGTCATGACCACGCCGCGACTGACGCGCTACGACCACAGCATGATGCGACTGATGAACGACCGCCGAGGTCAGCCCCTGTACGCCACGGCCACCCGTCGACGCCTGGCCGTCGCCGCGCATCTGGTGCTGACCGTGGGCATGGGCGGACTGATGGCCTACTCCTACCTCGCAGAGGGGGAACCGGTCTGGGCCTTCGTCGTCATGGCGGTGCTGCTGCTGCCGTGGATGGTCGCGACCGGGGTGATCAATGCGGCCACCCGTGGCCTGCTCGAACTGCGCGAACGAGCGCTGGACGAGCGGCAATCCGCCGAACGCACCCGGGTGCAAGCCCGCGCCCACCGGGCGATGACCCTGCTCCTTGCCGCAGCCGCCGCCGGCCTGCTGATCGCGGGCGCAGCCGAAGGCAATGCCCCCACGGCGTATGCGGCGCCGGTGCTCATCGCGGTCCTCGCAGTGCACTGGCTGATGCCGCTGTGGGTGGCCGGCCTGATGGCCAAGGACGAGCCGACCGAAGACGACGGCCTCGCGGCCTGACGAATAGCACGACACTTCGCAACCAGGCGCCTGAGCCCCATCCACGACGGCGGCCTCAGCCAAAACGATATCTACTGCCGCGAGTCACTGCTATCGTTTTCGTGACGGAAGCATTCACGAAGGGACCTTCCGCATGGCCAGAACCGTCATCGACCTCGACGAAGACATGGTCGCGGAGGCCATGCGTATCTTCGGCACCAAGACCAAGGCCAAGGCCGTCCGCCTCGCCATGGAGGACGCCGTCAAGAGGCACCTTCGACAGGAAGGCTTCGACGCCATCGAGGCCGGTGAGCTCGACTTCAGTGAGATCGTCGAGAACACCGGACCCCGCAACGCCGACGGCTCCCTCAAGCACAACGGCGACCGCGACGGAGGCCGGGCCGCTTGACACAGGACCGGTACCTGGTCGATAAGTCCGCCCTGGCCCGCTGGACGAAGCCAAGCGTCAAGGAAGTGCTCAAGCCCCTGCACGAGCGCTACCTCCTCGCCGTGTGCCGACCCACCGAGTACGAGATGATCCACTCCGCACGGGACAGCTCCGAGGCGACCCGGATCAGCACCTGGCTCCACGCCTTCGACTACCTCCACGCCGACGACCACATCTTCGGCCACGCCCTGGAAGTCCAGCGCCACGCACTCAACGCAGGCTTCCACCGCGCGCTGTCCCTCCCCGACCTACTGATCGCCGCCACGGCAGAACTGCACCAGCGGACAGTCCTGCACTACGACGGCGACTTCGACATGATCGCCTCCCTCACCGGCCAACCCACCGAATGGGTCGTACCGCCCGGCAGTGCGGACCGCTGAGCAGGTCGAGGTCTTCCGCCTCCTGGCCGCCCTCGCGTGGTCCATCGGCTGTACGAGTCGTGGTGGCGTCGCCGGCCCCGCCGGTGGGCCCGTCAATCCGGGGTGACACCGGGGGGATGCGGTCATAACGTGAGCGGGTGACTCTCCTGGGCTTCGACCGCTACCACGCCGAAATCGTCGAACAGACAGACCTGTTGAGGGCCTATCTGGCGGGCGCCGACCCGACGGCCCCGGTGCCGTCCTGCCCGGGCTGGAACCTCGGTCAGCTCGTGCGCCACCTCGGCGGTGCCCACGGGTGGGCCGAGATGGTCGTACGCACCCGGTCGACCGAGCCCGTCCCGGACGACCCGGTCAACGACGTCCCCCGCCACACCGACGAGGACCCCGCCACGCTGAGCACCCGGCTCGGCGACGGCGCCGGGCACCTGGCCGACGCGCTGCGCAAGGCCGGGCCCGACAGGCCGGTGTGGACCCCGGGCCCCGGCGGGACCGCGATGTTCTGGGCGCGCCGGATGACGCACGAGACGGCGGTGCACCGGGCGGACGCGGCGCTCGCGGTCGGCGCCGCGTTCCACCTGGACGAGGACGTGGCCCGCGACGCCCTCGACGAGTGGCTGACGTACAGCACGCTGCCGGAGGCGTACGAGGGCGAACCCGCCCTCCTCGGCCCCGGCCGCACTCTTCGCCTTCAGGCCACCGACGCGGACGCCGAGTGGCTGGTCGACCTCACCGGCGACGCCCCCGTCCTGCACCCCACCGGCGAACAGGCCGCCGTCGAGGTCAGCGGCCCCCTGACGGACCTGCTCCTGCTGCTCTACGGGCGCCCCGCCCCCGGCGTGAAGGTCGTGGGTGACGCGGCGCTGCTCGACCTGTGGCTGAAGCGATCGGGGTTCTGGCTGCAATGACGCCGGTCAGCTCTTCCCGAACCGCGGACTCCCGCCCCGCGGTCGATGCCGCGCTGGCCAGGCACCTGGTCGATACGCAGTTCCCGCAATGGGCCAAGCTACCCCGCAAGCGGCTCGACCCGGCCGGTTCGGACCATGTGATCTACCGGCTGGGCGAGGGGCTGTCCGTCCGGCTGCCCCGCCACGCCGGGGCCATCGGACAGGCCGAGAAGGAGTCCGAGTGGCTTCCCCAGCTGGCCCCGCACCTCCCGCTCGCCGTCCCACAACCAGTAGCCGTAGGGAAGCCCGACTTCGGCTACCCGTGGCCGTGGGCGGTGTCCCGATGGCTGGACGGAGAGGTGGCGACCGCCGAGGCGCTGGGTGACTCGTCCCGGACCGCCGTCCAGCTGGCGGAGTTCCTGATCGCCCTTCAGCAGCTCCCAACAGGGAACGTCGAAGATCCCGCCGCCGGGTCTCTGACCGGCCGGGACCAGGCGACGCGGGCCGCCATGGCGGAGGTCGACGGCATATTCGACGCGATAGCCATGACCGAGCTGTGGGACGCGGCGCTGGGCACCCCGGGATGGGATCGGCCTCCGGTCTGGTTTCACGGCGACTTCCACACGGGCAACCTGCTGACCCTCGACGGCCGCCTCAGCGCGGTCATCGACTTCGGCGGGCTCAGTGTCGGCGATCCAGCATGCGACCTGACGATCGCCTTCACCCTGATGTCGGTCGAGAGCAGGGCCACTTTCCGGGCAGCGCTCGGCGTGGACGACGCCACCTGGGTCCGGGGCCGCGGGTGGGCCCTGGCCACCGGCTTGAACGCCTACACGTCCTACGCTGCCGTCAACCCCCGGGTCGCGGCGCAGACCACTCGACAGATCACCGCGGCGCTCACCGGCTGAGCGTGTGATCGAGACGGAAGGAAAGGGACGGCAGGGTGACGGCGTCGAGGGCCGCGATCGGGCGGGACGACCTCCGGGTGAAGATCGCCGTGCAGCGGGTGCGGATGGGGGGTGAGGAATTCCGGGTGATCCGCCCGGCGGCGGCGCTGAACAATGGGGCGCTGTACGAAACCGGCGGTCGCTACGAGATGTACGTCGACCGCACGGACGGTCGGCGCATCGGCACCCTGTGGCTGCTTGCGGCGCGGTCCCCGCGGTCGTTGGTCTATCTCCCGCTGCGCGCCACCCCGACCGCGCCTGGAATCGGGTGGCGGGACGAGAAGCCGCTCGATCTCGTGCTGGCCCACAGATCCGTGCAGTTCCGGCCGTCCCGCTGGAAGCGGCTGCGCGAGCGCATCACCGCGGGCAACGCCCCCCGCGAGCTACAAACCGCGAGCGTGCCGGAAGGCGACCTCCAGTCCGACCCCGGCCAGCGGACATCGGACCAGCTCCGCCAGCACGTCCACGCCGAGACGCTGTTCCTGACGGGCACGACGCGGACGTTCCGGGACTCAGCCCGGCATGTCTTCGCCGTAACGAACGAGGGCCCACCCGCTGCCGCGACCCGGCTGTACCTCCCGGGTCCGGGCTGCAACTACCACGTCTGCCGAAGCCTGTACGTCTGGCAGAGTCCGCAGACCCACGATTGGCAAGACCTCCACGTGACGTACACGCCTCGCTGGGTGCAATGAGCGGCAGGCTCAGGGGCCGACATATTCGTAAACCCCGCCGTGGGGATGGCGCAGTACGGCGCGGTGGCCGTTGGGGGTCGGCGCGCTCGGGGCCACCACCTCGGCGCCTCCCGCCACCGCGTCCGCCACCGCTGCGTCGAGGTCCGCCACCGCCAGGGTGGCCGCCACCCCGGCGACTCGCCGCACAGACTCGTCCGGGCCGCTGAACAACAGGAACGGGCCGACGCTTGCCAGGGTGACTCCGGCGAAGGCGAAACGGGATGCGGTGCTCCCGGTGAGCTTCTCGTAGAACGGCACGGCCGCGTCCAGATCCTCGACGCGCTGTCGCACCACCACTGACTCGATAGCCACGGCCTCATCCCCCGTCGTCCGGTTTGCCTTGCATTCTGCCGCGTACCGGAAAATGCTCAGGCAAGACCTATGTCATCACCTGACCAGGCGCCTCTGCCACGCCTCGATGGGCAGCCCACGCCCCTGCGGCTGCGGCCATGTCTTCGAGCCAGGCCGCCTCGGGGTACCGGTCGACACGCGACCGGTTCATGCGGAGGGTGGCGGCGGCGAAGGCGTCGATCGCTGCGGAGTCCGCGTCTGTCCACGCCCGGCACTCGGCCGCCCACCCCTCAGCCGCCTCGGCGGTATGCCCGGCCGCGATGAGCTGCACGACGAGGCATGCGGGATCGATGAACCCGGCGCCCCGGGTCGGCCAGGACCAGTCCACGACCCAGATCCGTTCGTCACCGATCATGAAGTTGTGGGGGTTGACGTCGGTGAAGAGGAGCGTGTCGCCCTCGAAGAGTTCGGCGTCCTTATCGTCGGCGAAGCGGTTCCAGCGGGTCTCGCGCCAGTCGTCTGCCTCGGGAGGCAGGGAGAGATCCTTGATCCGGTTCAGGGCACCGACGATCCGGGGGAGGTCCGCAGAACCCGGTGTGAAGTCCGACGAGCGCCCTTCGACGGACTCGAAACCGAGCGCGATCCACTCGTCATCCTGGGCATGCCACATGAGCTTCGGCGAGATGGCGCGTACGGACGGGTTGACGAGCCGTTCGCGGAGGATGGAAGCTCGGCGGCCTCCGGGCCGGTTGCGGCAGGCCTTGACGAAGACGGGACCGTTCTCGCACATGACCACGGCTGTGACGTCCGAGCCGTTCCCGCGCGAGGTGGGCTCCACGCCACGCTGTTCGCCGGTGTGCGGGCGCACCAGCGCCCACAGCGCTTCGGTGCCTGGCGAGTCGTTGTCCATCAGTTCCTCGGGCCGCACGAACTGCTCGGATATCCGGGGGAGCACTCCCCGTCCCCCACGGGGTCGCACCCATCCTCGTCTTCGCCCCCGCCCTTCGCGACCGCGCTGTGAATGGATGCGCGGACTTCGGCCATGGCGGGACTGCCGAGGATAGTGGCCAGGGGCGTGCTCCGGACGTTCCCGACGCTGAGCAGGGCGGCGGAGAACACGCAGGGGGACACGCTCCCGTCCGGGCCGACGGCAGCCCGGCCGCTGCCGCACCGGCCGCACAGCCCTGAGGTGTCCGGAGCCTGCCCGTGTGCTCCCCGCCCGAAGGGGCGAACGTGATCGATGCTGATGCGCTTCACACCGAGGGCTTCCAGTTCCCGCCGAGCCTCTGAGACCCGCTGTGTCGCGGTGGTCGCGACGATCCCGACACGGAGCGGAACGCCGAGCCGTACGGCCTTCTTGACGTTCGCCAGGGTGCGAGCGTGGCTGGGGCGGCCGGTCACCGCGTTGTGTTCGTCCGCCTGGTCCGAGTAGTACGACGTTGCCAGGGAGGCGCCCTTGCGCCGGAGGAGCGCCCACCAGTCGTCCGTTACGTGCACCAGGTTGCTGTAGACCTCGACGCACAGCCCCAGGGACAGCGCGCGCTCGGCCAAGGCCAGTCCGTCCGGGTGCAGGGTGGGCTCGCCGCCGATGAGCTGGACGCGGCGCACGCCACATTCCGCGGCCTGATCGAGGACGCGTAACCAGTTCTCGCGCGTCATGGTGCCGTGGGTTCCGTCCGGCCCCGAGGCGTTGAAGCACGGAGTGCAGGAGAGCTGGCACTTTCGGGTCAGGTCCAGCCACAGGAAACCGGTGTCCGTGGCGGGGTTGGCAGCAACGATGGTCGTCACAGTCGTGTCCTTTCTTCTTCAGTCGGTGTCATTTCGGGAGGTCGATGACCGTCACGTTGCGCAGTTCGCGGATCATCCGGGAGGCGAGAACGGCGTTGAGGCCGATGTGGCCGTACGGGACCATGACGTTCGACTCCCGCGCGCGCCACCCGCTCGTCGTGAGCTGGTAGTTGGTCCCGGAGATGCCCCACAGCCGTGGGGTCCGGACCCTGAGTACCGCGTAGTCCCCTCTGCCCAGGTGGGGGCACTGCTCGATGGACATGCGAGCGTGTGGCTCGCACAAGGGCGGCTGCTCCGTCAGGGAGCCCTCCGGCCAGGTCGGCGAGTCCCAGGATCTGCGCCAGTTGATGAACAGCCAGCCGTCCTTGTTGCGGCTCGCTGGGTTCCCGCAGATCTGGCATTTCATGGCGTACATGCAGATCCGCTGCCGAGCGATGTGCATGCTGTCGTAGATCGGTCTGCCCGTGCCGGGAGCGTGGGTCATCCGGGCCCATAAGGCCCCTGCGGTATCGCGATCGGTCGGACGGGACGTCTTGTAGCCGAGGCGCGGCTCGGGCGTGAGCAGGACGGTCAGATCGGACTCCGAGCCGAGGTGTTCGCCGCTCCATGCGGTGACGAACGGAACGACGGTCGGCCGGATGATGAGCGGGGCCATCAGGAGTCGGCCTTGGCGCGTAGCTCGGCCCAGACGGTCTTGCCCCAGGTGCGGTATTCGGTGCCCCAGCGGTCGGCCATCGCGGCGACGAGCAGTAGGCCGCGGCCACACTCCTCATTGCTGTCCGGGGCCTGAGCGATGGGCGCCTGAAGGCATTTGTCGGTGACGGCGAGACGTACGCGCCCCCGTTCGGGCAGTCGGACGCTGACGCGCAGGAGACGGCATCCGCTGTGGCGGGCGGCGTTGCCGACCAGTTCGGAGATGATCAACATCCCGTCCTCGACGAGGGGGCCGAGGTCCCAGGTGTTCAGTGCTGCGCGGACGAGGCGACGAGCGCGGCTCGCGGATTGCGGCTCGCACGGCATCGTTTCTCTGTAGCCGGCGGCGCCGGTGGCGTTGGGTCTCGTCATGGTCATGGACAGGGTCTTTCTTCCGGGGCGGTGGACCGCCAGCCCGGCGGCTCTGTCGTCTGGCCGGTGGCTGGCGAATCACCATCACGGCCGCATCCTGTGATGGCTCGGGCCGGTTCTTGATGCTGACAACGCCAAGGGAACCGCTCCGAGCGGATGCACTCCACGGCATCCATGCGGCAGAGGTGACGCAGAAGCGTGCAGCGGGTGCCCACGTCGAGTGGCGGTCCGCAGAGCGGGGAAGGGGAGCCCCATGGGGTTAGCTGAACGACGGAAAGCGCTGGGTTACAGCCAGGAGGGGCTTGCTCACGTCGTCGGTGTCGACCGCACGACGATCAGCCGCTGGGAGAGCGGGAAGACTGAGATCCAGCCCCAGCTGCGTCCGCAGTACGCAGCAGCGCTGCAACTTGATCTTGCCGAACTGGACGCCTGGGTTACCAAACCCCAAGCCACGTTCCAGGAGCCCGTAGTGTCCTCTTCAGGCGACCACTACAGCTCGGGGGATACCGACGACATGATTCGACGCGAGTTCCTGCGCGCACTTGCCGTTGCCGGGGCACTGGCGGGTCTACCGGCCGAGGAGTCGGAGGCCCTCGCAGAGGGAGCGCACCGCCGAGCGTCCGGCGACTTCATCCGAATGAACAACCACCTGTGGCAGGTGTATCAACTCGCACGGGCCAAAGGGGCTGTTTACCCCATCGTCTCCGACCAGATCGCTGCCCTCACCAAGACGATGGGCGGCCGCTCGGACAAGGACGCCAGGGCCTTGTGCGCCGCTGCCGGGGACCTCTTCCAGCTGACGGGCGAGCTGGCCTTCGACGGCAACCGCTACACCGACGCAGCGGCTTGCTACACACTTGCCGCGTCAGCCAGCAAGGACGCGGGAGCTTTCGATCTCTGGGCCTGTGCGCTCACCCGACATGCCTTTGTCGATGTGTACGAGCGTCGCTACCGCGAGGCTGCCGACCTCTTGTCGGCTGCTGAACGGCTTGCCCGACGGGGTGACAGCGCCCTGTCGACGCGACACTGGGTCGCTGCGGTGCAAGCCGAGGCGTTCGCGGGGCTGGGAGATCTGACCGCATGCGAAAGTGCACTCGAGCAGGCCGAGAAGGTTGCTGACATGACCGGACGGGCGCAGAACGGCGGGTGGCTCCGCTTCGACGGCTCCCGGCTCGCGGAGGAGCGCGGAGCTCGGTACGTCCAGCTGGGTCGGCTCGACCTTGCTGAGCAGGTGCTTCAGAGTGCCCTTCGCCAGGGTGCCCTGGCAGAGGGCCAGTCCTATCGGCGCCGAGGTGCCGTGCTCGCGAATCTGGCTGCCATCGGCGTCAAGCGCAAGGATCCGGAGCAGGTTGTCGTCCACGCCCGCAAGGCAATCCACCTGGCGCGGGAATCTTCCTCCGGTTATGTCACTCGTAGGCTCCAGGACCTGCGTACGGACTTCGGCCCCCTCGCTCGCGATGTGCGCGTTGCCGAGGTGGACGCCGAGATCAAGGCACTGAACGCCAACTGACGAAAGGGGCAGGGATGTCGCAGACCGAGGGTGCGCGGCTGTTTCGGGAGGCTTGGATCGCGGGGGTGCGGCGGCACTTTCCCGGGGAGCCCAAGCCGGGCTATGTGACGCCCTGGGAGGACACCCCGGAGTGGGAGCGTGCGGCCGCCGGGGCGGTGTACGAGCAGGTGCGGCAGTTCCTCGACCTGAGCGCAGGGCACGCGTCCCGCCTCACGCGGGAGCAGAAGAGCCGTTTCGTCGCCACGTGCTGGACCGCGCAGATGTACCGGCACTTCGAGGACCCGAAGCCCGGTTACGTCGCCGACTGGCCCGATCTCCCCGGCTGGCAGCAGGAGACGGACGCGGACATCTTCGAGGCGATCGAGAAGGCCGTCAGCTGACGCGCGTCCTGCTTACGCTTGGCCGCCGACACGGTGGGAGGGGCGGGGGTGGCTCCCACACCCGCCCGGCGCCGGGCCATCGGGCATACCGGAGCCAGACCGGGGCCGGGGGCACCGGCGGGGAGCCGCGACTCGACGGGAGGGGCGGGGTCGCAGGGGTGGGGTCCTGGACACCACGTGTATGTGTGGCGCCGTGGACTTCCGGCCCACCCCACGTTCTACAGCAGCGGCGCCGTAAATAGACGGTCCAGGGCCCCGCCCCGGAGGCCCCGCACCGGCACCACCCACCGCACCGACCGCGCACCCACCAACAACCTCACGCCTCCGCGATCACCACCGCCGACGCCACCCCCGCGTCGTGGCTCAGCGAGACGTGCCACCCCCGTACGCCCAGCTCAGCGGCCCGCGCCGCCACCGTGCCGCGCACGGACAGGCGCGGGCGGCCGCCGGGTTCGGTCCATACCGAGGCGTCCGTCCAGCGCAGGTCGCCCGGGGCGCCCAGGGCCTTCGCGACCGCCTCCTTGGCGGCGAACCGGGCGGCGAGTGAGGCGACGCCGCGGCGCTCGCCGGTCGGCAACCACAGCTCGGCCGCCACGAACAGCCGGTCGGCCATCCCCGGCGTACGGTCCAACGCGGCGGCGAAGCGGTCGATCTCCGCGACGTCGATCCCGACCCCGACGATCACGCGGTCACTCGACGGTCACCGACTTGGCCAGGTTGCGCGGCTGGTCGACCTCGTTGCCGCGGGCCGTGGCCAGCTCGCAGGCGAAGACCTGGAGCGGCACGGTGGCCACCAGCGGCTGGAGCAGGGTCGGGGTGACGGGGATCTCGATGAGGTGGTCGGCGTACGGGGCGACCGCCTCGTCGCCGCGCTCGGCGATCACGATGGTGCGGGCACCGCGCGCCCGGATCTCCTGGATGTTGGAGACGATCTTGTCGTGGAGGACGGAGCGGCCGCGGGGCGAGGGCACCACGACCACCACCGGCACGTCCTCTTCGATCAGGGCGATGGGGCCGTGCTTCAGCTCGCCCGCCGCGAAGCCCTCGGCGTGCATGTACGCCAGTTCCTTGAGCTTGAGCGCGCCCTCCAGGGCGACCGGGAAGCCGACGTGACGGCCCAGGAACAGCACGGTGTTCTTGGACGCCAGGCTGCGGGCCAGCTCCCGCACGGGCTCCATGGTCTCCAGGACCTCGTCCACCTGGGTGGCGATCTCGGACAGCTCGCGGATCACGGAGAGGATCTCGTCGCCCCACTTGGTGCCGCGCACCTGGCCCAGATACAGGGCCACCAGGTAGCAGGCGACGAGCTGGGTGAGGAACGCCTTGGTGGAGGCGACGGCGACCTCGGGCCCGGCGTGGGTGTACAGGACGGCGTCGGACTCGCGCGGAATCGTGGAGCCGTTGGTGTTGCAGATGGCGAGCACCTTGGCGCCCTGCTCGCGGGCGTGCCGCAGGGCCATGAGGGTGTCCATGGTCTCGCCGGACTGCGAGATGGCGATCACCAGCGTCCGCTGGTCCAGGATCGGGTCCCGGTAGCGGAACTCACTGGCCAGCTCCGTTTCGCAGGGGATGCGGGTCCAGTGCTCGATGGCGTACTTGGCGATCATCCCGGCGTGGTACGCCGTACCGCACGCCACGATGACGACCTTGCTGACCTCGCGCAGCACGGAGGCGGGGATGCGGACCTCGTCCAGGCAGAGGTTCCCGGCCAGGTCGATGCGGCCGAGGAGGGTGTCGGCGACCGCCTTCGGCTGCTCGGCGATCTCCTTGAGCATGAAGTAGTCGTAGCCGCCCTTCTCGGCGGCGGACGCGTCCCAGTCCACGTGGTACGGGCGGACCTCGGCCGGGGCGCCGTCGAAGTCGGTGACGACGACGCCGTCGCGGCGGGCCTCGACGACCTGGTCCTGGCCCAGCTCGATGGCCTCGCGGGTGTGGGCGATGAACGCGGCCACGTCGGAGGCGAGGAACGCCTCGTCCTCGCCGACGCCGACGACCAGCGGCGAGTTGCGGCGCGCGCCGACGACCACGTCGGGCGCGTCGGCGTGCACGGCGACGAGGGTGAAGGCGCCCTCCAGTCGGCGGCACACCTGGCGCATGGACTCGGCGAGGTCACCGCAGGAGGAGAAGGACTCGGCGAGCAGGTGGGCGACGACCTCGGTGTCCGTCTCGGAGGCCAGCTCGTGGCCGCGGTCGGCCAGCTCGGCGCGGAGGGCGGCGAAGTTCTCGATGATGCCGTTGTGGACGACGGACACCCGGCCCGCGTTGTCCAGGTGCGGATGGGCGTTGGCGTCGGTCGGCCCGCCGTGGGTGGCCCAGCGGGTGTGGCCGATGCCGGTGGTGCCGCTGGGCAGCGGCCGGTCGGACAGCTCCTTCTCCAGGTTGGCGAGCTTGCCCGCCTTCTTGGCGGCGGCGAGCCCGCCGTCGGCCAGGACGGCGACTCCGGCCGAGTCATAGCCGCGGTACTCCAGCCGCTTGAGCCCGGCGAGGACGACATCGAGGGCGGACTGCCCTCCCACGTAACCAACGATTCCGCACATGCAGTGCAGCGTACGACCCACCGGTCCGGGGGCCGACCACCGCCCGCGCGTCGGCCCCCGCTTTCCGGCCCCGGCCGGGCCCGCTTCCGGCCCGGTTCCGGCGTCATTTCGGGCATGAGGGCGGGCATGAGGGCGGGCATGAGGGCGGGCATGACGCGGCCGCGGGCGCCCGGCCGGGGTGACCGCCGGGGTGACCGAGCCCACGCCCGCGGCCCGCCCCTCCTGAGCGCCCAGCCACGACAATGAAGGGATGATCACGTCTACCGCGCGCGAGGCGCGCACCGGCCCCGTGCGCGCCGCGCAGCGGCGGGGCGGCGAGGCGACGCCGTATGTGGACCTGTCCCGCGCCGAGTGGAGTGCGCTGCGGGAGAAGACCCCGCTGCCGCTCAGCGCCGAGGAGGTCGAGCGGCTGCGCGGGCTCGGCGACGTCATCGACCTGGACGAGGTACGGGACGTCTATCTGCCGCTGTCCCGGCTGCTCAATCTGTACGTGGCCGCCACCGGCAGCCTGCGCGGGGCGCTGAACACGTTCCTCGGCGACGCCAAGAACGGCCAGGGCCCCCAGACCGGCACGCCGTTCGTCATCGGCGTGGCGGGCAGCGTCGCGGTCGGCAAGTCGACCACGGCCCGGCTGCTCCAGGCGCTGCTGGCCCGCTGGCCGGAGCATCCGCGGGTGGAGCTGGTCACCACCGACGGCTTCCTCCACCCCAACGCCGAGCTGCACCGGCGCGGGCTGATGTCCCGCAAGGGGTTCCCCGAGTCGTACGACCGCCGCGCCCTGACCCGGTTCGTCGCCGATGTGAAGGCGGGCCGGGCGGAGGTCTCGGCCCCCGTCTACTCGCACCTGATCTACGACATCGTGCCGGGCGAGCGGCTGACCGTGCACCGGCCCGACATCCTCATCGTCGAGGGGCTGAACGTGCTCCAGCCCGCCCTGCCCGGCAAGGACGGGCTGACCCGGGTCGGGCTCGCGGACTTCTTCGACTTCAGCGTTTACGTGGACGCCCGTACGACGGACATCGAGCGTTGGTACCTCGACCGCTTCCGGAAGCTGCGCCAGACGGCCTTCCAGGACCCCTCCTCGTACTTCCGCAAGTACACCCAGGTCTCCGAGGACGAGGCGCTCGACTACGGCCGCATGATCTGGCGGACCATCAACAAGCCGAACCTCCAGCAGAATGTGCAGCCCACGCGGGGGCGCGCGACACTCGTGCTCCGCAAGGGCCCGGACCACAAGGTGCAGCGGCTCTCCCTGCGCAAGTTGTAGCAAGTTCTGAGGAGTTCGTGTCGTGCTGCATCTGCGGCTGATCGTCCCGGCCGACCGTACGGACGATGTGGTGCGCCTCCTGGAGGGCACCGTGGGCGCCACCCACCTGATCGTCCTGCCCGGCGCCGCCCGCGAACCGGCCGGGGACGTGGTGCTGTGCGACGTGGCGCGCGAGGCGGGCGACGGCCTGCTGGGCGGGCTGCGGGCGCTCGGTCTTGACGAGCACGGTTCGATCGCCGTCGACGACATCGACCTGTCGCTGTCGAAGCGGGCCGACCGGGCGGAGGCGGAGGCTCCGGGGGAGGGTGCGGACGCGGTGCTGTGGGAGCACCTGACGGAGGCCACCCACGAGGAGTCCACGCTGTCGGTCACCTTCCTCGCGTTCCTCAGCATCGCGACGATGATCGCGGCGTGCGGTGTGGTGCTGGACAACGCGGTCCTGATCGTCGGCGCGATGGCCGTCGGGCCGGAGTTCGGCCCGCTGGCCGGGCTGTGCACCGCCCTCGTACGGCGGGCCCCGCGGCTGGCCGGGCGCTCGGCGCTGGCGCTGATCGTCGGGTTCGTGGTGGCGATGGTGCTGACGACGGGCTTCAGTGTGGCGATGGACGCGGTCGGGCTGTTCACCCGGGACCTGCTGGACGCGGACCGGCCGAACACGGACTTCATCTGGCAGCCGGACTTGTTCTCGTTCGTGGTCGCCGTGCTGGCGGGCATCGCGGGGACGCTGTCGCTGACGTCGGCGAAGTCGGGGGCGCTGGTGGGGGTGGCGATCTCGGTGACGACGGTGCCGGCGGCGGCCAATGCGGCGGTGGCGCTCGGGTATGGCGAGGTCGAGCAGATGGTGGGGTCGAGTGAGCAGCTGCTGCTGAATTTGGCGGGGATCGTGGTGGCGGGGACGCTGACGCTGCTGGTGCAGCGGTGGCTGTGGGCGCGGCGGGGGTGATTCCCCACCCCGCCCCTTCCCGAAACCGGGGGCAAGCCCCCGGCCCCCACCGGGGCTCCGCCCCGAACCCCGCCCGGGGCTCCGTCCGGGACGGCACCCACGCGGTCCGGCATCGCGGCCGCCGCGTGGGCAGCTCGACGGCCCCACGCGGCACGGCTTGCGGCGACCGCAGGGCACGGCTTCAGGCCCGGCACGACGCCACGTCCTCCGCGAGCCACGGCCCGGCGGCCGCCATGCCCATAGAGCACAGCTCGGCGCAGCACGGCCCCACAGAGCACAGCCCCGCGGAGCACGCCTCGGCGCCGCACGGCCCCGCAGAACGCAGTCCGGTGGCCGCCACATGGCCATCGCCTCGCGATCGCCAGGCGGCACCGCCTCGCGCCCGCCGACGCGGCACGGGGCCGGCGGGTCCGGGTGGGGCGTGGGCGACGTCCGCACACCGGGCGGCCGATTCCACAACCGGCTGGGCGGCGACCGGTAGGCCGGGACCGTGGGGGCCGGGACCGGTAGGCCGGGACCGGAGGGCCGGGACCGGAGGGCCGGGACCGTGGGGGCTGCGGGCGCGCTCCCGGCCAGCTAGCCCAGGGCCGACTTCACGGCGTCGGCCAGGCGGCCCGCCACCGAGCGGGCCTGGTCGATGTCGGCGGCTTCGACCATGACGCGGACCAGGGGTTCCGTGCCCGAGGGGCGGAGCAGGACGCGGCCCGTCTCGCCCAGCTCGCGCTCGGCCTCGGAGACGGCGGCGGCCAGGTCGGCGCTGCTGGCGACGCGGGACTTGTCGACGTCGGGGACGTTGATCAGCACCTGCGGCAGGCGCTCCATCACCCCGGCGAGGTCGGCCAGGGTGCGGCCGGTCGCGGCGACGCGGGCGGCCAGGAGGAGGCCGGTGAGGGTGCCGTCGCCGGTGGTGGCGTGGTCGAGGGCGATGACATGGCCGGACTGCTCGCCGCCGAGGGCGTAGCCGTGCTCCTTCATCTCCTCCAGGACGTAGCGGTCGCCGACCGCCGTCTGGACCAGCTCGACGCCCTCGCGCTGCATGGCGAGCTTGAAGCCGAGGTTCGACATGACGGTGCCGACGACGGTGTTCCCGCGCAGCGTGCCCGCCTCGCGCATGGCGAGGGCGAGGACGGCGAGGATCTGGTCGCCGTCGACCTCGCGGCCGACGGAGTCCACGGCCAGACAGCGGTCGGCGTCGCCGTCGTGGGCGACGCCGAGGGCGGCGTCGTGCTCGACGACGGCGGCCTGGAGCCGCGCCAGGTGGGTGGAGCCGTAGCCGGCGTTGATGTTGAGGCCGTCCGGCTCGGCGCCGATCGTCACGACCTCGGCACCGGCGCGGGCGAACGCCTCCGGGGAGACCCGGGAGGCGGCGCCGTGGGCGCCGTCGATGACGACCTTGAGGCCGTCGAGGCGGTTGGGGAGGGCGTCGACGAGGTGGGCGACGTAAGCGTCGAAGCCCTCCGCGTAGTCCCGCACCCGGCCCACCCCGGCGCCGGTGGGCCGGTCCCACGGCTCGCCGGAAGCGTGCGCGCGGCAGGTGGTCTCGATGCGGTCCTCCAGCTCGTCGGCGAGTTTGTGGCCGCCGCGGGCGAAGAACTTGATGCCGTTGTCGGGCATCGGGTTGTGGCTGGCGGAGAGCATCACGCCGAGGTCCGCGTCGAGCGCGCCGGTCAGGTGGGCGACGGCGGGCGTCGGCAGCACACCCACCCGCAGCACGTCCACGCCCGCGCTGGCGAGCCCCGCCACCACGGCGGCCTCCAGGAACTCCCCGGACGCGCGTGGGTCCCGCCCGACCACCGCCACCGGCCGATGGCCCTCGAAGGTTCCCACCTCGGCGAGCACGTGCGCCGCCGCGACCGACAGGCCGAGCGCCATCTCAGCCGTCAGATCGGCGTTCGCGACGCCGCGCACACCATCCGTACCGAAGAGTCGTCCCACTGGTGTCCTCCGAGATTACGAGCTGTGGGGGCTTAAAGCTTGCGTGGAGATTGCCAGACGCTTGCCTGTAGGTATACGCCCCCTGGTGGCGATAGCCGAACGCCCCGGAGGCACGGGTGGTGCCGCCGGGGCGTGTCGACGAGCGGCGGAAGCCGCCGAACCGCGTGTGAAGCGGATTAACGCTTGCTGTACTGCGGCGCCTTACGGGCCTTCTTCAGACCGGACTTCTTACGCTCGGTGGCGCGGTCGTCACGGGTCAGGAAGCCGGCCTTCTTGAGCGGGCCGCGGTTGTTGTCCACGTCCGCCTCGTTCAGCGCACGGGCGATGCCCAGGCGCAGCGCACCGGCCTGGCCGGAGACGCCACCACCCGCGATGCGGGCGACGACGTCGTAGCGGTCGTCCAGCTCGAGCACCTTGAAGGGCTCGTTGACTTCCTGCTGGTGCACCTTGTTGGGGAAGTACTCCTCAAGGGTGCGACCGTTGATCTTCCACTGGCCGCTGCCCGGCACGATGCGGACACGGGCCACGGCGTTCTTGCGGCGCCCGGTGCCGGCGGCCGGCTGCGGGTCCCCGAAACGCGAGGCGAGCGACTCGGAGGTGTACTCCGACTCGATCGTCTCCACGCTCTCGGTGGTGTACTCCTCGACATCGAGGGGGGTCTCGGCGGTGGTCTCGGCCACGATGCTCCTCAGCTTCTCTTCGTCTTAGGGGGTGGCCGGACTTACTGCGCGACCTGGGTGATCTCGAACGGGACCGGCTGCTGAGCAGCGTGCGGGTGCTGGTCGCCCGAGTACACCTTCAGCTTCGAGAGCATCTGACGGCCCAGGGTGTTCTTCGGGAGCATGCCCTTGATGGCCTTCTCGACGGCCTTCTCCGGGTTCTTGTCCAGCAGCTCGTCGTAGCGGACGGAGCGCAGACCACCGGGGTAGCCCGAGTGGCGGTACGCCATCTTCTGGGTCCGCTTGTTGCCGGAGAGGTGCACCTTGTCGGCGTTGATGATGACAACGAAGTCACCCGCGTCGACATGCGGCGCGTACACCGGCTTGTGCTTCCCCCGGAGGAGGGTGGCGGCCTGGGTAGCCAGACGGCCGAGGACAACGTCGGTGGCGTCGATGACGTGCCACTGACGCTGCACGTCGCCGGGCTTGGGGCTGTACGTACGCACGGTCGTAGCCTTCGCTTCTTCAGTGAGTGTGGTCCTGACAAGGCCACCCGGACGATCACGACAGCCCTGGCCGCACCTCGGTGACGCATTCCGAGTGCCTGCCGCTGGTCATCGGCCCGGTGAACCGGCGTAACGGCCACTCACGTGAGAACGAGCAAGCCAATACGCATAACGAACTGGCAGAATACCGGCCCGCACCCACGGGGGTCAAAACGCCTCCCCCGGCCGTCACCCGGTCCCCGACGGGTCCTCGGTGTCACCTGCCGGGATTAGGATGCGCGCCATGAGCTTTGGGCAAGGGGGGCCGTACGGGCCCGGGGGATCTCAGCCGCCTCAGTCGTCTCGGCCGTCGACGCCGGACTGGGCCGCTATGGCAGATCACACCGCCGCGCGCGGCCGTCGCCGCCGATGGCTCTTCATCGGGGGCGCGGTGCTCGCGACGGCGGCCGTCGGGGCGATGGTGGCCACCGCGGTGGTCAGCAGCAACGACGGCGGCGGCTCCTCGGACGACTCGGCGAAGCACCTGCCCTCGCAGCCGACGCTGCCGCGCGAGTCGGAGTCGCCCGAGCCGTCGTTCTCCAACGTCGCTCCCCCGGCGCCGCCCAAGCCGCTGGACATCATCTCCGACGCGAAGCGGGACAAGGCGCCGCTGAGCGCGAAGACGCTCTTCCCCGACGAGGAGGCCGCGAAGGAGGGCCGCTCGTACGCGAAGGCGGCGACCTCCTCCACGGCGAGCTGCGCGGCGGGCACCCAGGGCGCCCTGGGGTCGGTGCTCAGCGGCAACGGGTGCCGCAAGCTGCTGCGCGCCACCTTCTCCCGGGACGGCGTGGCGGTCACCATCGGCGTCGCCGTCTTCGACGGCCGGGCGGCCGCGGAGAAGGCGAAGGACGGGTACAAGCCGAACGTGGCGTCGCTGTCGGGTGGCGGGGTTCCGTCGTTCTGCCGCCAGACCGCGTGCCGCACCTCGGCCAACGCGATCGGGCGGTACGCGTACTTCACGATCTCCGGGTACACCTCGGGGAAGAAGGTGACGACGGCGGACACCAAGGCGCTCCAGGCCGGGCGCGACATGGCCGACTACACCTTCCGCCGCATCCTGGCCCGCGGCAACGCGCAGGCGTCGGCGGCCGCCGGATCCAACGGCTGACCCATGGCGGAGCTGGTGGGTTTCCGGCTCGGCGACGGTACGGCGAGCGTGATCGTCGAGGTGGAGGACGACGAGCCGGGGGTGCGGCCGGCCGCCGGAGGCCGGAACGGGATCCCCGACGCGAGCGCGACCTTCGACGCCGGGTTCGCCGGGTCCGGGAGGCGGCCGCGCGGGCGCTGACCCGGCTCAGCACGCTGCCCGAGCCGCCGTCGACGGTGGAGCTGGAGTTCGGCGTGAAGCTGAGCGCCCAGGCCGGGGCGATGATCGCCAAGACCGGCATGGACGGCCACCTCAAGATCAAAATGACGTGGGAGCGCGATCCCGACCGACCCGGCGCGGAGGACGAGGGCGCGGACGAGGAAGGGTGACGGGCGCCTCGCCGAGCGCCGCCGCATCGCCGAGAGCCGCGTCGTCAGGAGTCGTGTCGCCACGAGCCGTGTCGCCGAGCGGCGCGTCGGCGGGAGCGGCGGGCGCCGAGGGGCGTGTCGGCGATCGGGGTCTCGACGAGCGGGGTCTCGACGAGCGCCGTATCGCCGGGGACCGCCGCCGCGAAGGGCCTGTCGCCGGAGGCCGCACCACCGCCGCGTGGCCCATCGGCGACGGCCGCGCCGTCGCGCGGCGTGCCGTCGCGAGCCGCATCGGTCGAGGCCGCCGCCGCGAGGGCCGCGTCGGCGGGGGTCGCCGGGGCGGGCTCCGGGACCGCGCCCTCCGGCGGGATCACCGCCGTCAGCTCCGTCACCGGCGCCTTCTCCTCCCGGCGGTCCAGCTGGCTGCGGTAGATCGTCACGCCTCCCATGACCAGCGCCGCGCTCAGCACCCCGATGACACCCGGCCCCAGCAGCCCCGAGTCCCCGCCGGTCTCCACGGCCATCACCAGGACCGCCACCGGGGCCCGCACCACCGGCCCGAGGCAGGCGGCCATGCCCACGATCACGAACATCGCCGGGCTCCGCGGCGCCAGCCCGAGCGGTTCGGCCAGCCGCCACACCGCGGCCCCGACGCCCGCGCCGATCACGAACCCGGGGCCGAAGATGCCGCCCGAGGCGCCCGAGCCCACGGTGAGCGCGGTGCCGACGATCTTCGCCAGGGGCACCAGCAGCACGGCCCAGAGGGAGAGGCCGAGCAGCACGTCCCGTTCCATCTCGCCCTCCATCAGCCCGTACCCCGTGCCCAGGACCCCCGGGACGAGCAGGCCGAGGCAGCCGACCGCGAGGCCCCCGGCGACGGGGAACAGCAGCTTGCGGAGGGTCGTACGGGAGCGCGGCTCCACCCGGTCGTGGACCCAGTAGAAGGCCGCCGCGTACAGCCGCCCGGCGCCCCCGGCCAGCAGTCCGATCACCACCAGCAGCGGCAGGTCTCCTAACCCGATGGCCCCGCTCACCGCGTGCTCGCCGAAGACCGGGCCGAAGCCGAAGCAGAGGCCGAACGCCGCGTACCCGGCGGCGGAGGCGAGGAGCGCCTTGGGGACGACGCTCACGTCGGCGTCCTTGCGGTACAGCAGCTCCGCGCCGAGCAGCGCCCCGCCCAGCGGCGCCCGGAACACCGCCCCGACCCCGGCCGCCAGGCCGATCACCACGGCGGTACGGGCCTGGGCGGGGGACAGCCGGGCGCGGCGGGCGAAGACGGAGCCGAAGGCGGCGGAGATCTGGGCGGCCGGTCCCTCCGTCCCGGCGGAACCGCCGGAGCCGATGGTGAGCGCGGAGGCGACCATCTTCACGATCGTCACCCGGCCGCGCATGCCCAGCGGCGCGTGGTGCGCGGCGGCGATGGCCGCGTCGGTGCCGTGCCCGCCCGCCTCGGGGGCCAGCCAGCGCACCAGCGCCGCGGCGGCGAGGGCGCCCCCGGCGACCACGAGCGGCACCGCCCAGGGGCGTTCGAAGGAGGACGCGACGTCGAAGCCGCCCTCGACCGTCGTGCGGTACGGGTGGTAGCCGCCGAGTTCGCCGAGCACCCAGTGGGTGCCGAGCTTCAGCAGGCCGAACAGGCCCGCCGCCCCTAACCCCGCGACCGCGCCGATGCCGATCGCGAGCAGCGCCCATCGGGCCAGGGTGTCCCCGCCGGGCTCGTCACCCGGAAGCCATTTCTTCCACCCGGACCCGCCATATCGTAGGCTTGGCACTGGAGCTCCCTCGGGCCGGTATGCACCATCTTCACTTCTTCACGGTCCATATTGGCATCCCCACAACGTTCCTGACGTTGATTCACACACTGATTCGAGGGGGAGACGATGCACGGGACCACCGGCGAGCGGGAGCCTCTGATGCCGGATCTGACCGGCCTCCCCCTGGACGACATCCTGACCGGTTCCGGCAGTGCGCTGGTCAACGCCCTGCACCGGGTCGTCGACGAGGTGGCGGCGGCCGAACCCGCCATATCCGCCTATGACTCGGGCGCCCAGCTCCTCCCCGCCGGACCGTCCGACCGGCCGTGACCCACGGCTTATCGAACGAACCTTTTTGGCCCGATGACGCCCTGGACGTACCGGGCCTGCGGGCCGCGGGGGTGCCCCGGCTGCCGTTCCGGGAGTTCCTGCTGAAGGTGCACAGCCGGTGCAACCTGGCCTGCGACCACTGCTACGTGTACCAGGGCGCCGACCAGAGCTGGCGCGATCAGCCCCGCGCCATGGCCTGGCCGACCGCCGAGCGCACCTGCCGCCGCATCGCCGACCACGCCGCCGCGCACCGGCTGCCGTCCGTGCGGGTGCTGCTGCACGGCGGCGAACCGCTGCTCGCCGGGGCGGAGTTCCTCGGCAGGCTGGTGCGGCGGCTGCGCGAGCTGCTGCCGCACCACACCCGGCTCGACGTCCTCGCCCAGACCAACGGCACCCTCGTCGACGAGGCGGTGCTGCGGCTGTGCCACGACCACGGCATCCTGCTCGGCGTCAGCATGGACGGCGCCCCGGCCGTCCACGACCGGCACCGCGCCCGCGCGGACGGCGGCGGCAGCCACCGCGCCGTCGCCGACGCGCTGACCCTGCTGGGCCGCCCGGAGCACCGGCCGCTGTGGGCCGGGGTGCTGTGCACGGTGGACGTCACCGCCGACCCCGCCGCGACCTACCGCCATCTGATGGCGTTCGCGCCCCCGGCGATCGACCTGCTGCTGCCGCTCGGGCACTGGGGCAGCCCGCCGCCCGGCCGCACGGCCGACCCGCGCCACGTGCCGTACGCGCGCTGGCTGACCACGGTCTTCGACCTCTGGTACGAGGCTCCCGAGCAGACCGTCCGGCTGCCGTTCTTCGAGAGCGTCCTCGATCTGCTGCTGGGCGGCACCAGCCGCGTGGAGTCGGTGGGCGGCGGCGCGTCCCGGCTGGTGGTGGTCGAGACGGACGGCCGGCTCACCCAGTCCGACCTGCTCAAGACGGCGTACGCGGGGGCGCCGGACACCGGGTGCGATGTGTTCCGGCACGGCCTGGACGACCTGCTCGACCATCCCGGGATCGTGGCCCGCCAGCTGGGGCGGGACGCCCTCGCCGCCGAATGCCGGGCCTGCCCGGTGGAGGCGGTGTGCGGCGGCGGGCTCTACCCGCACCGCTACCGGCCGGGGACGGGGTTCCGTAACCCCTCGGTCTACAGCCCCGACCTCAAGGCGTTCATCCGGCATGTCGCGGACGTCGTCCGGGCCGACCTGGCCCGCCTGTCCGGCGCCGGAACCGTCCGGTGAGCCGCTTCCTCGCCCCCACCCCGGCCGACCTGGAGTCCCTGGGGCGCGGCGAAGGCCCTGCCCGTCCTGAGCTGCTGCGGGAGGGCGCCCGGAGCCGGACCCTGCTGCTGCTCCGGGCGCTGAAGGATCTGGGGGGCGACGACGGGATGGCGGCCGGGCTGGCGCTGCTGGCCGACGTCCAGCGCCACTCCCCCGCGGCCTTCGCGGCGGCGCTGGACCTCCCGGCGACCGGCGCGTGGGCCGCGTACTGCGTCCGCGCCGCGACCGCCGCGGGCCCCGGTGCGCCGCTGCCGCCGGAAGCCGCCGACCTGGCGGCGCTCGCGGGCGCGGCCGCGCACCGGGCCGGGATGCGGTACCGGATCGCGGTCGGCGCCCGGGACGGCGCGGTGCCGCTGCCGGGCCTCGGCCTCGCCGTCCTGCCGCCCGGCACCGCGCGCGCCGAACTCCGCGGCGAGGGCGGGGCGTCGGTGCTGTGCGGCGGCGGCCGTACCGTACGCATCCCGCGGGCGCCGGGAGCCGAGGCGCCCGGCTGGCACCCCGAGCCGCGGATCCGCGTCACCGCCGCGGGCCGCACGCTGGACGTACGGCTGGACTCCCTCCACCCCTTCCGGCAGGGCGGCGCCCCGCTGCCGCCGCGCCCCCTCGACGCGGCGGAGCGGCGCGTCTGGGAGGCCGACACCGCGGCGGCGTGGACGCTGCTGGCGGAGCGTCACCCCGCGCGGGCGCGGGACGTGGCGGCGACCGTGGCCTCGCTCGTGCCGCTGACCGGGCCCTCGTCGTGGACCAGCGCGTCGTACGGCGATGCCGTCGGCGCGGTGGGGCTCTCCCCGCACCCGGACGCGCGGTCGCTGGCGGCGGCGCTGGTGCACGAGGCCCAGCATTCGAAGCTGTCCGCCCTGCTGACGGTCGCCGATCTGCTCGACGCCCCGCCGGGGTTACGGGCGTACGCCCCCTGGCGGGACGATCCGCGGCCGCCCGCCGGGCTGCTCCAGGGGGCGTACGCCTTCCTCGCGGTCACCGGCTTCTGGCGCGACGAGGCCCTGCGGGCGGGGACGGACGAGGAGGTCCACGCGGCCCAGACCCACTTCGCCCGCTGGCTGCGACCCACCGCCGACACCGTGGCGGTGCTGGCCCGCTCCCCCTGGCCGACCGCCGAGGGCCGCCTGCTGCTGGACGCGATGCGGCGCACGCTCGCCGACTGGGCGACGACCCGGATCGCGCCCGCGGCCGCCGCCGCGGCCCGGTCGGCGGCGGTCCGGCACCGGGTCCGGTGGCGGCTGCGGCACGCGCCCGCGCCGCCGCGCGCGCTGGTGGAGGCGCTCGCGGCCGCGTACGGGGCGGGGCTGCCCGTACCCCGGGAGGCGGCCCGGCTGCTGCACCGGTCGCCCGCCCTCACCCCGGACGCCGAGCCCGACCCCGGCACCGCGATGCCGGAGCTGGTGCACGCCGTACGCGAGGCCGCGGGCCCCACCCCGGCCCCCGGCCTGACCGGCTGGCTGCGCCCGGTGGTGGAGCACTGCGCGGCCCTGCGGAGCGTGCGCGGGCCCTTCGTCCCATCAGCCCAGGGTGCCCCCGTCCGGACCGGCCAGGGGCACCTCCCAGCGGTAGCCGGGGGCGAGCTGAAGGGGCACGCCGGTGTCGAAAGGGAGTCGCGCGCAGGGAGCGAGGGCTCGTATCCATATGCGGCTCCGCCGCGCGGGCGACCGAGCACGTCGACCGTCGACACCGGCTGAGGCGCCCCGGAGGCGAGCGGAGCCAAAAAAATCAGGACGGTGGCGGTTCGATGTCCCATTCGGCGCGGATGCCTTCGGCGGCGGCGCGGGCCTCGGGGTGATCGTCGCCGATGGTCGTCCGGTAGCGGCCCAGCACGGTCTCCGTCAGCTCCCGTGACCGGTCCGGCTCCCCGGCGGTCTCCAGGTCCAGTGCGAGGTTGCGCAGGACGGCGAGGGTGCTGGGGTGGCTGTCCCCGAGCAGGGTCTCCAGCCGGGCGGAGATCTCGGTGTTGAGCACCCGGGACTCCTCGTGGTTGCCCAGCCGGGCGAGGTCGGTGGCGAGGTTGGCCCGGGAGAGCAGCACCCAGGGGTGGTCCGCCCAGAGGGAGCCCGCGATGCCGGTGGCGGTGTCCTGGTCCAGCCGGTGGGCGCGCGGGTGCTCGCCGAGCGCCCGGAGCGTCACCGCGTGGTTGAGGGCGGCCAGGTAGGTGTACGGATGGTGCTCGCCGAGGACCTCCCGGTACCCCTGGTGGGCCTCGGCGCCGCGCTGGCCCGCGGCCTGGAGGTCGCCGGTCATGCGCAGGTCGTTGCCGAGGTTGGTGAGGGCGGCGAGGGCGTCGGGGTGGCGGTCGCCGACGGTGCGGCGGTAGTGGTCGAGGACCAGCACGGCAAGCTCCAGGCCGCGTTCGTAGTCCCCGGCCTTGCGGCAGCTGACGGACAGGTTCTTGATGGCGCGCAGGGTGTGCGGATGGGTCTCGCCGTAGTACTGGCGGTAGGTGGCGACGGTCTGCTCCTGGAGGGTGCGCGCCTCCGCGTACTCCCCGCATTCGCGCATGTCGCGGGCGAGGTTGTTGACGGTGAACAGCGTGGAGCGGGCCGTCGCGCCCAGAACCATGGCCCGGACCTGCCAGACCTTCCGGTCCAGCTCGCGGGCCTGGGTGAACAGGCCGGACAGCCGCAGGCTCACCGCGTAGTTGTGGCCCGCCATCAGGGTGTTGGGGTCGTCGGTGCCGAAGACGCGCACGCTCTTGGCGTACGTGTCCTCGTCGAGCTCCAGGGCCTCCCGGAAGCGGCCGGTGGCCCGCAGGTCGGCGGCGACCCCGCCCGCCAGGTTGAGCGTGTCCTCGTGCTCCTCGCCGACGGTGGCGCGCAGCCGCCGCAGCGCGTCCGCGTTCAGCTCGCGGGCCTCGTCCAGCCGGCCCAGGGACCGCTGGGCCGCGCCCAGCAGCCGGCCCAGGTTGATGGTCCGCAGATCGTCGGGGCCGAGGCTGCGGCGCCACTCCGTCAGGGCGCGCCGGGCCAGCTCGACGCCGCTGCGGGAGTCGCCGCGGGCCAGCAGATAGCGGACGACGTTGAGGACGGTGTGGCAGACGTCCGGGTCCTCGCACTCCAGCATGCCGGAGGTCTCGACGTGCGGCAGGATCTCCGTGTACTGCTCCCAGTTGCGCAGCATTTCGGGGTCGCCGGGGTCGTGCGCGGACAGCAGCAGATGGGCCAGGTGGGCCGTGCTCGCGGCGGTCCCGGCGTCCAGCCCGTCCTGGAGGACGCTGCGCACCAGCCGGTGCAGCTGCACCGTACCGGCCCGGTTGTCGATGGTGAGGAGCGAGTAGCGGCCGATGTCGCGGATGGCCCGGGCCCGGTTGAGCGGTTCCTTGACGGTGCGGGACAGCGCGGCGGGCAGGCTGAGCAGCCGGGCGTTGTGCAGCAGGGACAGCGGCACCGGCTCGGGGCCGAAGAAGGCCAGCAGCCGCAGCAGTTCGAGGGCCCCGGCGTTGCGCGCCCGCAGCGAGTCCATGGAGACCTGCCACACGGCCGCCACGGAGGCCGCGCCGCCGACCGTCATGGGCTCGGCGAACACCTCGGAGCGGCGGCTGGCCAGCAGGCCCAGGTACTCCTCGACCTGCACACCGCTGTTGACCTGCCAGGCCGCGGCCTGCTCGATGGCGAGCGGCAGGTCGCCGAGGGCGTCGGCCAGCCGTGACGCGTCCTCGCCGGTCATGGCGGTGTCGCGGCGGCAGAGGAACTCGATGCTCTCCTCGCGCGTGAAGACGTCCACCTTGAGGGCGCTGACCTGGTCGGCCCAGCCGCCGTCCCGGGAGGTGATGATGACGTGGCCCGCGCCGCCGGGCACCCCCACCATGTGCGGGATGTACGGCATGACGTCCTCGGGGCCGAGGGCGTTGTCGAGGACGAGCAGCCAGCGCTTCACCGGGAAGCCCGAGGCCAGGGTGGAGATGACCTTGTCGACCACGCCGTCCACGTCGGGGCCCTCGATACCGAGGGTCGCGCCGAGCGCGGAGAGCGAGGTGCGGATGACGGCGGGCTGTTCGGCCCGCACCCACCAGACGAGGTCGTACTCCTCCGCGTACCGGCGGATGTACTCGATCGCCAGCTGGGTCTTGCCGACGCCGCCGAGCCCGTACAGCGCCTGGGGCAGCACGGCGGCACGGCGGCCCTCGGCGAGGTAGGACCGCAGCATCCGCAGATGCTCCTCGCGGCCGGTGAAGTTGGCGTTCGGCAGCGGGACGCTGCCGGGGGCGCGCACGGCCCCGCCGGGGGGCGCACCGGCGGGGGTCTGGTCGGGGGCGGAACCCGGAGGGCCGTCCGGGGCGGCGCCGTTCTCCTGCGGGGGGCCGGTCGGGGGCGCGCCGGCCGGTGTGGACGATGTGAGCCGTTCCGTGTCCGGAGCGCTCCCTGACATGGTCTCTCCCTTGGTGCGGACGCCCGGAAGATCGCTGCGGTCGTCGGTCTCGGGCGGGGAAGGCGGCGGATCGACCAGGACGCGCACCTTCTGCGCGAGCCTGCTGTACGGACGGCCGAGCGCGAGGAGCGCGGGATGGGCGGCCGCGGCCAGCTCCCGTTCGGCGGGGGTCAGCCGGTCGTCGACCGGCCCGTCGGGCGCGGCGAGATACCGCGGCAGCAGATCGGGGCGGGCGCCGATGACCTTGGCCGCCACCGCGGACACCCCTTGGAGGGCGCGGAACAGCTCGCCGCGCCCGAGCCCGCCGAGGAGCTGGTTGCGCACGCCGTCCCGGAAGGCGAAGCCGGTGAACCCGGCCGCGGCCGGGGCGGGACGCTCCAGCAGCCCGCTGAGCAGGACTTCGGCCAGCGGCAGCGGGCCCAGCCGGGGCAGCACGGCCTTCTTGACCTTCTCCATCACATCGAGGGTCAGCGGCGCGAGCGCGAGATGGGAGGCGAGCAGCCGGGCGGCGGGCGAGGCGGCGGCGCGGAAGTTGCGCACCCGTTCGTCCGGGGCGAGCGGTTCGTCGTCCTCCGGGGTGCGCGGGGCGGCGGCGCAGCGGGCGGCGAGCCCGTCGGCGTCGGTGAGCAGGGCGGCGGCGGGCAGCCAGCCGCCGCCGGTGCCGGTCACCAGCCGGGCCCAGGTGGCGAGCCATTCGGGCTCGATCTCCAGCACGGGGACGGGCACGGGCCGGTCCTCCGGCGGGCCTTCGCCGGGTAACGGCCCGTCCGGGTCGTCCGGATCCGGGCCCTCCGCGTCGGGGGCCCCGGGGGCCGGGCCCGGGAGGCGCAGGCCCAGCTCGGTGTTGGGCAGCCCGCCCGCGCAGGCGCGCAGGGAGACGTCCAGCGGGATGGCGTCGCACCGGTCCCACATGTGGTGCGGCAGCGGGTTGAGCACGGCGACGGGTCCGTGCCGCGCCCACAGGTCGAGCAGCCGGGGCACGGTGCCCCGCGACCACCCCTCGCCCAC
The DNA here is from genome assembly GCF_052851135.1 of Streptomyces sp. BRA346. NCBI lineage: Bacteria > Bacillati > Actinomycetota > Actinomycetes > Kitasatosporales > Streptomycetaceae > Streptomyces > Streptomyces sp. BRA346. The sequence continues at coordinate 86,754 of NZ_JAIWIH010000001.1, read as the reverse complement.
GCAGTCGCTGAGCAGCAGGATCAGCCGACGGCGCTGGGGGTGCAGCAGCTCCTGCGGGTCGCGGTCCGCGGCGCTGCCGTCCGGGCGCAGGACGACCTCGCCGGGGCGCCAGGTGTCCAGCCGCCACGTCCGTACGTCGCTGAACGCGCCCTGGCGCTGGAAGACCTCGGTGAGCGCCCGCGCCGCACCGTCCCAGACGGACATGGAGACGCTGTCCTCGACGACCAGGACGACGTCGAACCAGTGCTCCCCGGCGCCCTGGAACACCGGCTCCCAGAAGCCCTGTTCGGCGGCGCGGACGGCGGTGCCCTCCTCGTCCAGGGTGAAGCGGCGGACGGAGGCGCGGCGGCGCCCGAAGGGGCGCAGGGCGCGGCCGAGCCCCAGCGGGTCGCTCAGCTCGATCTGGCCCTGGGTTTCGTCGGCGCCCCAGGGCCAGGCGGCGTGGACCGCGGCGGGGCCGGGGCCGCCCGTGGCGCGGACGTGGACGTAACCGGGCCAGCGGGCCTCCGTGGCGGCCGCCCCCGCGGGGCCCTCGGGCGGGCCGTCCCCGGGCGCGGTCGCGGGCGGTTCGAGCGGTTGCGAGGCGTCCTCGGCGTGCTCGACCAAGGAGGGCGCGGGGGCGGGCGGGGTGTCCGGTGCGGGGGCGGCCGGGTGGTCCGGTGGGTCGGAAGGGGAGGGGGTGGCGGCGGCCCGCCGGATGCGCTGTTGCAGCAGTACGGCCTCCGCCCATTCCCGGGGCGTGGGGCCGTCGGTCTCCCGGCCGTACCGGTACCCGGTCATGTCGGTGATTCCGTGCCCAGCGCGTGCCACAGGGCGTCACGGAGCCGCGCCCAGGAGGTCTCGTCGGACTTCGCCGCCCCGTTGGAGAGCATGTGCACGGTGTTGAGCAGCTGGTCGGTCGCCAGGCCCCCGTGCTCCCTGCTGTGGTCGAGGAACTCGCGGATCAGCGCCCTGGCGTCCCGGCCCCGGTCGCCGCCGAAGTGGGCGGTGACCATGGCGGTCAGCCGCTCCTCGTCGGGGTCGGGCATCCGGATCTCCAGACAGCGCCGCCGGAACGCGGGCGGGAACTCGCGCTCCCCGTTGCTGGTGATCACGACCACCGGGAACTCATGGCAGCGGACATGACCGTTCTCGACCGGAACGGTGTCGGTATGGTCCGCGGTCATCACCTTCACGACCGAGCGCTGCCGGTGGCGCTCCAGCTCGCGGATGCGGAACTCGCCTTCCTCGAAGACGTGGAGGAGGTCGTTGGGCAGGTCGATGTCGCTCTTGTCCAGCTCGTCGACGAGCAGCACCCGGGGCCGGGTCCAGGGCAGCAGGGCCGTGCCCAGCGGGCCCAGGGTCAGATAGCGGCCGAGGTCGGGCAGGACCCGGTCCTCCGCCGCGCCGCCGACCGGCGGCGGGGTGTCCTGGACGCGGCCGATCGCGTCGTAGTCGTACAGCCCGTCCTTGAGCGTCGTACGGCTGACGATGGGCCAGGAGAGCACCGGACCCAGGCCCAGCTCGGTGGCGATCCGGTACGCCAGGCTGGACTTGCCGGTGCCGGGCCGCCCGGTGACCAGCAGCGGGCGGCGGACGTGCAGGGCCACGTTGACCATCTCGACCACGGAGCGGTCCAGGGTTCCGCCGCCGGGGCTGCCCAGGCGGCGGCGACCGGCCGGGGCGGCGCCGGGCGGGGGCAGCGGGGTGCCGGCGTCCTCGAAGACCCGCCAGGGCGGCGGTGGCGGGATCGGCGGCGCCGCGCGCTCCCCGGACGGTTCCAGGCCGCTGTCGTGGAACACCCACCAGGGCGGGGCGCCCGCGCGCTCCCCGCCGCCCGCGTCGTGCGGGGTGTCCGGGCCGCCCGGGACGCCGTCGATGTCATGCCGATCGGTCATGTTCCCCCCTGATCGGCGGATGCAGCAGTACGGACCGCAGTTCCTCCAGGCCGTCCGGACTGTCCCATACGAGGCTGAGGTCCACGTCGAGGTTCACGTCGAGGTCCGCCGACAGCATCTCGCCGCTTCCTCCAGGTCGCAGTCCGCCTCTCAATAGTCTTACCCGCTCGGGGAGATCGGTGAGTGCCGTTCTGAGGAAGTTTCGTATTTCTTGGCGTCCTGCGACCGTTTCGCCCCCGCTGCGTACCCCGACCAGGGCCGGAATACCCGCCTCCAGCAGCACGGACAGATAGTCCGTGGCCTCGTCCCCGGTGTGCCGGGGCGGCTCGAACAGCACGAAGCAGACCGGTGTCTGGGCGTGCCGCAGCCGTCTGCGCAGCCTCCGGGGCTCCAGCACCACCCCGGGGTCGACCCACTCCACGGCCGCCTCCTGGTACTCCCGGCCATGGCTCTGGAGCCAGCGCCAGCGGCCCCGCAGATGGTGGTTGACGTGCGGCAGCCGCAGCCGCTCCCACGGGCGGACCACGACCGTGTGGTCCTCGCCGATCGGCCGCGACGACAACCCCGCCGGGCGCACCTCGAACCGGTCGACGTCCAGCCAGATCAGATGGAGCGGCAGGACGAACTCCACCTGGAGCCCCGGGGCGAGCAGCCCCAGCCGCTCGATGGCCTCCCGGTGAACCGCAGCGACCCGCGCCTCCAGCTCGTCCCGCCCCCGGGCGCGGGCGTCGCAGAGCACCGGGAACTCCCGCGACCGGTCGTCCATGAGCCGTGCCCGGATGCTGAACAGGGCGGCCGCCGCCGGGCGGGACGAGATCTCCACCACCAGGCTGCGCTCCCCGACCGGCAGCCCCGCCGCGGCAGCCTCCCGCTCGCGGGTGGCGGCGAGCAGCCCGGGAGGCCAGGCGAGCCGCTTGGCGACCTGGTGGTTCCACTGCCGCAGCCCCTTGCGCAGCGCGGGCCGCTCGCCCGCCGCCACCCGCTCCACGAACGTCATCAGCGCGGGCGCCCGGCCCTCCACCTCGACGTCGTCCTCCAGGTCGCGCACCAGCCGCTCCACCCGGCCGTTCCAGCTGTCGTCGCCCTCACCGGCCCGGCCGAGCAGCTCGAACGCGTAGCGGGACAGGGTGGTCAGCTCCGTCTCGGCGGCGCCGTCGAGCAGCAGGGCGCATAAGTCCCGGCGCTCGACGTCCGTCAGCAGCGGCACCGGGCAGCACTGGTCGACCAGTTGCCAGGCCTCCGCCAGCACCACGGTGCCCTCGTAGTCCTCGCCCACCGCGCGCAGCAGGACGCGCAGCCCGTCGGGGTAGCGGTCGCAGACCTCCGCGATGGACCGCAGGTCCCAGTGCTTGATGGTGTGGCGCTCCACGGGCAGCGTGACCCCGTAGGTCTCCTCGACGGTGTGGATCAGCCGGTCCCGCCAGGCGGCGCTGTCCGTCAGCCGGCCGAGGATCCTGGCCAGCTCCTGGTAGAGGTCGAACGCTCCGAAGCCGGTCATCCGGCCTGCCCTGCGTCCTGGATGGGTTGGTCCACTCCCGCGCGCTCCCCCCGAAACCCGCCCCGTGCCCTTCGGCGTACCGCGTCCGTTTTACCCGCGTACGTCGAATCGTACGCGCGTCGTAGGCGGATATGGGAGGCTTCACACCCCCTATGACCGGTTCGCGGCCTCCACCTTTCGAACCTGACGCTCCACGACCGTTTTGGGGACCGCGGGCTGGGTGGGGTTCGTCAGGTTCACACCGAAGGCCACGGTGAGCTGGGGTCCGGTGCGCACCACCGTGAAGGCGATGACGGCCTTCTCCTTGCCGCCGTCGACCATGCTGTACGCGAGCGCCTCGTCGCCCGCCGCGGGCGCGCCGAGCGGGGTCACCTTGGTGACGTCCGCCCGCTTTCCCGAACCGTCGGTGGCCGCGAACCCGCCCCCGCAGGCGGATATCGCCTTCCGCAGGTCCTCGACCGTCTTCTCGGCGTCGCCGGGCCCGTACGAGGAGAGCCGGATGATGCCGGAGACGCCCGCGTCCCGGCCCGAGGCCGCGGCGTAGCTCCGGTAGACGGAGTTCCGGGGCGCCGGGTCGAAGCCGGTGCCCATCAGCGCGGCCAGCGGTCGGCATCCGGGCTGGAGGGCCTTGGCAGGCTGAGCGTTCTCGCCCCCGTTGAACTCCCGCTCCGTCATCTTGCCGATCCCGTACCCCTTGAGACCGGCACCCTTGAGGTCGGCCTTGACCAGCGCGGCCCGTTCCAGGGCGGACGCGGACAGCGGCTCCGCCGCCGCGCCGTCGCGCTGGGCGACCTTCTCGTCCGGCTTCCGGTCCGAACCACCGCATCCGGTCACCAGCCCCAGTGCCGCCAGGACCGCCGCCGCGGTGAGCACGCTCCGCGCTCCGGATGTCATCACGTCTCTGCCCGCCCTCGGTTGACGCCCCCGCGTTCCTTCGGGCCATCCAACAACGGGGGCGGCCGGAACCCAAGGGGTCGCGAACAACCTCTGCGGGCGCGGACTCGCCGTGCGGACGGAGGTTGTACAGCTCACACTGAATGTGGTGCATCCCATATCACCACATGCATAAGCAACTTTTCCGCCTCCAGGCTGTCTTACCGACCGATCGTTCCTCAGTTCACTCCATATCGCCATCACACCGGCGGCACACACCGGAGGGGAGGGCACGTCGCGGCAGACCCAGAGGGCCGCGCGTACATCACCATGAAGATCGCTTTTCTGCTGCACAACGCCTATGGGATCGGCGGCACCATCCGGTCGACGTTCAATCTGGCCGGGGCGCTCGCCGCCCGCCACCGCGTGGAGATCGTCTCCCTGATACGCACCATCGACACCCCGGGCCTCCCCCTCCCCCGGGGCGTGCGGGTCAGACCGCTGATCGACCAACGCCCGGACGCCCCGCGCGAGTCCGGCGACCTCGGCAACCCGCTGCTGAAGCAGCCCAGCGCCCACGTCCCGGCCGCGGAGTCCAAAGGCACCGTCAACTTCAACGCGCTCACCGACCAGCGCCTCGCCGCCTACCTGGCCGACACCGACGCCGACGTCGTCATCGCCACCCGCCCCGGGCTGGTGATCTGCCTCGCCGCGCTCGGGCAGGAGGGCCGCTATCTGCGGATCGGCCAGGAGCACCGGCTGTACGAAACCCACCGCGCCGAGATCCGCACCGCCTGCGACGCCGCCCTCGCCCGGCTCGACGCCAACACCTCCGTCTCCGAGGCCGACGCGCGGACCCACCGCGACCGCCTGCCCGGCGTCTCCACCCTGCTGACCGGGCTGCCCAACTGCGTGCCCGCCACCGGCATCCAGCCCTCCGACGGCAACGCCAAACTGGTCGTGGCCGCCGGCCGGCTCATCCCGGTCAAGCGCTACGACCTGCTGGTCAGCGCCTGGGCCACGGTCGCCGCCAAACACCCCGACTGGCACCTGCGGATCTACGGCCGCGGCCCCCAGGCGCCCGCCCTCCGCCGCCAGATCGACGAACTCGGGCTCGCCGGGCACATCACGATGATGGGCGCCCACTCCCCCATCGAGACCGAATGGGCCAAGGGCGCCATCGCCGCCGTCACCTCCCGCGAGGAGTCGTTCGGCATGACGATCGTCGAGGCGATGCACTGCGGGGTGCCCGTCGTCGCCACCGACTGCCCGCACGGGCCCGGCGAGATCATCACCGACGGCCACGACGGGATGCTGGTCCCCGTCGGCGACGCCGACGGCATCGCCAAGGGACTGCTCACCCTCATCGAGGACGACGCGCTGCGCCGCTCCATGGGCGAGGCGGCGCGGGTCGCGGCGCAGCGGTACGCACCGGCGCGCCTGGCCACCGCGTACGAGGAACTCTTCGCCGAACTCTTCGCCCGGCGCGGCCAGTCGCCCCGGACCGGCCCCCGGCCCGCCTCCGCTGCCCGCGCCTTCGGCTCCCACGCCGGACGTCCGGCCGTGCCCCGGAAGACCTTCAAGAGCGTGGTCAAGCAGCTGATCCGCAAGCCCCTGCGCCCGGTCGCCTCCTGCCGCGTCGACGCCGACGGCACCATGGCCGTGCTGGTCGAGCCCGCGGGCGTCCACGGCACCGGCCTCGCCCTGACCCTCACTCACCGCGGTGGCCGGGGCACCCCGGCCCGGGTGCCGCTGCGGCCCCCCGCCGCCCCGGGCGCGCCGTGGACCGCGACGCTGGACCGCCGCGCGATCGACCTCGCCGAGGGCCGCTGGGACGTGCACGTGGTGCGCTCCTCGGACGGGGTGCGCCGCCGGGTGATGTGCCGGTTCGCCGAGGGGCGCGGGCTGGTGGGTCTCGATCCGCTGCCCGGCTCCCCGTTCGCCTGGTGGATCCCGTACCCCACCGTCGACGGCTATCTCGCGCTGCGCGCCTGGCGCCGCCCGGCCCACGCCGAGGCCCGGGTGATCCGCGCCGAGGCCGACGGGCTCGTCGTCGAGGGCACCCTGCACGGCGCCCGCTTCGCCGCCGACGCCGCCCCGAGCGTGCTCGCCACCCCGCGCGGCGCGGCGCTCCCGTTCACCGCGGGCGTCACCGCGCTGGACGCGACCCGGTTCCGCTTCACCGTTCCGTACGAGCGGATCCACGCGGCGCGCGGCGGCCAGAAGGGCACCGCGGGCTGGGACCTGACCCTCCGCAAGGCGCCCGACTCCACCGCCGCGATCCGCATCGGCCGGGTCATCGGGGACATCCTCGACCGCCACAAGACCGACCTCCACCCGGTCACTCACGGTGTCCGCCCCTGCCTCGGCAAATCCGGGGACCTGGCCATTACCTGTGCACCACACGAAAATTGAGGGCGGGGGTGACGCGTGCGCCGCGTTTGGCTCTGGCCAGCGCGGTAACACTGGGTGATGTCAAGCCTCGAGCGAGGAAATCTCTGCGGAAGGCAATCCGATGTCAGTCACGCTCATCATCCTGGTAGCGGCGCTGGTGGCCATGGTGGCGCTGGTGTTCGCGCGGCCCGTGCGGCAGAGCAGCCGCGACGGCCTCATCAGCCGGTTCGGCCCCGAGTACGACCGGGCCGTCGCACGGCACGGCGGCGACGCCAAGGCGGCGCAGTGGGAGCTCAGCGAGCGGCTGCGACGCTACGGCGAACTGTCGATACGGGCGCTGACGCCGGAGTCCCGGGAGCAGTACGCGGCCCGCTGGTCGGGTATCCAGGAGCGGTTCGTCGAGTCCCCCGCGCTCTCGGTGCGGGAGGCCGACCGGCTGCTCAGCGCGCTGGCGGTCGAGCGCGGCTATCCGGCCGAGTCCCCGGAGCAGCTGCTGGAGGCGCTGTCCGTCCGGCACGCCCAGGCGGTCGGCGGCTACCGGCAGCTGCACACCGAGGCGGAGCAGGCCCGCGCGGGCCATGTCGACACGGACCGGCTGCGGGAGGCGCTGCTCGGCGCCCACACCCTCTTCGAGGAGCTGGTCCGGGCACAGCCGCACGACCGGGCGCTGTGGCGACGGCGGCAACGGCAGCGGCACCACCGGCCGGCGATCCTGCGGTCCTCCTAGGGACCGTCAGGACCTTCAGGTCCCTCAGGACCTTCAGGACCGGACCCGGACGGCCAGCGCGAGCGTGTCGTCCGGGTGAAGGATCACGGTGTGCATATCGTCCGCGATGGCGCCGGGGATCTCCTCGATCGGGGCGTGCAGATGCTCGTACGCGGCCTCGATCAGACGCTTCTCGCCCTCCACGGGGTCCCGACGGCTCTCGGTGAGCCCGTCGGTGTAGAGGAGCAGGAGATCGCCCGGCGCCATCTTCTCGGTCAGCAGCCGGTCGCTCCCGGGCATCGGGAAGCCGATCCCGCGGCCGCGCGCCTCCAGATAGCGCGCCGTGCCGTCACCGCGCGTCAGCAGCGCGGGCGGATGGCTGCCGTTGGCCACCCACAGCTCACCGGTGGCCGGGTCGATCCGGGCCAGCAGGACGGTCGCCATCACGCTGCGGTCGAACGGCAGCAGGATCTCGTCGGTGCGGGCGACGATCGACTGGAGGTGGTGGCCCTCCAGCGCGAGGGTGCGCACCGCGTGGGTGACATTGAGCGCGCCACGGGTACTGGTCACCCCGTGGCCGAGCGCGTCCACGACCGTGATGTGGACCGTGCCGTCGGGCAGCACGAACCAGTCGTACAGGTCACCGCCGGTGGGCGCGTCGGTGCCCGCGGGCGCGTAGTGGACGGCGAGTTCGAGACCGTCGACCTCCAGGGGCGCCGGACGCAGCGCGTCCTCCAGCTCGCGCAGGGTCTGGCCGTGCGCCTTGCGCAACTGCGCGTCGCGCTCGTCGAGCTGGACGTACAGGGCGAGCACGCCGCTGTTGGTCTCGGCGAGTTCGTCCTTGAGGCGGCGGTGTTCGGCGGTGAGCGCGTCGGCGCGGGCCACCACGGCGCGCAGCTCCTCCGTCACCAGCGCCGCGTCGTCCGGCGCCGGCCCGTCGGCCGGGGCGTCGGGTGCCGGGGCGGCCGGGAGCCGCCACACGACCTCCCGTTCCGTCACCGCGTCGGCGGGCAGCGGGAGCCCGGCCGCGGTCTCGGCGGACGGCAGGGCCACGGGGGCGTCTAAACCGAGCGCCAGCGTCAGCAGCCCGGACCGGTCCTCGTCCTCGCACTGGAACGTCCAGCTCAGCGAGGTGTGTCCGGCCGCGCTCAGGGCCGGTTCCGCAACGGCAGCGACGGACAGCACGAGCCGTCCGCGCACGCCGGGATCCAGGGCGTGGTCGCGGGCGATGCGGCGCACGGCCCGGCTGAGCCCGTCCGCCGTGTCGCAGCCGATGGTCCGGGTGGTCATGGGTGCCTCTGTGGGGGCCTGGCCGTGAGAACCGTGGCATCGTCGCGGATGCGGCGATGGCCATGGGCGAGTGCGGCGGACAACAGGGGTGGCGGGAGTCGGAGCAGGAACGGCGACGGATCGCGCGCCCATCCGGCGTCGATGCCGTCGCTGTGGAGCACCGCGGTGACGCCCGGCGGCAGCGGGAAGCGGTGGACGTGCGGGGCGGGCATGGACCAGCCGACGACGCCGGGCTGCCCGGTGAGCCGGGACTGGACGCCCTGGTGGGTCAGGGTCAGCACCCGGACGTTGCCGATGCCGCAGTACTCGGCGTGATCGTCGTGGAGGCGCAGCACCCCGGCCGCGGCCCCGCGGGTCTGCCGCAGGGCGCGGTGCATGGCGGTCACCAGCTCGCACAGCGGCCGCCCGGGGTCGGCGTCGAAGACGCGCAGCGCGAGACCGGCCGCCTCCGCGGCCTGGGTCCCGTGACCCAGCCCGTCGAGGACGACGGCGGTGCGGGTGGCGCCGGTGTCGGCGACGGCGCACGCGTCGCCGCATTCCTCCTCCCCGGCGACGGCCAGGCACACCGAGCCCACGCCCTGGAGCGCGGCGCCCCGGTCGCCGGGCGGGGCGAGCCGGGCGCAGGCCCAGGTGCCGACCTCGGCACCGGCCCCCGTACCCGTGCGGATGGCGAAGTGGGTGGCGAGCCGGGTCACCGCGCCGAGCCCCACGCCGAGGGTTCCGGCGGTGGTGTAGCCGTCGGTGAGGCAGCGTTCCAGCTCGGCCATGCCGGGGCCGCGGTCGGCGGCCAGGATCTCCATGCCCTCGCCGAGCGGCACGGGCTGGATGTAGAGGGTGCCGTCGCTGGCGTGCTTGTCCAGGTTGGTGGCCAGCTCCGACGCGACCACGGCCGCCTGCTCGGGCAGCGCGCCGGGCAGCCCGCACTCCCGCGCCGTACGCCGCGCGGTCTCGGCCGCCAGGTGGACCGCGCTGTGATGGTCGATCCGTACCTGGGCGGTGGGGGTCACCGTCGTACGGATCACCGGACCGTCCACCGGGTGGCGACCACGACCGTGCCCTGCCCCGCGCCGGTGTGCACCGTGAACTCGTCCATCAGCCGACGCGCCCCGCCCAGCCCGTGGCCGAGCCCCGCGCCGGTGGTGAAGCCGTCGGTGAGCGCCGTGTCGAGGTCCTCGATGCCGGGCCCGTCGTCCTTGACGATCAGCCGCAGCCCGCGCCCGGCGGGGCCGCGGACCTGCTCGATCGTCAGGGTGCCGCCCCCGCCGTGGACATAGGCGTTACGGGCCAGCTCGCTCGCCGCCGTGACCACCCGGGTCTGGTCGACGATCCCGAACCCGACCTCGACGGTGGCCGCACGCACCGCGTGCCGCACCGCCAGCAGGTCCTCCTCGGTACGGACCTGATGGGTGACCTGACGGGTCACGGGCGCGCCCGCCTCGCCGTCGCCCGCGCGGGGCGCCGGCTTCGGCCGGGAAGCGACGGCGGACTCACCGGGCAGCGCCACGTCGGGACCCTCCCAGGGGTTCCTGGGCCTGCCGCCACCCCAGCGCGGCCAAGCCCTGTTCCGGGTTGAGTGCGGTCTCCACACCGACCAGTTCGATCCCCAGCTCGACCAGGGTGATCGCCACCGGGGGCCGCATGCCCGCCACGATCACCCGGGCGCCCAGCAGCCGGGACACCGTGGTCAGCTCCATCAGGGTGCGCGCCACGAAGGAGTCGATGATCTCCAGTCGGGAGATGTCGATGAGCACCCCCCGCGCCCCCTCGGCGGAGATGCGGGCCGTCAGCTCCTCGGTGAAGGCGATGGCGGCGCGGTCGTCCAGCTCGTTGAGCAGTCCCGTGACCAGGACGTCGCCCAGCCGCAGGATCGGCACGCCCACCGGGCGGGGTCCTCCGCTCACCGGCTTTCCCCCGCGTCCCCGCCCGGGCCCGGACCGTCGATCAGCTTGATCGCGGCGGCCAGCGCGTCGGCCAGCGTCGCCCGCGTGAGGATGGTGGACAGGTCGATGCCGAGCTGGGCGATGGTCTGTGCGATGGACGGCCGGATGCCGCTGATCACGCAGTCCGCGCCCATCAGCCGCACCGCGTTGACGGTCTGCATGAGGTGCTGGGCGACGGCGGTGTCCACCGTCGAGACGCCCGTGATGTCGATGATCGCGACCAGCGCCTCATGGTCCTGTATCGCCTGGAGCAGGTTCTCCATCACGATCTGGGTCCGCGCCGTGTCCAGGGTGCCGATCAGCGGCACCGCCAGCACCTGCTTCCACAGCCGCACCACCGGCGTGGACAGCTCCATCAGCTGCTGGCTCTGCCGCCGGATGATCTCCTCGCGGCCCTCCACGTACGTCTCGAAGGACAGCGCCCCGGCCACATCGAGCAGCCGGTTGATGAAGACCGCCGTGGCGAACAGCTCCTCGGCGTCCCGGGTCTCCCGCTGTACGGCCTTCAGCAGTGCCTCCTTGAGCGCCAGCACCGCCAGCGACGTCGCGGTCGGCGTGGCCCCTGCCTGGGCCCGGCGCATGGACAGTCCCACGACCGCCTGGTGCAGCCCCGGGTGGGAGGTGACGACCCGGTCCGCCGGGACATCGCTCTCCAGCCCCGGGACCAGCGCGTCGATCAACGAGTCGGCCTCCTCGCGGAGTTCGGCCTCACTGATGTCGGTGCCGAGCAGCGCCTGCTCCAGCTGGAGCGCGACCCAGCGGTCGGCGATCTCCTCGTCGCGCTCTTGCAGAGCCCTCGTCAGCTGCTCACGTACGGCGGCCTCACTGGTACTCACGCGGTTTACGTCCCTTCCCGGTCGGCCACCCGGTCTCTGCGGCGCAAATGGTAGCGATCTCCTGTGCTCCGGCTCCAGACACAGATGCGCGCAATCGTGTACCCGCTGATCGCGCACACACACCCGGCGCAGGTCAGCAGCACCCCGCACCGGGAAGTGAACGCTTGTTGCGGGCCTCCTTGTTCCGGGCCGCGAGCAACTCGTCGGCCGGGTAGCCGACCTCTTCGAGGGTCAGACCGTGGGGGCGTACGACATGGACCGCCGAATCCCGCACCCCCGCCGCCAGCACCTTCCCCGGCCAGTCCACCGGGCGGTGGCCGTCGCCGGTGAACAGCAGCGCGCCGACCAGCGAGCGGACCATGTTGTGGCAGAAGGCGTCGGCCCGCACCGTCGCCGTGATCACCCCGTCCGCGCCGCGCTCCCAGCTCAGCTTCTGGAGGGTGCGGATGGTGGTGGCGCCGTCCCGCCGCTTGCAGTACGCGGCGAAGTCGTGCTCGCCGAGCAGCGGCGCCGAGGCCGCGTTCATGGCGTCCACGTCCAGCGGCCAGTCGTGCCAGAGCACATGGCCGCGCAGCAGCGGATCGACCCCGCCCGGGTGGTCCACCACCCGGTAGGCGTACCGCCGCCAGATGGCCGAGAAGCGCGCGTTGAAACCGGGCGGCGCCTCCGCCACGCGCCACACCCGTACGTCGTGCGGCAGCCGCCCCGCCAGCCGACGCAGCAGCTTGTCCCGGTGCTCGGCCCAGAGCTCCTCCGGCAGGTCGACGTGCGCGACCTGCCCGCGGGCGTGCACCCCGGCGTCGGTGCGGCCCGCGACCGTCAGCTCATGGGTCTCCGACGACCGGGTCACCGTGCGCAGGGCGCTCTCCAGCTCGCCCTGGACGGTGCGCCGCTCGCGCTGCTTGGCCCAGCCCGAGAAGTCCTTGCCGTCGTAGCTCAGATCCAGCCGGACCCGTACGAAACCGGGTGCCGCCTCGTCACTCACGCAACCGTTCCTCTCCACGCAGGACGCGGAACGGGCCCGCACCCAGAATCTGGGAGCGGGCCCGTCCGTCGAACAAGCCTCGGACGTCAGGCGTCCTTGGACTCCTCCGGAGCCTCGGTGGCCTCGGCCTCGGCGGCCTCGTCCTTCTTGAGGTCCGCGACGGCCTGGTCGCCGGCGGCGTCCTTGGCGGTGCGCTTGGTGGCGGCCTCGGCCTCGCCGACCGCCTCCTGCTGCACGGTCAGGGCCTCGACCAGCTCGATGACCGCCATCGGGGCGTTGTCGCCACGACGGTTGCCGATCTTGGTGATGCGGGTGTAGCCACCCGGCCGGTTCTCGTAGCGCGGCGCGATCTCGGTGAAGAGAGTGTGCACGACGCTCTTGTCCCGGACGGTCTGGAGCACCAGACGGCGGTTGTGAAGGTCGCCCTTCTTCGCCTTGGTGACCAGCTTCTCCGCGACCGGGCGCAGGCGGCGGGCCTTCGCCTCGGTGGTGGTGATCCGGCCGTGCTCGAACAGCGCGGTGGCGAGGTTCGCCAGCAGGAGCCGCTCGTGCGCAGCGCTGCCGCCCAGACGGGCGCCCTTGGTGGGCTTCGGCATGGTGTATCTCCTAGATGTCTGCACCGGCCGTATCAGGTACCGGTGTCAGTTACCGACGAGCGTGCGCCCGCCGGAGGTCTCAGTACTGCTCGGTCTCCACGAAACCGGCGTCCGCGTCGTCGTCCGCGCCGAAGGCGTCCGCGGCGGCGGTCGGGTCGAATCCGGGCGGGCTGTCCTTGAGCGCGAGGCCCATACCGGCCAGCTTCGCCTTGACCTCGTCGATCGACTTGGCGCCGAAGTTGCGGATGTCGAGCAGGTCCGCCTCGGAGCGCGCGACGAGCTCGCCCACGGAGTGGATGCCCTCACGCTTGAGGCAGTTGTACGACCGAACGGTGAGTTCGAGCTCCTCGATCGGCAGCGCCAGATCGGCGGCCAGGGCGGCGTCCGTCGGGGACGGGCCCATGTCGATGCCCTCGGCGTCCACGTTCAGCTCGCGGGCCAGGCCGAACAGCTCGACCAGGGTCTTACCGGCCGACGCCATGGCGTCGCGCGGGCGCATGGCCTGCTTGGTCTCGACGTCGACGATCAGCTTGTCGAAGTCGGTGCGCTGCTCGACACGGGTCGCCTCGACCTTGTAGGTGACCTTGAGGACCGGCGAGTAGATCGAGTCGACCGGGATCCGGCCGATCTCCTGGCCGACCTGCTTGTTCTGGACGGCGGAGACGTAGCCGCGACCGCGCTCGACGGTCAGCTCCATCTCCAGCTTGCCCTTGCCGTTCAGCGTGGCCAGGACCAGGTCCGGGTTGTGCACCTCGACACCGGCCGGCGGGGCGATGTCGGCGGCGGTGACCAGACCCGGGCCCTGCTTGCGCAGGTACATCACGACCGGCTCGTCGTGCTCCGAGGAGACGACCAGCTGCTTGATGTTGAGGATCAGGTCGGTGACGTCCTCCTTGACGCCCGGCACGGTGGTGAACTCGTGCAGGACCCCGTCGATCCGGATGGACGTGACCGCCGCACCGGGAATCGAGGAGAGGAGCGTACGACGCAGGGAGTTTCCGAGGGTGTAGCCGAAGCCCGGCTCCAGCGGCTCGATCACGAACCGGGAGCGGAACTCGTCGACGACCTCTTCGGTCAACGAGGGACGCTGAGCGATCAGCATGGGGTTTTCCTCCAGTCTCCGGCGCCCGCTATTTGACGCCGAACCCTTCTATGGTACGGGCGGTACGTGCCATACGGCGCCGTACCGCCCGTATCGTCACCCTCTACTACTTGGAGTAGAGCTCGACGATGAGCTGCTCCTGCACCTGGGTGTCGATCACCTGGCGCTCGGGCATCGAGTGCACGAGGATCCGCAGCTGCGACGGAATGGCCTCCAGCCACGCCGGCACGGTGCGCTCGCCCGCCTCGGCCACGGCCACCTGGAAGGGGGTCATGGTCCGGGACTTCTGGCGGACCTCGATGATGTCGTTCACGGAGACACGAGCCGACGGAATGTCGGTCTTGACACCGTTCACGGTGAAGTGTCCGTGGCGGACCAGCTGGCGGGCGTGGTCCCGGGACTTGGCGAAGCCCGCCCGGTAGACCACGTTGTCCAGCCGCGTCTCGAGGATGCGAAGAAGGTTCTCACCGGTCTTGCCGGTCTTCTTGTTCGCCTCCGCGTAGTAGCCACGGAACTGCTTCTCAAGGACGCCGTAGATGCGGGTCGCCTTCTGCTTCTCCCGAAGCTGAAGGAGGTACTCGCTGTCCTTGGTGCGCCCGCGACCGTGCTCACCCGGGGGGTAAGGACGGATCTCAATCGGGCACTTTGCGCTCTCGCACTTGCTCCCCTTGAGGAAGAGCTTCTGCTTTTCCCGACGGCAACGCTTGCAGTCGGCCCCGGTGTAACGCGCCATTTTCTAGTTGTCTCCTACTTCAGCAGCGGGTCAGACGCGCCGGCGCTTGGGCGGGCGGCATCCGTTGTGCGGAGTCGGAGTGACGTCCTGGATCGAGCCCACCTCCAGGCCGGTGGCCTGGAGCGAGCGGATCGCGGTCTCACGGCCGGAGCCCGGACCCTTGACGAACACGTCGACCTTGCGCATGCCGTGCTCCTGCGCGCGGCGGGCGGCCGACTCGGCGGCCATCTGCGCGGCGAACGGAGTGGACTTGCGCGAGCCCTTGAAGCCGACGTGGCCGGCCGAGGCCCAAGAAATCACGTTCCCGGTGGGGTCCGTGATCGAAACGATGGTGTTGTTGAACGTGCTCTTGATGTGAGCGTGCCCGTGGGCGACGTTCTTCTTCTCCTTGCGGCGCACCTTCTTGGCGCCGGCCGTCCTGCTCTTCGGAGGCATTCCTGAATTCTCCCGTGGAGGTGGTCGGTCCTACAGCTCGGACCGCTTGGCAGCGTCCGGTGCGGACTACTTCTTGCCCGGCTTCTTCTTACCGGCGATCGCGCGACGCGGGCCCTTGCGGGTGCGGGCGTTGGTGCTGGTGCGCTGGCCGTGGACCGGCAGGCCGCGGCGGTGACGCAGGCCCTGGTAGCAGCCGATCTCCACCTTGCGGCGGATGTCGGCCTGAATCTCACGACGGAGGTCACCCTCGGTCTTGATGTTGTTGTCCACGTACTCGCGGATCTTGACCAGGTCCTCTTCGGCCAGGTCGCGAACGCGGGTGTCCGGGTTCACACCGGTGTTGGCGAGCGTCTGCTGGGCAAGGGTGCGACCGATGCCGAAGACGTAGGTGAGGGCGACCTCGACGCGCTTTTCGCGCGGGAGATCAACGCCTGCAAGGCGTGCCATGAATCTGGCTCCAGATGGTTGTCGGAGGTCTTCCACAGCACCTCTCCCGGCCGGGCGGGCCGGGTCCCCGGCCTCCGACCGGGGGTGTCGTCCCCACCGGCGCGGAAGCCGTGTCGGGAACGGGTGACTGCGTATGTACGTATAGTTATGCGTCGCGCGAAGATTGCTGCGAGAGGTGCAGGTCTATCGGCCGGCGTGCGTCAGCCCTGGCGCTGCTTGTGGCGCAGGTTGTCGCAGATGACCATGACCCGGCCGTGGCGGCGGATCACCTTGCACTTGTCGCAGATCTTCTTGACGCTCGGCTTGACCTTCATGGTGTGAGGTTCTCCGGGTCGTGAGATCTACTTGTAGCGGTAGACGATCCGTCCGCGCGTGAGGTCGTACGGAGAGAGCTCCACGACAACTCGGTCATCGGGCAGGATGCGGATGTAGTGCATGCGCATCTTGCCGCTGATGTGCGCGAGGACCTTGTGACCGTTCTGAAGCTCCACCTTGAACATCGCGTTCGGCAGAGACTCGATCACGGTGCCCTCGATTTCGATGGCGCCTTGCTTCTTGGCCATGTCCTGCTTTCGGGATCGGCTACCTTGATCGGCTCGCGACATGCGGGAGGGCATGCGTGAGCCGACGTGTCAGTCTACGTCAGGGCATCCCGAAACACGAATCCGGGGCAGCATGCCCGGATTCCGCGGTGTTTATGCCAAACAAGATCACGGAGGGCGACGGGATCAGGCCAGCGGGTCCGGCGCGGTCTCCACGCCCAGCTCGGCCAGCTTCGCCTTGCCGCCGTCCACCGCCGTCAGCACCAGCGGGCCCTCCTCGGTCAGCGCGACCGAGTGCTCCCAGTGGCTGGACCAGGTGCCGTCGTCCGTCTTGACGGTCCAGTCGTCGGCGAGGACGTGCGTCTTCGCGGTGCCGAGGCTCACCATCGGCTCGATCGCGATGCAGAAGCCGGGCACCAGCTTCGGGCCCTTGCCGCGCTTGCGGGAGACGTAGTTCAGCAGGTGCGGGTCCATGTGCATCTGGCTGCCGATGCCGTGGCCGCCGTAGTCCTCGATGATCCCGTACTTGCCGGAGGCCGGACGCGGCTGGCGCCGGATGTAGCCCTCGATCGCCCTGGAGATGTCGATCAGCCGGCTGCCCTTGCGGACCGCGGCGATCCCGGCCCACATCGACTCCTCGGTCACCCGGCTCAGCTCGTGCAGCTCCGGAGCGTGGCCCTCGCCGACGAAGACGGTGAAGGCGGCGTCCCCGTGCCAGCCGTCGATGATCGCGCCCGCGTCGATGGACAGGAGGTCGCCGTCCTTCAGCACGGTCTCCCGGTCCGGGATGCCGTGCACCACGATGTCGTTCACCGAGGTGCAGATGGTCGCGGGGAAGCCGCCGTAGCCCAGGAAGTTCGACTTGGCACCGTGGTCGGCGATCACCTTGCGGGCGACGTCGTCCAGGTCCTTGGTGGAGGCACCGGGCACCGCGGCCGCGCGGGTCGCCTCGTGGATGGCGGCGACGACCAGCCCCGCCTCGCGCATCTTCGCGATCTGCTCGGCTGTCTTGATCTCCACCATGGGGTGCCTTCCGGGGTCAGTCTCTGGTGCTGCGGTCGTCGTGCCGTGACGTATCTGCTCAACAGTACGGCCGTGGCGCCCCGGAGGGGCACCACGGCCGGTATTCCGGTCCTCGCGGCTCTCAGGCCGCCTTGGCGGCCAGAGCCCCCATCGCGCGCTGTGTCACCTCGGACACCTTGCCGAGCGCCGGGATCGTCACGACCTGGCCCTTGGCCTTGTAGTAGTCGATGATCGGCTCGGTCTCGCGGTGGTAGACCTCGAGGCGCTTGCGGACGGTTTCCTCGCTGTCGTCCTCGCGCTGGTACAGCTCGCCGCCGCACACGTCGCACACGCCCTCGGTCTCGGGCTTCTTGTACTCGACGTGGAAGGTGTGCGCGCTGTCGTTGCGGCAGGTGCGGCGGCCGGCGATGCGCTTGACCACCTCGTCCTCCGGGACCTCCAGGTCCAGCACCGCGTCCAGCGACAGGTCGTTGGCCCGCAGGAAGGCGTCCAGCGCCTCGGCCTGGGCCAGGTTGCGCGGGAAGCCGTCGAGCAGGAAGCCGCCCGCGGCGTCCGGCTGGCGCATCCGGTCCTCGGCCATGCCGACCGTGACCTCGTCCGGTACCAGTTGCCCGGCCCTCATGTACTCCTGCGCCTGCTTGCCGAGCGGTGTGCCCTGGCTGATGTTCGCGCGGAAGAGGTCGCCCGTGGAGATGTGCGGGATCGACAGGTTCTCGGCCAGGTACGCGGCCTGCGTACCCTTGCCGGCTCCAGGAGGCCCGACGAGGACGATTCGCATCAGCGGAGGAACCCTTCGTAGTGTCGCTGCTGAAGCTGGCTCTCGATCTGCTTCACGGTCTCCAGGCCGACACCCACGATGATGAGGATGCTCGTGCCGCCGAACGGGAAGTTCTGATTCGCGTTGAGCGTCACGAGCGCCACCGTGGGCACCAGGGCGATCAGACCCAGATAGAGCGCACCGGGCCACGTGATGCGGTTCAGCACGTAGCTCAGATACTCAGCAGTGGGACGACCAGCCCGAATACCCGGGATGAACCCACCATACTTCTTCATGTTGTCGGCAACTTCTTCGGGGTTGAAGCTGATGGCGACGTAGAAGAACGCGAAGAAGACGATCAGCAGGAAGTACGCGGTGATGTAGATCGGGTGGTCGCCCTTGACCAGGTTCTGCGAGATCCAGTTCGCCCAGCCCGCCTTGGACTGGCTGAACTGGACGATCAGCGCGGGAATGTAGAGCAGGGACGAGGCGAAGATCACGGGGATCACACCCGCCTGGTTCACCTTCATCGGGATGTAGGTGGACGTACCGCCGTAGCTGCGACGGCCGATCATCCGCTTGGCGTACTGCACCGGGATGCGGCGCTGCGCCTGCTCGACGAAGACCACCAGGCCGACCATGGCCAGACCGCAGACGATCACCAGGCCGAACTCCAGCCAGCCGTCCATGATCTTGCCCTGCTGCTTGATGCTCCACATGGCGCTGGGGAAACCGGCGGCGATCGAGACGAACATCAGGATCGACATGCCGTTGCCGATGCCGCGGTCGGTGACGAGCTCACCGAGCCACATGATCAGCGCGGTGCCGGCGGTCATCGTGATGACCATCACGGCGGTGGTGAAGATCGAATCGTCCCGGACGATCTGACTGCCGACCGGGCAGCTCTGGAACAGCGAACCGCTGCGCGCGGTGGCGACCAGGCCCGTGCCCTGGAGAATCGCCAGCGCGACGGTCAGGTATCGGGTGTACTGCGTGATCTTCGCCTGCCCGGTCTGGCCCTCCTTCTTGAGGGCCTCGAGACGCGGGATCACCACGGTCAGCAGCTGAAGGATGATGCTCGCCGTGATGTACGGCATGATCCCGAGCGCGAAGATGGTGATCTGGAGCAGTGCGCCACCACTGAACATGTTGACCAGGCCGAACAGCCCCTGCTGACCCTTGGCCAAGTCCATGCACGTCTGGACGTTCTTATAGTCGATGCCCGGGATCGGGACGTGTTGCCCGAGCCGGAACAGCACGATGATGCCCAGCGTGAACAGCAGCTTCTTGCGCAGGTCGGGCGTCTTGAACGCCCGGGCGAACGCGGTGAGCACGGTGCCTCCTGCGCCCCCCGCGGTTCGTTGCGCGAGAGGTGACGGTCTTGAGGATCGACGAATACTTATCAGCCAGGACCCGTACGGAGACGTACCGCACGGAAGGTAACAGCGCCTGCCACCTTACCGGCGTCCTGGCTCCCCTAGGAACGACCAACCGGGGATGCCCCGTATCTGGGGCATCCCCGGCCAGTTTCGCACGTTGCTCAGACGAGCTCGGTGACAGTGCCGCCGGCGGCGGTGATCTTCTCCTTGGCGGAACCGGAGACGGCGTCGACCGTCACCTGGAGCGCCACGGAGACCTCACCGGAGCCCAGCACCTTGACGAGCTGGTTCTTGCGCACCGCACCCTTGGCGACCAGGTCGGCCACCGTGACCTCGCCACCCTGCGGGTAGAGCGCGGCCAGCTTGTCCAGGTTCACGACCTGGTACTCGGTGCGGAAGGGGTTCTTGAAGCCCTTCAGCTTCGGGAGCCGCATGTGGAGGGGCATCTGCCCACCCTCGAAGCGCTCCGGAACCTGGTAACGGGCCTTGGTGCCCTTGGTACCACGACCAGCGGTCTTACCCTTGGACGCCTCACCACGACCGACACGGGTCTTGGCGGTCTTGGCGCCCGGGGCGGGCCGGAGGTTGTGGACCTTCAGCGGGTTGTTCTCCGCCATGTCAGTCGACCTCCTCGACCGTCACGAGGTGCCGCACGGTGGTCGCCATGCCGCGGAACTCGGGGCGGTCCTCCTTGACAACCACGTCGCCGAGCTTCTTCAGCCCGAGCGAACGCAGGGTGTCGCGGTGGTTCTGCTTGCTGCCGATGTACGACTTCGTCTGCGTGATCTTCAGGCGGGCCATGCTCACACACCCACCCCGGCACGCGCCCGCAGCAGAGCGGCGGGGGCGACGTCCTCGAGCGGCAGACCACGACGGGCGGCGATCTCCTCGGGGCGCTGAAGGCCCCGCAGAGCGGCCACCGTGGCGTGCACGATGTTGATCGGGTTCGACGAGCCGAGCGACTTGCTCAGCACGTCGTGGATGCCCGCGCACTCCAGCACGGCGCGCACCGGGCCACCGGCGATCACACCGGTACCGGGGGACGCCGGCTTGAGCAGGACGACACCCGCGGCCTCCTCACCCTGGATCGGGTGCGGGATGGTGCCGGCGATCCGGGGGACCTTGAAGAAGTGCTTCTTGGCCTCCTCCACGCCCTTGGCGATCGCGGCCGGCACCTCCTTGGCCTTGCCGTAACCGACACCCACGGTGCCGTCACCGTCGCCCACCACGACCAGCGCGGTGAAGCTGAAGCGACGACCACCCTTCACAACCTTGGCGACGCGGTTGATCGCGACAACACGCTCGACGTAAGCGGTCTTCTCGGCAGCTGCGCCGCCGTCCCGCCGGTCCTTCCGGTCCCGCCGCTCGCCGCCACCGGCGCCGCCACCGCGGCGCTGGGGTCCAGCCATTGGATTTACCTCTCTCGTTTCCGCTTTGCGTTGGAACCGGGGCCTAGAACTGCAGCCCGGCCTCACGGGCAGCGTCCGCCAGAGCGGCGATCCGCCCCGCGTACCTGTTGCCGCCGCGGTCGAACACGACCGCCTCGACGCCCGCGGCCTTCGCCCGCTCGGCGACCAGGGCGCCGACCTGCTTGGCCTGAGCGCTCTTGTCACCCTCGGCGCCACGGATGGAGGTGTCCAGGGTCGACGCCGAGGCCACCGTGTGGCCCGCGATGTCGTCGATGACCTGGGCCACCATGTGACGGTTGGACCGCGTCACGACGAGGCGGGGGCGCTCCGGCGTACCGGAGACCCGCTTGCGGACGCGGATGTGACGGCGCTTGACGGCCGCGGCCTTGCGCGCGTCGCCCTTAGCGATCTTCACACCGTATGTCATGGCTTACTTACCAGCCTTTCCGACCTTGCGGCGGATGACCTCGCCCGCGTACTTGACGCCCTTGGCCTTGTACGGGTCCGGGCGGCGCAGCTTGCGGATGTTCGCGGCGACCTCGCCGACCTTCTGCTTGTCGATGCCCTCGACGCTCAGCTTGGTCGGGGATTCCACCTTGAAGGAGATGCCCTCGGGGGCCTCCACCAGGATCGGGTGGCTGTAGCCCAGCGAGAACTCCAGGTTGGAGCCCTTCGCCAGGACGCGGTAACCGACACCGCTGATCTCGAGCGCCTTGCTGTATCCCTGGGTCACGCCGGTGATCATGTTCGCCACCAGCGTGCGGGACAGGCCGTGGAGGGCCTTGTTCTGACGCTCGTCGTTCGGGCGGGTGACAACGAGCGTGTTGTCCTCACCCTTGGCGACATCGATCGGCGCGGCGACGGTGTGCGAGAGAGAGCCCTTGGGGCCCTTCACGGCGACCGTGCGGCCATCGATGGTGACGTCCACACCAGCGGGAACCTGGATGGGCAGCTTGCCAATACGCGACATGTTGCTTCCTCCGTTCCCTGTTACCAGACGTAGGCGAGGACTTCCCCACCCACGCCCTTCTTGCCGGCCTGCTTGTCGGTGAGGAGCCCGTACGACGTGGAGATGATCGCCACGCCCAGGCCGCCGAGCACCTTCGGCAGGTTGGTGGACTTTGCGTAGACCCGCAGGCCCGGCTTCGAAATCCGCTTGATGCCGGCGATCGAGCGCTCACGGTTCGGGCCGAACTTCAGCTCGAGGGTGAGGTTCTTGCCGACCTCGGCGTCCTCGACCTTCCAGCCGGTGATGTAGCCCTCCTGCTGGAGGATCTCCGCGATGTGCGACTTGATCTTGCTGTGGGGCATCACGACGGAGTCGTGGTACGCCGAGTTCGCGTTTCGCAGACGCGTCAGCATGTCTGCGATCGGATCGGTCATGGTCATGATGGCCTTCGGCCTCTCTCGCCGGGGTTTCCTGTATGCGCCATCCCTCTCACCCAACTCACGGTGGGCACGGGTGCGGCACGGGGACCTACGGCGTAGTAAGAATTCTGGGCGGCGAGCGCCCAACCCTTCCACTCTACGGGAGTGAGCGGGCGGGCCTCGCCATCCATTGCTTACCGAGAGCCCGGTTACCAGCCCTGAATTCCATCTTTCGCCCGCCAGGGCGCCCTTTGAGGGCGGTGGTGGGAGACGGGAGGGCTGGTTACCAGGAGCTCTTGGTCACGCCCGGCAGCTCGCCACGGTGAGCCATCTCACGAAGGCACACGCGGCACAGGCCGAACTTGCGGTACACGGAGTGCGGACGGCCGCAGCGCTGGCAGCGGGTGTAGCCGCGCACGCCGAACTTCGGCTTGCGGGCGGCCTTCGCAATGAGAGCCTTCTTCGCCACGGCTCACGCCTCCTTGAACGGGAAGCCGAGGTGACGCAGCAGGGCCCGGCCCTCTTCGTCGTTGGTCGCCGTGGTCACCACGGTGATGTCCATACCCCGGACACGGTCGATCTTGTCCTGGTCGATCTCGTGGAACATGACCTGCTCCGTGAGACCGAAGGTGTAGTTGCCCCGGCCGTCGAACTGCTTCGGCGACAGACCGCGGAAGTCGCGGATGCGCGGCAGCGCGAGCGACACCAGGCGGTCCAGGAACTCCCACATGCGGTCACCGCGGAGGGTGACGTGGGCGCCGATCGGCTGGCCCTCACGCAGCTTGAACTGCGCGATGGACTTGCGGGCCTTGGTGACGGCCGGCTTCTGGCCGGTGATCGTGGTGAGGTCGCGGATGGCGCCCTCGATCAGCTTGGAGTCGCGGGCGGCGTCGCCCACACCCATGTTGACCACGACCTTGGTGAGGCCCGGGATCTGCATGACGTTCCCGTACGAGAACTGCTCCTGCAGCTTGCCCTGGATCTCTTCGCGGTAGCGCGTCTTGAGACGCGGTGCACTGGTGGTGGCAGTCATCAGATGTCCTCACCGGTCCGCTTGGCAACGCGGATCTTGCTGCCGTCGTCGTCGAAGCGGAACCCGACGCGGGTGACGACCTTCTTGCCGTCCTTCTCCACGACGAGCTGAACGTTGCTCACGTGGATCGGGGCCTCGGTCGTCACGATGCCGCCGGTCTTCGAACCACGAGCGGTCTGTCCGGCCTTGGTGTGCTTCTTGACCCGGTTGACACCCTCGACCAGGACGCGGTCCTCGCGGGGGAAGGCCGCGATGACCTTGCCCTGCTTGCCCTTGTCCTTACCGGTGATGACCTGGACCAGGTCGCCCTTCTTGATCTTCATCGGTTACAGCACCTCCGGCGCGAGCGAGATGATCTTCATGAACTTCTTCTCGCGCAGCTCACGGCCCACCGGGCCGAAGATACGGGTGCCGCGGGGGTCGCCATCGTTCTTGAGGATGACGGCCGCGTTCTCGTCGAAGCGGATGTACGAACCGTCCGGGCGGCGGCGCTCCTTCACGGTGCGCACGATGACCGCCTTGATGACGTCACCCTTCTTCACGTTGCCACCGGGGATCGCGTCCTTCACGGTGGCGACGATGACGTCACCAATGCCCGCGTAGCGGCGACCGGAGCCACCGAGAACACGGATGCAAAGGATCTCCTTCGCTCCCGTGTTGTCGGCGACGCGCAGTCGCGACTCCTGCTGGATCACGTCTATCTCCTGATCGTCTGCCGGTTCCCGGCAGGGGCTCGGAACCTAGGTTGCGAGCCCCTGCCAAGCCTGGCGGAACTGTCCTGCGGACTGCTGTCCGCAGGAATTACTTGGCCTTCTCGAGGATCTCGACGACGCGCCAGCGCTTGGTCGCGGACAGCGGCCGGGTCTCCATCAGGAGGACACGGTCGCCCACACCCGCGGCGTTCTGCTCGTCGTGCGCCTTGAGCTTGTTGGTACGGCGGATGACCTTGCCGTACAGCGCGTGCTTGACGCGGTCCTCGACGGCGACGACGACGGTCTTGTCCATCTTGTCGCTGACGACCAGACCCTCACGGGTCTTGCGGAAGCCGCGGCTCTGCGTTGCGTTCTCAGTCACATTCGTCTCGCTCATCAGGCGCTCTCCACCGTCTCGATGCCGAGCTCGCGCTCCCGCATCAGGGTGTAGATCCGGGCGATGTCCTTGCGGACGGCCTTCAGCCGGCCGTGGTTCTCGAGCTGTCCGGTCGCCGCCTGGAAACGGAGGTTGAACAGCTCTTCCTTGGCCTCACGCAG
Organism: Streptomyces sp. BRA346; assembly: GCF_052851135.1. Taxonomy (NCBI): domain Bacteria; kingdom Bacillati; phylum Actinomycetota; class Actinomycetes; order Kitasatosporales; family Streptomycetaceae; genus Streptomyces; species Streptomyces sp. BRA346. The sequence continues at coordinate 62,281 of NZ_JAIWIH010000001.1, read as the reverse complement.
CTTGCCAACGAGGTCCTCGTTGTTCAGCTCACGCAGCTCGGACGCCTTGGTACCGGCCGCCATCACGACTCACCTGCCTCGCGCCGCACGATCCGGCACTTCATCGGGAGCTTGTGAGCAGCGCGGGTGAGCGCCTCACGCGCAGTCTTCTCGTTCGGGTAGGACAGCTCGAACATCACCCGACCGGGCTTGACGTTCGCGACCCACCACTCCGGCGAACCCTTACCGGAACCCATGCGGGTCTCGGCGGGCTTCTTCGTCAGCGGACGGTCCGGGTAGATGTTGATCCAGACCTTGCCGCCACGCTTGATGTGGCGGGTCATCGCGATACGAGCGGCCTCGATCTGACGGTTCGTGACGTACGCCGGGGTGACGGCCTGGATGCCGTACTCGCCGAACGCCAGCTCCGTGCCGCCCTTGGCCATGCCGGACCGCTTGGGGTGGTGCTGCTTGCGGTGCTTGACCCTGCGAGGGATCAGCATGTCGGTCAGGCCTCCGTTCCGCTGCTTGTAGAAGACGCGGCCTCAGCAGCCGGAGCAGCGGCAGCGGCCTCGGCCTTGGGGGCCTCGGCAGCGGCGTTCTGCTGCTGCGGCTTACGGCCACGGCCGCCACGCTCGCCACCACGGCGCTGCGGGCGGTCGCTGCCGCGCGACGGGCGGTTGCCGGCGCGGGCGGCGGCGTTCTCGGCGCGGACCTCGGCGATGTTCTTGACGTCGCCCTTGTAGATCCACACCTTGACGCCGATGCGGCCGAAGGTGGTCTTGGCCTCGAAGAAGCCGTAGTCGACGTTCGCGCGGAGCGTGTGCAGGGGCACGCGGCCCTCGCGGTAGAACTCCGAGCGGGACATCTCGGCGCCGCCGAGACGGCCACCACACTGGATCTTGATGCCCTTGGCACCGGCCTTCATCGAGCTCTGCATCGACTTGCGCATCGCACGACGGAAGGAGACGCGGGAGGACAGCTGCTCGGCGACGGCCTGGGCCACCAGCTGAGCGTCCACCTCGGGGTTCTTGACCTCGAGGATGTTCAGCTGCACCTGCTTGCCGGTGAGCTTCTCCAGCTCGCCGCGGATACGGTCGGCCTCCGCGCCGCGGCGGCCGATGACGATGCCCGGCCGGGCGGTGTGGATGTCGACGCGGACGCGGTCACGGGTGCGCTCGATCTCCACCTTGGAGATACCGGCGCGCTCCATGCCCTTCGTCATCATCCGACGGATGGCGACGTCTTCCTTGACGTAGTCCTTGTACAGCTTGTCGGCGTACCACCGCGACTTGAAGTCGGTGGTGATGCCGAGCCGGAACCCGTGCGGGTTAACCTTCTGGCCCATTACCGGGTTCCTTCCTTGCTGCTGACGACCACGGTGATGTGGCTGGTCCGCTTGCGGATCCGGTAGGCGCGGCCCTGGGCGCGCGGACGGAAACGCTTCAGGGTCGGGCCCTCGTCGACATAGGCCTCGGAGATGACGAGGCTGTCGGCGTCGGTGTGGTCGTAGTTGTGCGCGGCGTTGGCGATGGCGCTGTCCAGCACCTTGCCGACCGGCACGCTCGCGGCCTGCGGGGCGAAACGCAGGACCGCCTGAGCCTCCGTGGCGTTCATGCCACGGATGAGGTCCACCACGCGGCGGGCCTTCATGGGCGTGACGCGGATGTACCGCGCCTGGGCCCTGGCTTCCATGGTTGTCCCTTCGGTGTCTGTCATGAGTCTCTTCCGCCGATCAGCGACGACGCGACTTGCGGTCGTCCTTCTCGTGGCCGCGGAAGGTGCGGGTCGGCGCGAACTCGCCGAGCTTGTGGCCGACCATCGACTCGGTGACGAACACCGGGACGTGCTTGCGGCCGTCGTGCACCGCGATCGTGTGGCCGAGCATGGCCGGGACGATCATCGAGCGGCGGGACCAGGTCTTGATGACGTTCTTGGTGCCGGCTTCGTTCTGCGTGTCCACCTTCTTGCTCAGGTGGTCGTCGACGAAGGGCCCCTTCTTGAGACTGCGCGGCATCTGAACCCGCTCCTAGCGCTTCTTGTTCGTCTTGCGGCGGCGGACGATGTACTTGTTGCTGGCCTTCTTCGGCGAGCGCGTACGGCCCTCCTTCTGACCCCACGGCGAGACCGGGTGGCGACCACCGGAAGTCTTGCCTTCACCACCACCGTGCGGGTGGTCGACGGGGTTCATGACCACACCACGAACGGTCGGGCGGACGCCCTTCCAGCGCATGCGGCCGGCCTTGCCCCAGTTGATGTTCGACTGCTCGGCGTTGCCGACCTCGCCGACGGTGGCGCGGCAGCGGACGTCGACCAGGCGGATCTCACCGGACGGCATACGAAGGTGGGCCATGGAGCCCTCCTTCGCCAGCAGCTGCACCGAGGCACCCGCGGAGCGGGCGAACTTCGCGCCGCCGCCGGGCCGCAGCTCGATGGCGTGCAGCGTGGTACCGACGGGGATGTTGCGCAGCGACAGGTTGTTGCCGGGCTTGATGTCGGCGCCGGGGCCGTTCTCGATCCGGTCGCCCTGCTTCAGGCCACGCGGCGCGAGGATGTAGCGCTTCTCGCCGTCCACGTAGTGGAGCAGCGCGATGCGCGCGGTGCGGTTCGGGTCGTACTCGATGTGCGCGACCTTCGCCGGGACGCCGTCCTTGTCATGACGGCGGAAGTCGATGACGCGGTACGCACGCTTGTGACCGCCACCCTGGTGGCGGACCGTGATGCGACCGGCGTTGTTACGACCGCCCTTGCTGTGCAGCGGGCGGACCAGCGACTTCTCCGGCGTGGACCGCGTGATCTCGACGAAGTCGGCGACGCTGGAGCCACGACGCCCCGGGGTCGTCGGCTTGTACTTGCGGATACCCATTTCTCAGTCCTCGGAATATTCCGGACTTCTGGACGTTCCGGCCTCCGTCAGGAGGTCGGGCCGCCGAAGATGTCGATACGGTCGCCCTCGGCAAGGGTCACGATGGCGCGCTTGGTGTCCTTGCGCTTGCCGTAACCGGTGCGGGTGCGCTTGCGCTTGCCCTGCCGGTTGATCGTGTTGACCCCGGTGACCTTGACCGAGAAGACCGCCTCGACGGCCTGCTTGATCTGGGTCTTGTTCGCGCGCGGGTCGACGATGAACGTGTACTTGTTCTCGTCCAGCAGCGCGTAGCTCTTCTCCGAGACCACCGGCTTGACGAGAACGTCGCGGGGGTCCGTGAAGGTCTTGCTGGTGACAGCGGTCGCCTCACTCATCAGGCGGCGCTCCCTTCGGTCTTCTCAGCGGCCTTGGGACCAGCCACGAAGGACTCGAAGGCGGCCTTGGTGAAGACCACGTCATCGGAGACGAGCACGTCGTACGTGTTCAGCTGGCCCGGCTCCAGGATGTGCACCTGGGGCAGGTTGCGGGCGGACAGCCACGCGGCCTCGTCGCTCCGCTCGGCTACCAGCAGCACGTGCTTGCGCTGGCTGATCTTGCCCAGCAGGGCCTTCGCGGCCTTGGTGGAGATGTCGCCCTCGACCACGCCGGTCACGACGTGAACGCGGCTGTGGCGCGCCCGGTCCGAGAGGGCCCCGCGCAGCGCGGCGGCCTTCATCTTCTTCGGGGTCCGCTGGCTGTAGTCACGCGGCACGGGACCGTGCACGACGCCACCACCGGCGAACTGCGGCGCGCGGGTCGAACCCTGACGGGCGCGACCGGTGCCCTTCTGGCGGTACGGCTTCTTGCCACCGCCGCGGACCTCGCCACGGGTCTTGGTCTTGTGCGTGCCCTGACGGGCAGCGGCCAGCTGTGCGACGACGACCTGGTGGATCAGCGGAACGCTGACCTGCGCGTCGAAGATCTCCGTGGGGAGCTCGACGGTCCCGGCCTTGTCGCCTGCCGGCGAAAGGATGTCAATGGTGCTCATCGGTTACCTCAGGCCCCCTTGGCCGCGGTACGGACCAGGACGAGGCCGCCGTTCGGACCAGGAACCGCTCCCTTGATCAGGAGCAGACCCTTCTCCGCGTCAACGGCGTGGACGGTCAGGTTCTGGGTGGTGACCCGCTCGTTGCCCATGCGGCCGGCCATGCGCAGGCCCTTGAACACGCGGCCCGGGGTGGCGCAGCCACCGATGGAGCCAGGCGAGCGGTGCTTGCGCTGGGTGCCGTGGCCGGCGCCGAGGCCGCCGAAGCCGTGGCGCTTCATGACACCGGCGGTGCCCTTGCCCTTGCTGGTGCCGGTCACGTCGACCTTCACACCGGACTCGAACACCTCGGCGGTGACCTCCTGGCCGAGCGTGTACTCACCGGCGTCGGCGGTACGCAGCTCCACCAGGTGGCGGCGCGGGGTGACGTCCGCCTTGGCGAAGTGGCCCTTGAGGGGCTTGTTCACCTTGCGCGGGTCGATCTCGCCGAAGGCGATCTGGACGGCGTCGTAGCCGTCGGCGTCATCGGTACGGACCTGGGTCACGACGCAGGGCCCGGCCTTGACGACGGTGACCGGGACGACACGGTTGTTCTCGTCCCACACCTGCGTCATGCCGAGCTTCTCGCCCAGGACGCCCTTGATCTGCTTAGCCATCTCGCGCGTCACCTCAGAGCTTGATCTCGATGTCGACGCCCGCCGGCAGGTCGAGACGCATGAGCGAGTCGACGGTCTTCGGCGTGGGGTCGAGGATGTCGATGAGGCGCTTGTGCGTACGCATCTCGAAGTGCTCGCGCGAGTCCTTGTACTTGTGCGGCGACTTGATGACGCAGTACACGTTCTTCTCTGTGGGCAGCGGCACCGGGCCCGCGACCGACGCACCAGTGCGGGTCACCGTCTCGACGATCTTCTTCGCCGAGGAGTCGATGACCTCGTGGTCGTAGGCCTTGAGCCGGATGCGGATCTTCTGTCCCGCCATGGCTACTTCGTAGTCCTGTCTCTCGTAACGCTCTGGGACCCGGTGGCGTTCGCGGCCCTCCCACCCGCACTCCCGACCCACGCGGTCGGGCGTGTCGCGACCCTTCCCGTAAATCTCCGCAGAAGAGATCCCTGGTGAAGGGGGCTGGTCGGGGGAGAGAGTCACCCACCGGGCGCCTGGCTGGGGCCCCGCTGACACTTCCCGGAAGATTCCCGTACTTCCGCCCCTGATCAGGGACGACGAGTACTGCGGGACTCGCTTCCAGTCCTCCCGGCGGGAGGCGCGCAGCATCGGCACTCAACCGAGCAACCCGGACAGTCTGCCATACGAGGCCCAGCCTCCGCGAATCGGCCCTGGAGCGTACCCCACACCCACATCGGCGAACCCCCTCGATCGCCCTGTGGTGCGACGGACCGCGGGCACGGTACTTTCGACACACCGGGACGAGGGGGGATCGGGATGGCCGAGCCGTTACGGGTGGAGATCCTGCGGGCGGGCGAGGAGCACGTGGAGCAGATCGCCCGGCTCGCCGAGTCACGGAGCCTGAACGGGCCGGGCGGCATCCGGGGATCGACGGACGGCGGCTTCCTGGTCTCGGCGTACACCGAGGCGGACTACCGCTCCCGGCTGGCGACCGCCGAGCACTTCTACGTGGCGGTCAAGGGCGGGCAGGTGCAGGCGTTCCTGATGGCGTACAGCTCCGACCAGGTCGAGCCGGACGAGTGGCTGAACCGCCGGATCAAGACGACGCTGGGCGCCTTCCTGGTGATCAAGCAGATCTGCGTGTCCCGCGAGGCGGCGCGGTCCGGGATCGCCTCGATGCTCTACTACCACGTGCTCGATCAGTGGCACAAAAGCCCCGTGATCGCCGCGGTGGTCAACGACCCGCCCAATGACGCGTCCGCGCACTTCCACCACAAGCTCGGCTTCCAGGAGCTGACCCGGCTGACCCCGCCGGACGGGCTGCCCCGGGTGGTGTGGGTCTGGCGCAAACCGCGCGAGGCGATCCTGCACGTGCAGTACGAGGTCGCGGTGGACCTCTACAAGCACGAGGACAACCTGAACTGGCAGAAGCTGAACAACCTCTTCTACATCACCGCGGGCCTCGCGGCCGCCATGGCCTTCAGCCTCGGCAAGGAGGGCGCGGGCGGCACCCTGGGCAAGGTCCTGGCGGGGATCATCTCGGTGATCGGCTTCGGGGTGTCGATGGGCTTCTCCCTGATGCTGCGCTACGGCCGTCAGTACCTGCTGGCGCGCAAGGAAGCGGTGATCGAGCTGGAGGAGTACATGGCCTGGCTCGGCGGGGAGCGGATAGTGAACCGCCGCGCCACCGACCCCCGCTCCGGCTATCTGAAGGTGTCGCCCACCGGATTGATCATGGTGCTGCTGCCGGTGCTGGTCGCGCTCTGCTGGCTCGGGACTCTCGTGGCACTGATCGCCCACTGAGGGCGCCGGCCGCCTCCCCCCTCCCCGCCTGTGATGTGACCCACAAAGGGCAACCCGGGGCCGCCCCCATCGCGTTCGGCGTGCGTGGATCACACGAAGGATCGGCTTCGAATCACGCGAGGACGGCATGGCGGGCGGCGACTGGACCGAGTTCGAGGAGTTCGTCGCCGCCTGCGGGCCACGGCTGCTGCGTTCCGCCTGGTTCCTGACCGGGGACCGGCATCTGGCCGAGGACCTGCTCCAGAGCGCCCTGGCCCGGGTCTGGCCGAAGTGGGGACGCATCGCGGAGGAGAACCCCGAGGCGTACGTGCGCCGCACTCTGGTCCATCTGCACGCGTCCTGGTGGCGGCGGCACTGGCGGCGCGAGGTGCCGCACTCCGAGGTGCCGGAACCGTCCTCCCGGGGCGGTCCGGCCGGTGCGTCTCCCCAGGTCGGCGAGGTCGACCAGGGACGGACGATCATCGGGCTGCTGCGGCTGCTGCCCCGGCGCCAGCGCGAGGTCGTCGTCCTGCGCTATCTGGAGGACCTGAGCGTGGAACAGACCGCGGCGGTGCTGGGCTGCTCCACCGGCACGGTCAAGAGCCAGGCGTCGAAGGCCCTGAACACGCTGCGCACCCGATTACCCGGGCTCGACGCCGGTCTCGTGCCCGCCCCGGAGCCGGTCCGCGGCCGCGCCGCGCCGAAGTGAGGTGAGGACCGTGGCGACGAAGAACGACCCCGGGGGACACGGCACCGAGGAGCTGGCCCGCGCCGCGGCCGGGCTGCGGCGGCTCGCGAAGGCCGACACCCCTCCGCTGACGGCGCCGGAGGACCGCATGGAGCGGGTACGGCACCGGGTGGTGCGGGCCCGCAGGCGGCGCACCGCCGTCGTGGCCGCCCCGATGGTGGTCGCGCTGATCGCGGGGGCGGTGTCCCTCGCCACCGGTCTGCGCGACGGCCGGTCCGCGGCCCCCGGCACCACCCCGGCCACCACGCCCACCCCGGACCGGACCGCGACGCCGCGGAAGGTGCTGAAGCTGCCGGACGTTGCGGGCGGGATGGACCTGCGGGTGTCCGTGCCCGACGACTGGCGGGTGCAGAAGCCGCAACGCGTTAACGGCACGGACGGCCCAGACGGCACGGACGGTCCGGCGAGCGAGACGTACGTCCTGGCGGGCCCGGCGGCGCACGAGGCGTCGAGCACGGCGGCGACCGGCACGCCGGAGAGCACGCCGCCCGCCACGCCGGAGAGCACGGTGTCGGCCGTCGTTCCCCCGGGCACCGGCGGCCGCGCCTGCGGCGACGCCCTCAAGGAAGCCCGCTACGGCCCCGAGCTGTGCCTGCCGGTGACCCGGCTGGCGGAGAACAGCGCCCTGGTGCTGTGGCGCCGGGAGTCCTACGACCGGCCGGAGCGGAAGCCGTCCGTGCGGCTGTCGCCCCCGACCCCGGTCTGCCGGGAGCTGGGCGGAACGGCCTTCCTCAGCCTGCGGCAGCCGCTGCCCGACCACCCCGACAGCACGGTCGCCGCGTACGCCTGCCTCGCCTCCCCGGACTCCACCCTCATCGCGCACGTCAAGGGCGCGCTCTCCTCGGCCCGCTTCTCCTGAACCGCGGCCGACGCTCTGCCGTACCCCCTTTCACTCCCTCCTTCACCACCCTGGAGCACCCCCCGCATGACCGCCACCGAGCCGTCCACCGAGCGTTCCGCCGCGCCGCCCGCCCGGTCCTCGCACCGCCGTTCCTCCCGGCGCCGCCGTCGGCGCCGCTCGCCGGTGGTGCCGCTGCTGATCGGCGCGGCGGTGACGTCCGGAGCCGCGCTGGCCGTCTACGCCGTGTTACCGGGCGACGGCGGCGGCGTACGGTCCGCCCCCGCGGACTCCGCGGCGGCGACCCGGTCCCCGGCGGCCGACTACGCCCCCACCGCCGCGCCGACCGCTCCGCCCTCCCGGTCCTCCCGCGACGCGGGCCCCGCACGCCCCACCGCGCCCACGGCCCCCTCCGGGAGCGCATCCCCCTCCGGGAGCCCCTCCCCCACCGCGCCCGCGTCCCCCGCCGGAACCGGCACCTTCGTCACCGCGAAATCCTCCGGCAAGGTGATCGGCGACGGCGGCGATGTGCGGCGGTTCAAGGTCCAGGTCGAGGAGGGCACGGGCGTCGACCCGAAGGAGGCCGCGGCCGAGATATCCGCCGTCCTCGCGGACGAGCGCGGCTGGACCAGGGACCGGAAGCACTCCTTCCAGCTGGTGTCCGGCGGCGCTTTCGACTTCGAGGTGAAGATCGCCACCCCGGACACCGTCGACGACATCTGCGGGCAGGCGGGGCTCAAGACCAAGGGCGAGGTCAACTGCGCCGCCGGAACGCAGGTCATGGTCAACCTCAAGCGCTGGAACACCGGCTCCCCCGAGTTCGACGGCCCGATCCGCGAATACCGCGCGCTGATCGTCAACCACGAGGTGGGCCACCGCATCGGCCACGGCCACGAGACCTGCCCCGGCCCCGGAAAGCCCGCCCCGGCGATGATGCAGCAGATAGACGGGCTGAAGGGCTGCGTCGCCAACGCCTGGCCCTACTCCAGGGCCGGGAGGTACCTCGGCGGCCCCTCGGTGGCCTGACCGGCCCCGCTCCCGCGTGTCCGAAGTGTGATCGACGCCTCCCCGGCTATCGGACAACCTTCGAAGATCATCAACCGTCCCCTATCACGTGGAAGCAGCCGGAGACTACGTGCTGCACAAGTGACAGGGTCGCCAAATTGAACAGTCGATGGACTCTGCCCGCGCGCACGACACGCAGGCAGGCACTGGCCGCGGTGGCGGCCCTCACCGCCACCGCCGCCGCCGGATGCAGCGGCCGTCCCGGGTCTTCCGCCGCCCCCGCCGCGCCCGCCCGGACGACCAGCAGCCCGGGGGCCGCCGAGCCGTTCACCTCGGCGGCCGGGGACAAGCGCGCCACCCTGCTCCAGGTCATGGCCCACCCCGATGACGACCTGTACTTCATGAACCCCGACAACGAGCACGTCCTGCGCTCCGGGGTCCCCGTGGTGAGCGTGTACGTCACGGCGGGCGAGGCGCTGGGCCTCAACCGGGTGGCCGGACGGCCGCTGCCGCCGCCGGACAAGGCCGCGTACTCCGCCGCCCGCCACCAGGGGCTGCGGCAGGCGTACGCGCAGATGCTGGGCCTGCACCAGTTCACGCCGTGGCACCGGTCGGTGCTGAACCTGCCCGGCGGCGTCAAGGCGGAGACGAACGTCCTCGCCAACGGCACCCGCAGGGTACGGCTGATCTTCCTCAACATCGCCATGCTGTCCGAGGGGCACATCCGCATGCCCGACCTGTGGGACACCCCCGGCACCGTCATGCGCACACTGCTGGCCGAGGGCTCCCTGGTGCAGCACCCCAGCTCGTACGTCCACCAGACCCTGGTCGACGTGCTCGCCGAGATCATGGACCGCTACCGGCCCACCCTCATCCACACCCTCGACCCCGACCCCGACTTCCAGGTGCACGACCTGCTGCACCCCAAGGACAACGACCAGCCCGGCTGTTCGGACCACCGGGACCACACCCCGGTCGCGCTGTTCACCTGGAAGGCGATCGCGCAGTGGGCCGCCGAGTCCACCCGGCGGGACAAGCAGGCGCCGCGCTTCACCACCACGTCCTTCCGCGGCTACTACAACCAGCGCTGGCCGCACAATCTGCCGCCCGCCGTGCTGGCCCAGAAGGCGCGCGTCATCAAGGCGTACGGCGGCTCCCCGGCGTGGAAGTGCGGTGACTCCGCGGGCTGCGGCGACTACAGCCAGGGCGGTGTGCGGCCGCTCAAGAACCGCAAGGGCTGGATACGCTCCACCCACTACCGCTACCCCAGCGCGCTGCCCACCCCCACCACCGACCGCGAGGGCCGCCTCGTCGCGTACGGCGTCCTCGGCACCCAGGCCGTGCGGTGGCGCGAAACCGCCCGCGGCAGCGGGCGGTTCGGGGCGGCCGTCGGGCTCGGCGGCGGGCCGCTGGCGCCCGCCCTCAGCGCCGTGACCGACAGCAAGGGACGCCAGGTGCTGCTCGCGCTGCGGTTCGCGGCGCTGGACGGCCAGGGCGGGGCCAATATGCGCGAGATCGTGGCGCTGGAACAGAGCCGCCCCGACGGGCCGTTCCGCGCCTGGACCGGGCTCGGCACCCCCGAGGCCAACCCCGAACTCGGCCGCCGCGTCGGCTGCCCCACCGCGGTCGCCACCCCGGACGGGAAGGTCCACCTCTTCTTACGGACCGCCGAGAAGGGCCTCGCCACCCGGGTACGGGATGCGGGCGGCCGCTGGGGTCCATGGGAACGGCTCGGCGGCGCGGAGATCCAGGACGGGCTGACCGCCCTGGTCGACGGCGAGGGCCGGGCCCACGTCGTCGCCCCGGGCCGCGACACCGTGCACCACTGGTCCCAGGAGCGCCCCGGGGACCCCGTCACCCTGCGGCCCGCCGCCGGACTGCCCCGCCCCGGCGGCAACCAGATCGGCGCCGCGCTCGCCCCCGACGGCACGCTCTCCCTGATCTACCGCACCCCCGCGGCCACCGTGCCCGCCCTCCACGGGACGGGCAGCGGCACGGAAGGCCGCACCGTGAGCCACTTCGAGGGGTACGGGGCCATCGCCGCGCACACCGTGCCCGAGCCCGGCAAGGCCGGCAACGACGGCAAGGGCGGCGGGGACGACAAGGCCACCACCCTTCTCCTGCTCGGCCGCAGCCTCGACGGCGACGTCCAGGTCCAGTGGGGCACCGGCCCCGGCGACCGCCCGCTGCGCTCCCCCGGCCACCTCACCCCGGTGGGCACCCCCGCCCTGCTGGCCGACCCCGATCAGGGGGCCTGCGTGGTGGGCGTCGCGCCGGACGCCACCCCGTGGATCTGGCGCCCGCGCCCGACCTCCACGGCGTAACACCGCCGCCGGGGCGCCCCGTCGTCTCGATCGGGGGCGCCCCGGCGGTTGCCGAAGCAGCAGCTCAGCGGCGCGCCGCCGCCGTGCGCCGCCGCGGGCGCTCGGGCTCGGCCTCCTCCTCGGCCTCGTCGGGCTCCTCCTCGTACTCCTCCTCGGGCTCGACGTCGGCGTCTTCGTCCTCGGCCTCGTCGGCGAACTCCGCCTCGTCGCCCTCGGCTTCGGCCTCGGGATCGGCTTCGTCTTCAGCCTCGGCCTCGGGCTCGTCCTCGTCCGCCGCGTCCTCGTCGTCCTGCTCGGCCCGCGGCCCATCGGCCTCTCCCCCGGCCTCGTCGTCGCGCTCTTCTTCCTCCGCCACGGCCGTCTCGTGGTCGACCACAACCTCGCCGTCCTGGATCTCGCCGCGCCAGCCGTCCGTGGCCTCGCCGCGCATCATGATGAACTTGCGGTAGAGCTTGAGGTCGAGCCGCGCCCTGCGGCCCTGGGCGCGCCAGATGTTGCCGGTCTTCTCGAACAGGCCCTTGGGGAAGTACTCCAGCACCAGCAGCACCCGGGTCAGGTTGTCGCCCAGCGGGTGAAAGGTGACGACGCCCTTGACGGTGCCCTTGGCGCCCTCGGTCGTCCAGCTGATCCGCTCGTCCGGCACCTGCTCGGTGACGTTGGCCTTCCAGCTGCGCGTGGACTTGGCGACCTTCACCTTCCAGTTGCTGCTGGTGTCGTCGGCCTTCTCGACGCTGACGACGCCCTTGGCGAAGGTGCTGAACTCCTGGAACTGGGTCCACTGGTCGTACGCCTCGCGGACCGGCACCCCGACGTCGATGTCCTCGACCACCGTGACGCTCTTGGACTTGCCGCCGCCGCTCTTACCGCGTCCCTTGCCGAACATGCCCTTGACCTTGTCCTTCAGCGAATCCTTCAGCTGGGAGGCCCCGGCCTTCAGCACGGCCTGGCCCGGTGGCTTGCCCTCGGCGAGCGCCTGGGTGCCCTTGGCGAGACCGGTGCCGAGCCCGGTGAGCGCATGGGTCGCCCGGGCCTGGACGTAGCTCTGGAGCTCGTCCTTGAGGCGGTCCGCGGCCGGGCTGCGCACGATGTCGTCCTTCAGCTTGCCCAACGTGTCAGCCATTGCGGCCCCCGGCGGTCTTCGCGGTCTTCTTCGCCGTCTTCTTGGCCGCCTTCTGCGCGGTCTTCTTCGCGGGCGCGGAGGACGAGGCCGAGGCCTTGCGCGCCCGGCCCGCCGGAGTCTTGGCCGTCTTGGCCTGCGGCGCCTTGCGCCGCGCCGGTGTGCGTTCGCCCTCCTCGTCGGCGGCCTCGTCGTCCTCCGGCTCCTCGTCCTCGTCGCGCGCGTCGCGCTCGTCGTCCGACTCGCCCCGCAGGCTCAGCGTGCGGTCGTGCAGCGAGTCGGCGAGGGCGTTCATGCGGGTGGACAGGGCACGGGTCGCGGCCGTCTTGGCGGCCCCGCTCAGCTCGTTGCGCGCCTGCGCGTTCAACCCGCTCAGCAGCGGGGAGTCGGCGACCGCCCGGGCCAGCTGCTGCGGATCGAGGGTGATCTTCTTCCCGGCGAGCAACATGCCCAGCCCGAGGGCGAGTTTCGCCTTCTTGGTGCGCCCCAGGAGATAGCCTCCCGTGATCGCGACCGCGATCTTGCCGTTGGTCATCATCCGTACTCCCGAAGTCGAACTCAGCTTCGATGCGGATGGCCGGGTACCCAGATACGGAAAAGCCCCACCCGCCGGTGAAGGCGAGTGGGGCTCGGTGCTCCGGGGAGCGTGCTCCGAAGAGCGTCAGATCACTTGTTGATCTTCGTGACCTGACCGGCGCCGACGGTCCGGCCACCCTCACGGATGGCGAACTTCAGGCCCTCCTCCATGGCGACCGGCTGGATCAGCTGGACGGACATCTCGGTGTTGTCGCCCGGCATGACCATCTCGGTGCCCTCGGGGAGGGTCACAACGCCCGTCACGTCCGTGGTACGGAAGTAGAACTGCGGACGGTAGTTGTTGAAGAACGGCGTGTGGCGGCCACCCTCGTCCTTGGACAGGATGTACGCCTGGGCCTCGAACTCGGTGTGCGGGGTGACCGAACCCGGCTTGATGATGACCTGGCCGCGCTCGACGTCCTCGCGCTTGATGCCGCGGAGCAGCAGACCGACGTTCTCACCGGCCTGGCCCTCGTCGAGCAGCTTGCGGAACATCTCGATACCGGTGACGGTGGTCGAGGTCTTCTCGTTCTTGATGCCGATGATGTCGACGTTCTCGTTGACCTTCAGCACACCACGCTCGATACGGCCGGTGACGACCGTGCCGCGGCCGGTGATGGTGAAGACGTCCTCGATCGGCATGAGGAACGGCTTGTCGACGTCGCGCTCCGGGTTCGGGATGGAGTCGTCGACGGCCTTCATCAGGTCGAGGACGGACTTGCCCCACTCGGCGTCGCCCTCGAGCGCCTTGAGCGCCGAGACCTTGACGACCGGGACGTCGTCGCCCGGGAACTCGTACTCGGAGAGCAGCTCGCGAACCTCGAGCTCGACGAGCTCCAGGATCTCCTCGTCGTCCACCATGTCGGCCTTGTTCAGGGCGACGACGATGTACGGAACGCCGACCTGGCGGGCCAGGAGCACGTGCTCCTTGGTCTGCGGCATCGGGCCGTCGGTGGCGGCGACCACGAGGATGGCGCCGTCCATCTGCGCGGCACCGGTGATCATGTTCTTGATGTAGTCCGCGTGACCGGGGCAGTCAACGTGCGCGTAGTGACGCGACTCGGTCTGGTACTCGACGTGCGCGATGGAGATCGTAATACCGCGCTGGCGCTCTTCCGGCGCCTTGTCGATCATGTCGAAGGCCGAGGCCTCGTTCAGGTCCGGGAACGCGTCGTGCAGCACCTTGGTGATCGCCGCGGTAAGAGTGGTCTTACCGTGGTCGATGTGACCGATGGTGCCGATGTTGACGTGCGGCTTAGTCCGCTCGAACTTCGCCTTCGCCACTGGGGTCCTCCTACGGAGTGGTTCTGTAACGCATCCGCGCCTTGCGGACGGGTTCAGGTGGTCTTACCGAACCGGCCAGGACCCCGAGGGGGATGCCCTTCGCCGTATTCGTTATGGGGGCCGGCGGCCGGGGCCCGCCATGGACCGCCGCGATGGACGATCTATGACGGAACACCCGATGCCTTTAGCTCCAGCCTAAAGGGTGAGGAATGCGGATGAACCCGCGTTACTCGCCCTTGGCCTTCGCGATGATCTCCTCGGCGACGTTCCGGGGAACCTCGGCGTAGGAGTCGAACTGCATGGAATAGCTGGCGCGGCCAGAGGTCTTGCTGCGCAGGTCGCCCACGTAGCCGAACATCTCCGACAGCGGGACCAGACCGATCACCAGCTTGGCGCCGCTACGGTCCTCCATGGACTGGATCTGACCACGGCGGGAGTTGATGTCGCCGATCACGTCGCCCATGTAGTCCTCGGGCGTCGTGACCTCGACCTTCATCATCGGCTCGAGCAGGGCCGGGCTGGCCTTGCGGGCGGCCTCCTTGAAGGCCATCGAACCGGCGATCTTGAAGGCCATCTCGGAGGAGTCGACCTCGTGGTAGCCACCGTCGAGAAGCACGACCTTGACGCCGGTCAGCGGGTAGCCGGCGAGCACGCCGAACTCCATGGCCTCCTGGCAGCCCGCGTCCACGGACGGGATGTACTCCCGCGGAATGCGGCCACCGGTGACCTTGTTCTCGAACTCGTAGCCGTCGCCCTCGAGCGGCTCCAGCGCGATCTGCACCTTGGCGAACTGGCCGGAACCACCAGTCTGCTTCTTGTGCGTGTAGTCGTACCGCTCGACCGCCTTGCGCAGCGTCTCGCGGTAGGCCACCTGCGGCTTACCGACGTTGGCCTCGACCTTGAACTCGCGCTTCATGCGGTCGACCAGCACGTCGAGGTGGAGCTCACCCATGCCGGAGATGATGGTCTGGCCGGTCTCCTCGTCGGTCTTGACGCGGAAGGACGGGTCCTCCTCGGCAAGCCGCTGGATCGCGACGGCCAGCTTCTCCTGGTCGCCCTTGGACTTCGGCTCGATGGCCACCTCGATGACCGGGGCCGGGAAGTCCATGGACTCGAGGATCACCGGGTTCGACGCGTCGCAGAGGGTCTCACCGGTGGTGGTCTGCTTGAGACCCATGACGGCGACGATGTCACCGGCACCCACCGACTCGATCTCCTCACGCTTGTTCGCGTGCATCCGGTAGATCTTGCCGATGCGCTCCTTCTTGCCCTTCACCGAGTTCAGGACCTGCGAGCCGGCCACGAGGCGGCCCGAGTAGACCCGGATGAAGGTGAGCTTCCCGAGGTGCGGGTCGCTCGCAATCTTGAACGCCAGGACCGACAGCGGCTCGTCCTCGGACGGACGACGCTTGATGACCTCGTCGGGGTCCTTGACCGAGTGGCCCTCGATCGCCTCGATGTCGATCGGCGACGGCAGGTACCGGACGACCGCGTCGAGCAGGGGCTGAACGCCCTTGTTCTTGAACGCGGTGCCGCAGAACACGGGGGTGACGGTGGTGCCGCCGCCCTTGCCGGAGGCGATGGTGATGCGGCGGATCGCCGCGTACAGCTGCTCCACGGAGGGCTCCTCGCCCTCCAGGTACAGCTCCATCATCTCTTCGTCGTTCTCGGCGACGGTCTCCAGCAGCTTGCCGCGCCACTCGTCGGCGGCCTCGGTGTGCGTGGCCGGGATGTCGACGGTGTCGTACATCTCGCCCTTGGTCGCCTCGAGGTTCCAGACCAGCGCCTTCATGGTGACGAGGTCGATGACGCCCTTGAAGTCGGCCTCGGTGCCGATCGGCAGCTGCATGACCAGCGGCACCGCGCCCAGGCGGTCCGTGATCATGTCGACGCAGCGGTGGAACTCGGCACCGGTGCGGTCGAGCTTGTTGACGAAGCAGATACGCGGAACGCCGTAGCGGTCCGCCTGACGCCACACGGTCTCGGACTGCGGCTCCACGCCGGCCACACCGTCGAACACCGTCACGGCACCGTCGAGGACGCGCAGCGAGCGCTCCACCTCGACGGTGAAGTCGACGTGCCCCGGAGTGTCAATGATGTTGATCGTGTGATCGGTGTCCTCGAGCGGCCAGTGACAGGTCGTCGCGGCCGACGTGATCGTGATGCCGCGCTCCTGCTCCTGCTCCATCCAGTCCATCGTGGCAGCGCCGTCGTGGACCTCACCGATCTTGTAGCTCACACCGGTGTAGAACAGGATCCGCTCGGTGGTCGTCGTCTTGCCCGCGTCGATGTGGGCCATGATCCCGATATTGCGGACCTTGGCCAGGTCAAGTGAAGTGGTAGCCATAAGGCTTCAGTCTTCTCTCGGTTTCGATGGGGTAGCGACTACCAGCGGTAGTGCGCGAAGGCCTTGTTGGACTCGGCCATCTTGTGGGTGTCCTCGCGACGCTTGACGGAGGCGCCCAGACCGTTGCTGGCGTCCAGCAGCTCGTTCATCAGACGCTCGGTCATGGTCTTCTCGCGACGGGCGCGGGAGTAGCCCACGAGCCAGCGCAGCGCGAGGGTGGAGGACCGGCCGGGACGAACCTCGACCGGCACCTGGTAGGTGGCGCCACCGACACGACGGGAGCGGACCTCGAGGGTCGGCTTCACGTTCTCCAGCGCGCGCTTGAGCGTGATGACCGGGTCGTTGCCGGACTTCTCACGCAGGCCCTCCATGGCGCCGTAGACAATGCGCTCGGCGGTGGAGCGCTTGCCGTTCAGCAGGACCTTGTTGATGAGGGAGGTCACCAGAGGAGAGTTGTAAACCGGGTCGATGATGACCGGGCGCTTCGGGGCGGGACCCTTACGAGGCATTCTTACTTCTCCTTCTTGGCGCCGTAGCGGCTGCGAGCCTGCTTGCGGTTCTTGACGCCCTGCGTGTCGAGGGAGCCGCGGATGATCTTGTAACGAACACCCGGCAGGTCCTTCACACGACCGCCGCGCACGAGCACGATGGAGTGCTCCTGCAGGTTGTGCCCCTCACCCGGGACGTAGGCGGTGACCTCGATCCCACTGCTCAGCCGGACACGCGCGACCTTGCGGAGCGCCGAGTTCGGCTTCTTCGGCGTCGTGGTGAACACGCGGGTGCACGTGCCACGACGCTGCGGCGACCCCGCCAGTGCGGGAGTCTTGTTCTTCTCGACCTTGTCCTGGCGGCCCTTGCGGACCAGCTGCTGGATCGTAGGCACCGTTTCTCCGGTTTCTGTGTGCCGATCTCGATAAAGCTAACCTGGGGATTCTCCGACCCACGCGGTCGGGTGTGTCGCGCACCGCAGCCCCCTGCGAATGTCAGGAGAGTGCAGATTGTTGGTGTCGACACCTCGGCCCCCCGGCAGCGCTCTTAGCGCATACGGGAGCCCAGGGACACCCCAGGCACAAGGTCAGAGCGTACCTACCGCATCGGCTCCGGTCAAAACAAATGCACACGCGCTGGACACACCAACCCGGAGCATAGCCGCAGGGCGGCCACCCCGCCATGGGGTGACCGCCCTGTGAACAGATCCGTGCCTGTGGGCCGGGTCTTACTGGTTGTACGGACCGTAGTCGTAGTCCTCCAGCGGGACCGCCTGGCCGGATCCGGTGCCGAAGGGCGAGTAGTCGATGTCGTCGTAGCCGACGGCCGAGTACATCGCGGCCTTCGCCTCCTCGGTGGGCTCGACCCGGATGTTGCGGTAGCGGGACAGGCCCGTACCGGCCGGGATGAGCTTACCGATGATGACGTTCTCCTTGAGGCCGATCAGGGAGTCCGACTTGGCGTTGATCGCCGCGTCGGTGAGCACCCGGGTCGTCTCCTGGAAGGACGCCGCCGACAGCCAGGACTCGGTCGCCAGCGAGGCCTTGGTGATACCCATCAGCTGCGGACGGCCGGAGGCCGGGTGGCCGCCTTCCTGGACCACACGACGGTTCTCACCCTCGAAGCGCGAGCGCTCCACGAGCTCGCCCGGCAGCAGCTCCGCGTCGCCGGACTCGATGATCGTGACCCGGCGCAGCATCTGCCGGATGATGATCTCGATGTGCTTGTCGTGGATCGACACACCCTGCGAGTTGTAGACCTTCTGGACCTCGCCGACCAGGTGCACCTGGACGGCGCGCTGGCCGAGGATGCGCAGCACGTCGTGCGGGTTGGTGGCACCCACGGTCAGCGCCTGGCCGACCTCGACGTGGTCGCCCTCGCCCACCAGCAGACGGGCCCGCTTGGAGACGCCGTAGGCGGTCTCGTCGGAGCCGTCGTCCGGGGTGACGACGATCTTCTTGGTCTTCTCGGTCTCCTCGATCCGGACGCGGCCGGCCGCCTCCGAGATCGGCGCGACGCCCTTGGGCGTACGGGCCTCGAAGAGCTCGACGACACGCGGCAGACCCTGGGTGATGTCGTCACCGGCCACACCACCGGTGTGGAAGGTACGCATCGTCAGCTGGGTGCCGGGCTCACCGATGGACTGGGCGGCGATGATGCCGACGGCCTCGCCGATGTCCACCAGCTTGCCGGTCGCCAGCGAGCGGCCGTAGCACATGGCGCAGGTGCCGACGGCGGACTCGCAGGTGAGCACCGAACGGGTCTTGACCGTCCCGACGCCGTGCCGGACCAGCTCGTCGATGAGCACGTCGCCCAGGTCGGTGCCGGCCGGGGCCAGGACCTTCCCGTCCACGACGATGTCCTCGGCGAGGCAGCGCGCGTACACGCTGGTCTCGACGTCCTCCGTCTTGCGCAGCACGCCGTCCGCGCCCGTGGTCGCGATCGCGAGCTTGAGACCGCGCTCGGTGCCGCAGTCCTCCTCGCGAATGATCACGTCCTGGGAGACGTCCACCAGACGACGGGTCAGGTAACCCGAGTCGGCGGTACGCAGGGCGGTGTCCGCGAGACCCTTACGGGCACCGTGGGTGGAGATGAAGTACTCCAGCACGGAGAGACCCTCACGGAACGACGCCTTGATGGGCCGCGGGATGGTCTCGTTCTTCGCGTTGGACACCAGACCACGCATACCGGCGATCTGACGCATCTGCATCATGTTTCCGCGCGCGCCCGAGTCGACCATCATGAAGATCGGGTTGGTCTTCGGGAAGTTCGCGTTCATCGCCTCGGCGACCTCGTTGGTCGCCTTGGTCCAGATCGCGATCAGTTCCTGGGTGCGCTCGTCCTTGGTGATCAGACCGCGCTCGTACTGCTTCTGGACCTTCTCGTCCTGCGCCTCGTAGCCCGTGATGATGGCCTTCTTGGCCTCGGGCACGACCACGTCGGAGATGGCGACGGTGACACCGGAGCGGGTGGCCCAGTGGAAACCGGCCGCCTTCAGGTTGTCCAGGGTCGCCGCGACGATGACCTTGGGGTAGCGCTCGGCGAGGTCGTTGACGATCTCGGAGAGCTGCTTCTTGCCCACCGAGTAGTCGACGAACGGGTAGTCCTCGGGCAGCAGCTCGTTGAAGAGCGCGCGGCCCAGCGTGGTGCGCAGCCGGAAGCTGTCGCCCTGCTGCCAGGCGGGCTCGCCCTCCTCCGGAGCCGGCGGGGTCCAGCCGCGGGGCGGGACGGTGCCGATCGGGAAACGGATGTCGATCTTCGCCTGGAGCGACAGCTCCCGGGCGTCGAACGCCATGATCGCCTCGGCGACCGAACCGAAGGACCGGCCCTCGCCCTTGACCTCGCGCTCCTCCTCGTCGGTGGTGAGGAAGAACAGACCCAGCACCATGTCCTGGGTCGGCATGGTCACCGGCCGGCCGTCGGCCGGCTTGAGGATGTTGTTCGAGGACAGCATCAGGATGCGGGCCTCGGCCTGCGCCTCCGCGGACAGCGGCAGGTGCACGGCCATCTGGTCACCGTCGAAGTCCGCGTTGAACGCGGTGCAGACGAGCGGGTGAATCTGAATGGCCTTGCCCTCGACCAGCTGCGGCTCGAAGGCCTGGATGCCCAGGCGGTGCAGGGTCGGCGCACGGTTCAGCAGCACCGGGTGCTCGGCGATGACCTCTTCGAGCACGTCGTACACGACCGTGCGGCCGCGCTCGACCATGCGCTTCGCCGACTTGATGTTCTGCGCGTGGTTGAGGTCCACCAGGCGCTTCATCACGAACGGCTTGAAGAGCTCCAGCGCCATGGCCTTGGGCAGACCGCACTGGTGCAGCTTCAGCTGCGGGCCGACGACGATGACGGAACGCGCCGAGTAGTCGACACGCTTACCGAGCAGGTTCTGACGGAACCGGCCCTGCTTACCCTTCAGCATGTCGCTGAGGGACTTCAGCGGACGGTTACCGGGACCGGTGACCGGGCGACCGCGGCGGCCGTTGTCGAACAGCGCGTCGACGGCCTCCTGGAGCATCCGCTTCTCGTTGTTCACGATGATCTCGGGGGCACCGAGGTCGAGCAGACGCTTGAGGCGGTTGTTCCGGTTGATCACACGGCGGTACAGGTCGTTCAGGTCGGAGGTCGCGAAGCGGCCACCGTCCAGCTGCACCATCGGACGCAGGTCCGGCGGGATCACCGGGATGCAGTCCAGCACCATGCCGTTGGGGCTGTTGCGGGTCTGGAGGAAGGCGGAGACGACCTTGAGGCGCTTGAGCGCACGGGTCTTCTTCTGGCCCTTGCCGGTCCGGATGATCTCGCGGAGCTTCTCGGCCTCCTCGTCGAGGTCGAAGGACTCCAGGCGCTTCTGGAGCGCGGCCGCGCCCATGCCGCCCATGAAGTACGTGCCGAAGCGGTCACGCAGCTCGCGGTAGAGCAGCTCGTCGCCCTCCAGGTCCTGGACCTTGAGGCTCTTGAAGCGGTTCCACACCTCGTCGAGACGGTCGATCTCGCGCTGGGCGCGGTCGCGCAGCTGCTTCATCTCGCGCTCGGCGCCCTCGCGCACCTTGCGGCGCACATCGGCCTTGGCGCCCTCGGCCTCCAGCTCGGCGAGGTCCGCCTCGAGCTTCTTGGCGCGGGCCTCCAGGTCGGCGTCGCGGCGCTGCTCGATCTGCTGGCGCTCGACGGAGACGTGGGCCTCCAGCGACGGCAGGTCGCGCGTGCGGCGCTCCTCGTCCACCCACGTGATCATGTAGGCGGCGAAGTAGATGACCTTTTCGAGGTCCTTCGGGGCGAGGTCGAGCAGGTAGCCCAGACGGCTGGGCACGCCCTTGAAGTACCAGATGTGGGTGACGGGAGCGGCCAGCTCGATGTGGCCCATCCGCTCACGGCGCACCTTGGCGCGGGTGACCTCGACGCCACAGCGCTCACAGATGATGCCCTTGAAGCGGACGCGCTTGTACTTGCCGCAGTAGCACTCCCAGTCCCGGGTCGGACCGAAGATCTTCTCGCAGAAGAGTCCGTCCTTTTCGGGCTTCAGGGTGCGGTAGTTGATGGTCTCCGGCTTCTTGACCTCGCCGTGGGACCACTGACGGATGTCGTCAGCGGTGGCGAGGCCGATCCGCAGCTCGTCGAAGAAGTTGACGTCGAGCACTTGTCGTCAATCCCTCTTTCAGGGTCGTGTCTTCGGGTCTGACTGGGGGTCCGGGGAGAGGCCGGGGCGCTCGGAGGCGAGTACCCCGGCCAGACCCGTCAGACCTCTTCGACGCTGCTCGGCTCGCGCCGCGACAGGTCGATGCCGAGCTCCTCCGCAGCGCGGAAGACGTCCTCGTCGGTGTCGCGCATCTCGATGGACATGCCGTCGCTGGACAGCACCTCCACGTTGAGGCACAGGGACTGCATCTCCTTGATGAGCACCTTGAAGGACTCGGGGATGCCGGGCTCCGGGATGTTCTCGCCCTTGACGATGGCCTCGTAGACCTTCACGCGGCCGGTGACGTCGTCGGACTTGATGGTCAGCAGCTCCTGGAGGGCGTACGCGGCGCCGTAAGCCTCCAGCGCCCACACCTCCATCTCTCCGAAGCGCTGGCCACCGAACTGAGCCTTACCGCCCAGCGGCTGCTGGGTGATCATCGAGTACGGGCCGGTGGACCGGGCGTGCAGCTTGTCGTCCACCAGGTGGTGCAGCTTGAGGATGTACATGAAGCCGACCGAGATCGGGTCCGGGAACGGCTCGCCGGAGCGGCCGTCGAAGAGCCGGGCCTTGCCGGAGGGCTGGACCAGGCGGTCGCCGTCGCGGTTCGGGATCGTCGACTCGAAGAGACCGGCGATCTCGTCCTCGCGGGCGCCGTCGAAGACCGGGGTCGCGACGTTGGTGCCGGGCTGGACCTCGTCCGCGCCGATCGCCTTCAGCCGCTGCATCCACTCCTCGGAGCCCTCGACCTTCCAGCCGCGGGAGGCCAACCAGCCGAGGTGGATCTCCAGCACCTGTCCCGGGTTCATTCGGGACGGCACACCCAGCGGGTTGAGGATGATGTCGACCGGGGTGCCGTCCTCCAGGAACGGCATGTCCTCGACCGGCAGGATCTTCGAGATGACGCCCTTGTTGCCGTGGCGGCCGGCGAGCTTGTCACCGTCGGTGATCTTGCGCTTCTGCGCGACGTAGACGCGGACCAGCTGGTTCACGCCCGGGGGCAGCTCGTCGCCCTCCTCGCGGTCGAAGACGCGGACGCCGATGACCTTGCCGGTCTCGCCGTGCGGCACCTTCAGCGAGGTGTCACGGACCTCACGGGCCTTCTCACCGAAGATCGCGCGCAGCAGGCGCTCCTCCGGGGTCAGCTCGGTCTCACCCTTCGGGGTGACCTTGCCGACCAGGATGTCCCCGGCGATGACCTCGGCGCCGATGCGGATGATGCCGCGCTCGTCGAGGTCGGCCAGGACCTCCTCGGAGACGTTCGGGATGTCCCGGGTGATCTCCTCGGGGCCGAGCTTGGTGTCGCGGGCGTCGACCTCGTGCTCCTCGATGTGGATCGAGGAGAGGACGTCGTCCTGCACCAGCCGCTGGCTGAGGATGATCGCGTCTTCGTAGTTGTGGCCCTCCCACGGCATGAACGCCACGAGGAGGTTCTTGCCGAGCGCCATCTCGCCGTCCTCGGTGGACGGGCCGTCGGCCAGGACCTGGCCGGTGACGACGCGGGCGCCCTCGTCGACGACGACCTTCTGGTTGAAGGAGGTGCCCTGGTTGGAGCGGGAGAACTTGGCGATCCGGTACGTGGTGTAGGTGCCGTCGTCGTTGGCCACCGTCACGTAGTCGGCGGAGACCTCCTGGACGACACCGTCCTTCTCGGCCTTGATGACGTCGCCGGCGTCGACCGCGCAGCGGTACTCCATGCCGGTGCCGACCAGCGGGGACTCCGCCTTGATCAGCGGCACGGCCTGACGCATCATGTTCGAGCCCATGAGCGCGCGGTTGGCGTCGTCGTGCTCGAGGAAGGGGATCATGGCGGTCGCGACCGACACCATCTGGCGCGGCGAGACGTCCATGTAGTCGACCTCGGAGCCGGGCACGTAGTCGACCTCACCGCCACGGCGGCGGACCAGGACGCGGTTCTCGGCGTAGGTGTTGTCCTCGGCCAGCGGAGCGTTCGCCTGGGCGATGACGAAGCGGTCTTCCTCGTCCGCGGTGAGGAAGTCCACCTTGTCGGTGACGACACCCTCGTGGACCTTGCGGTACGGGGTCTCGACGAAGCCGAACGCGTTGACCCGGCCGTACGAGGCGAGCGAGCCGATCAGACCGATGTTCGGTCCTTCCGGCGTCTCGATCGGGCACATGCGGCCGTAGTGCGAGGGGTGCACGTCACGGACCTCGAAGCCGGCCCGCTCACGGCTCAGACCACCCGGGCCCAGCGCCGACAGACGGCGCTTGTGGGTCAGACCCGACAGCGGGTTGGTCTGGTCCATGAACTGCGACAGCTGGCTGGTGCCGAAGAACTCCTTGATGGAGGCGACGACCGGCCGGATGTTGATCAGGGTCTGCGGCGTGATCGCCTCGACGTCCTGGGTGGTCATCCGCTCGCGGACGACGCGCTCCATACGGGCCAGACCGGTGCGGACCTGGTTCTGGATCAGCTCGCCGACGTTCCGCAGGCGGCGGTTGCCGAAGTGGTCGATGTCGTCGGTCTCGACGACGATCATGTCGCCGGCCTCGCCGACCGTCTCGGTCTCGCCCGCGTGCAGCTTGACCAGGTACTTGATGGTCGCGATGACATCGTCGGTGGTCAGCACGCCGGCGTCGAGGGGGGCGTCCGCGCCGAGCTTCTTGTTGACCTTGTACCGGCCGACCTTGGCGAGGTCGTAGCGCTTCGGGTTGAAGTACAGGTTCTCCAGCAGCGTCTGGGCGGCCTCGCGCGTCGGCGGCTCGCCCGGGCGCAGCTTGCGGTAGATGTCGAGCAGCGCGTCGTCCTGGCCCTGGGTGTGGTCCTTCTCCAGGGTGGCGCGCATGGACTCGTACTCGCCGAACTCCTCGAGGATCTGCTCGGTGGTCCAGCCGAGCGCCTTGAGCAGGACGGTGACGGACTGCTTGCGCTTGCGGTCGATGCGGACGCCGACCATGTCGCGCTTGTCGATCTCCATCTCCAGCCAGGCACCCCGGGACGGGATGATCTTGGCGGAGAAGATGTCCTTGTCGGACGTCTTGTCGATGGAGGAGTCGAAGTACACACCCGGCGAGCGGACCAGCTGCGAGACGACGACACGCTCGGTGCCGTTGATGCAGAAGGTGCCCTTCGGCGTCATGAGCGGGAAGTCGCCCATGAAGACCGTCTGGGACTTGATCTCACCGGTCTCGTTGTTGGTGAACTCGGCGGTGACGAAGAGCGGCGCGGCGTACGTGAAGTCGCGCTCCTTGCACTCGTCGATCGAGTTCTTCGGCGGCTCGAAGCGGTGATCACGGAAGGTCAGGGACATCGACCCGGAGAAGTCCTCGATCGGGGAGATCTCCTCGAAGATCTCTTCCAGACCGGACTTGGTGGGGACGTCCTGACCGCTGTCCAGCGCAGCCTCGACGCGAGCCTTCCAGGCGGCATTGCCGAGCAGCCAATCGAAGCTCTCGGTCTGCAGTGCAAGGAGGTTCGGAACCTCGAGAGGCTCCTTGATCTTCGCAAAGGAGATGCGCAGCGGGGCGGTGCTGGCGCCATTGTTCGTATTGGCAGTCGAGGCGTTGCGCGAGGCGGCCAAGAGGGGGTCCTTCCGAGGGCTCGGACTCACTACGCGCGTACCGGTCCCACCGCGAACCCATGGATGAAATCCCTGGTCAGGGTGTTTTCATCGGCAGTGCTCAAAGGTGGGTATGCCCCTGGTGACGGGCAGGGAGCAGCTAACAGGCAGCGCAAAGGGTCAGTGTAGCCACTTGGCACACTGATGTCCAGCGCCGAGTTTCTGAGACCGGCAGTGCCAATCTCTCCCTCCGGTGAGGGGGCTCGCCCCTCGTTGTCCTTCACCCCGCCGAGTCGGCGACGACCGCGCTTCGCCAGCGCATATCGATACTGCCCGCTCCGCCGGCGATCCATGCCTCGGACTTACGGATCGTGTGACGTCGCGTCCCGAGAATTGCGCGCTGCGTGCCGTTCGTCAAGGCCCCCCACTCCGGCGAGATCGTCACAGGGCGTGGCGACGGGCAACGAAGATCACCATACCTGCCGGAACCGGAATGTCAGCGTAGCCGTCACAAGAACACCGAAGGGCGACCACCCCAACGGGTGATCGCCCTCACGGCACAGCGGGTCATCCGACCCGTGAGATCACTTGACCTCGACGGAGGCGCCGGCGCCCTTGAGGGACTCGGCGGCCTTGTCGGCGGCCTCCTTGTTGACCTTCTCGAGGACCGGCTTCGGGGTGCCGTCGACGAGGTCCTTGGCCTCCTTCAGACCCAGGGAGGTCAGCTCACGCACGACCTTAATGACCTGGATCTTCTTGTCGCCGGCGCCGGTGAGGATGACGTCGAACTCGTCCTTCTCCTCCTCCTGCTCGGCGGCGGCCGGGGCACCCGGGGCACCGGCGGCGACGACGGCGGTCGGGGCGGCGGCGGTGACGTCGAACTTCTCCTCGAAGGCCTTCACGAACTCGGAGAGCTCGATGAGGGTCATCTCCTCGAACTGCGCGAGCAGGTCGTCCTGGCTGAGCTTCGCCATGATGGCGGTCCTTCCACTAGTTCGGCAGGTGCCGGATGAAAATGGTGGCGGGCTTCTTCCGGGCCCGCTGCGACCGGGGCCGAGTTACTCGGCGGCCTCGGCCTCGGCGGGAGCCGGCTCGCCGGCACCGCCCTGCTCGTCAACCTTGGCCCGAAGCGCCTCCGCGGTGCGGATGAACTTCGAGAGCGGGGCCTGGAAGAGCGCGGCAGCCTGGGACTGCTTGGCCTTCATGGCGCCCGCCAGCTTGGAGAGCAGCACCTCGCGGGACTCGAGGTCCGCGAGCTTCTTGATCTCGTCGGCGGACAGCGCCTTGCCATCAAGGACACCGCCCTTGATGACGAGAGCGGGGTTGTCCTTGGCGAAGTCACGGAGACCCTTCGCCGCCTCGACCGGGTCACCGGTCACGAAGGCGACGGCCGACGAACCCACGAAGAGATCGTCGATCTGGTTGATCCCGGCCTCGTTGGCCGCGATCTTGGTCAGCGTGTTCTTCACCACACGGTACTGGGCGTTCTCACCGAGCGAACGGCGCAGCTCCTTGAGCTGTGCGACGGTGAGACCGGTGTACGCGGTCACAACGGCGCCGTTCGAGGTGCTGAACTTCTCCCGCATCTCGTCGACGGCGTCGACCTTGTCGGGACTCGCCATGAGCCTCGGCCTCCTTCCGGGTGATGAGGACCGCATCGGCCTGAAGGAAGGAGACTGAACAACACGAAAACGCCCCGGCGCAGGCGCACGGGGCGTGACTCGACCGCACGGACACACGGCCCGTTCGGGAGTTCTCACCACAGTCACCTACGCGGGCCGTCCGCAGCTAGCGGATCCTTCAGCCGCCGTATCCCCTTGCGGGGCACAGCGACAACCAGCGGTCTTTGGCTTCTGCAGCAGATTACGCGAACGGGCCGCGGCCGGGCAAATCAGCTACGGCTGGGACCCCTGCTGGAGCCCCTGGAAGTCCATGGTCTCCGAGGCCGGCGGCTCCTCGACGGTGACCTTGGTGCCGTAGTCCGAGTAGAAGACCGTCGAATCGGTGACGCCCATCTTGCTCTTGGCCTGCTCACGCTTCTTGACCAGCAGGTTCTTGTCGTCGATCCACAGGTCGACGGTCTCGCTCTCCGAACCGGACTGCTTGAGCTGCTTCTCCAGGGCGTCCAGGTCCGACTTGCTCATGCCCTTGGACTGCATCCGGGCCATCTCCGAGACCTTGACCACGCCCGTGTAGTGGGTCGCCTCGACGCCCCGGACGTCCTCCGTGCCGACCTTCTTGACCTTGCCGGTGGAGAGGAGGAGCTCCACCGAACGCGACGGGTTGTTGTTCTGCATCTGGTCCTTGAGGTACGCCCCGGACGGGCCGCCCTGCTTGGCGAGCGTGTCGAAGTCGTACTTGATCCACTGCTTGCCCTGGGCAGGGATGCCCATCTCGGCCGCGTTCATGAACATCGCGTCGGGCGTGTAGCGCACGTTGACGGGCTTGTTGCCGCCCGCCGCGGAGGCGCCGGCGCCGCCCTTCGACTTCATGGTCATGTTGGCGCGCATGCCGTCGGCCCAGTCCATCGCGCCGGACATGTCACTGTTGGCCATCGGGCTCTTGACGGTGCCGTCGACCTTCGCGGAGTGCTGCTGGTCCGTGCGCTGCGAGGCGAGCTTCAGCGCCGCCAGCGGGCTGCCGACCGACTGGCCGCCGTTGTCGCCCGACTTGCCCTCATCGGACGTGTCGCTCCCGCACGCGGTGAGCCCGGCCATCAGAACAACGCCACAGGCCGCGATCACGCATCGCACGCCCACATGAGTACCGCGCACGGTTCCCCCTTATTTTTCATTTACGACTGTCGATCATGACCCTATCGAGGGCCGCCGACAGCGAACGCGCCGGGCCCCCACACCTCTCACGAAGCGTGGGGGCCCGGCGGTTCCGGTCAGGGAAGGGCTCAGACGGCCTCTTCCTCGACCAGCAGGTTGCGCGTGCGGTTGGCGTCCAGCGGGATGCCGGGGCCCATCGTCGTGCTCAGGCTCGCCTTCTTGATGTAGCGGCCCTTCGCGGCGGACGGCTTGAGACGGTTGATCTCCTCGAGCGCCGCGGCGTAGTTCTCCACCAGCTGCGCCTCGTCGAACGACACCTTGCCGATGATGAAGTGCAGGTTGGCGTGCTTGTCGACGCGGAACTCGATCTTGCCGCCCTTGATGTCCGTGACGGCCTTGGCCACGTCCGGGGTGACGGTGCCGGTCTTCGGGTTCGGCATCAGACCACGCGGACCGAGCACCCGGCCGAGGCGGCCGACCTTGCCCATGAGGTCCGGGGTGGCGACGACGGCGTCGAAGTCCAGGCGGCCCTTGGACACCTCGTCGATGAGCTCGTCGGAGCCGACGATGTCGGCGCCGGCGGCCTCCGCGGCCGCAGCACGGTCACCGGTCGCGAAGACCAGGACCCGGGCGGTCTTACCGGTGCCGTGCGGCAGGTTCACGGTGCCGCGGACCATCTGGTCGGCCTTGCGCGGGTCGACGCCCAGGCGCATGGCGACCTCGACGGTCGCGTCGAACTTGCTCGGGGAGGTGTCCTTGGCGAGACGGACGGCCTCGAGCGGGGCGTACGCGCGCTCCCGGTCGATCTTGGCGTCCGCAGCGCGGAGGGCCTTGCTGCGCTTGCTCACTACTGCTCCTGATGTCTGTGTTCGGAGTCGTGGTCCGGACCGCGCATTGGTCCTGCCACGGTGGTGCTACGGGGTGGCTGTCAGCCCTCGACCGTGATGCCCATGGAGCGGGCGGTGCCGGCGATGATCTTCTCGGCGGCGTCCAGGTCGTTGGCGTTCAGGTCGGGCATCTTGGTGGTGGCGATGTCGCGGACCTGGTCGCGGGTGATCTTGGCGACCTTGGTCTTGTGCGGCTCGCCGGAGCCCTTCTCCACGCCCGCGGCCTTGAGGATGAGCTTCGCGGCCGGCGGCGTCTTGGTGATGAAGGTGAAGGAACGGTCCTCGTAGACCGTGATCTCCACCGGCACGACCATGCCACGCTGCGACTCGGTCGCGGCGTTGTAGGCCTTGCAGAACTCCATGATGTTGACGCCGTGCTGACCCAGCGCGGGGCCGACCGGCGGGGCCGGGTTGGCGGCACCGGCCTGGATCTGGAGCTTGATCAGCCCCGTGACCTTCTTCTTCTTGGGAGGCATGCTCTCTCCGGGTCCTAGTGAGAGGTGGTCCGCCCCCACTCCGGGTCATCCGGATGGAGGCATACCGCACAACGATAACGGGTATAGGTGTGCGGCCTGAAACCGAGCAGGTCAGACCGGCCCCGGAAGGGCCCGATCTGACCTGTCGGAAGGGTGCGGAAGAGGCGTCAGTTCTTCTGGATCTGGTCGAAGCTCAGCTCGACCGGGGTCTCCCGGCCGAAGATCTCGACCAGGCCCTTGACCTTCTTCGAGTCGGCGTTGATCTCGTTGATCGTGGCCTGGAGCGTGGCGAACGGGCCGTCGGTGACCGTGACCGAGTCGCCCACCTCGAAGTCCAGCACCTGGACCTCGACCTTGCGGCTGGGCGCCGGGGCGCCTTCCTCGGCGGTGGCCTTGGCGGCCTTCTCCTCGGCCTCCGGGGCGAGCATCTTGACGATCTCGTCCAGGGTCAGCGGGTACGGGTCGTAGGCGTTGCCCACGAAGCCGGTGACGCCCGGGGTGTTCCGCACGACGCCCCAGGACTCGTTCGTCAGGTCCATGCGCACCAGCACATAGCCGGGGAGCTTGTTCTGACGGACGTTCTTCCGCTCGCCGTTCTTGATCTGGACGATCTCTTCTTCGGGGACCTCGGCCTGGTAGATGAAGTCCTCGACGTTCAGCGAGACGGCGCGCTGCTCCAGGTTGGCCTTCACGCGCTTCTCGTAGCCCGCGTAGGTGTGGATCACGTACCACTCGCCGGGCAGCCCGCGCAGCTCCTCGCGGAGGGCCTCGATCGGGTCGACCTCGACCTCGGCGACCTCGGCCGCCTCGTCCTCGGCAACCTCGACGGCGGCCTCGGCCTCGTCCTCGACGTGCAGCGCGGCCGTCTCGGCGGGCTCACCCGCGGCGACGTCGGCGGCTTCAGCCTGGTCGGAGTCCGCCGCCTCGACGATGTCGAGCTCGTCCTCACGGGACTCGACGGGCTCGGCGGCGTCGTTCAGGTTCGGGTCAGACACGGTGGCTGCTTCTTCCTGGCTTCAAGGGGTGGAACGTGCGAAAGGGCGCTGCCGGGACGCGGCCGCCCTCCGCGGGGTCTCAGCCAAAGACGTACTTGATGGCGTTGTTGAACCCATAGTCAATCACGGTCACGATGCCGATCATGATCAGCACGAAGACGATCACCACGCTGGTGTACGTCGACAGCTGGCTGCGCGTGGGCCACACGACCTTGCGCAGTTCGGCGATGATCTGGCGGTAGAACAGCGCGAGCCGACCGAAGGGCCCCTTCTTCGCGCGCTTGCCACCACGGCGGCCCTTCTTGGTCGCCACCTCGTCCTCGTCGGGACGACCGCTCTCAGGCGTCGCGGTGGAGCCAAGGGCTTCCGTCACTCGTCCTCACCTGAATCCGGGTCGTGGCCGTGCCGCGTCCGGCCCGGCCGCACAGCGGTGCTTGTCCTTGCGTACGCATGCACGCACCCTGACGATCAAGTGCGTGTAGCAGGGCCGGAGGGACTTGAACCCCCAACCGCTGGTTTTGGAGACCAGTGCTCTACCAATTGAGCTACGACCCTTTGCGGCAACCCCCAACCTACCGCATCCATCCCGCTGCACGGAGTGTGCGGGTCGGATACGTCTGTTGAGCGGCCAACGACGGTTGAGTGTACGTGCTTGACGGCCAGCCGTCGAACGAGAAGCGCCCGTGCCCTCCGCTCGGGTTTCCGCAGGAGACTTGTGTGAGTCTCGTTAAACCCGTGTACCGCCCTTTTCGCCCGTCTGCGACGATGCCTCTATGACCGCTGCTACTCCCCCCGTACAGTCCCCGACCGACCGACGGGTGTCGGCCCGGATCGGTTCCATCTCCGAGTCCGCGACCCTCGCCGTCGACGCCAAGGCCAAGGCCCTCAAGGCCGCCGGCCGCCCGGTGATCGGCTTCGGCGCGGGCGAGCCGGACTTCCCGACGCCCGACTACGTCGTCGAGGCGGCGGTGGAGGCTTGCCGCAACCCCAAGTTCCACCGCTACACCCCGGCCGGCGGGCTTCCCGAGCTCAAGGCCGCCATCGCCGCGAAGACGCTGCGCGACAGCGGCTACGAGGTCGAGGCGGCCCAGATCCTGGTGACCAACGGGGGCAAGCAGGCGATCTACGAGGCGTTCGCGGCGATCCTCGACCCGGGCGACGAGGTCATCGTCCCCGCGCCGTACTGGACCACCTACCCGGAGTCGATCCGGCTGGCCGGCGGTGTCCCGGTGGACGTCGTCGCGGACGAGACGACCGGCTACCGCGTCTCCGTCGAGCAGCTGGAGGCCGCCCGCACCGAGCACACCAAGGTGCTGGTCTTCGTCTCGCCGTCCAACCCGACCGGCGCGGTCTACAGCCGCGAGCAGATCGAGGAGATCGGCCGCTGGGCCGCCGAGCACGGGCTGTGGGTGCTCACCGACGAGATCTACGAGCACCTGGTCTACGGCGACGCGAAGTTCCACTCGCTGCCGGTGGTGGTGCCCGAGCTGCGCGACAAGTGCATCGTGGTCAACGGTGTCGCGAAGACGTACGCGATGACCGGCTGGCGGGTCGGCTGGATCCTCGGCCCCAAGGACGTGGTGAAGGCCGCGACCAACCTCCAGTCGCACGCCACGTCCAACGTGAGCAACGTCGCGCAGGCCGCCGCCCTGGCCGCCGTCACCGGCGACCTCGACGCGGTCGCCACGATGCGCGAGGCGTTCGACCGCCGCCGCCGCACCATCGTGCGCATGCTCAACGAGATCGACGGCATCGAGTGCCCGGAGCCGGAGGGCGCGTTCTACGCCTACCCGTCGGCGAAGGGGCTGCTCGGCAAGGAGATCCGCGGCAAGCGTCCGCAGACCACCGTCGAGCTGGCCGCGCTGATCCTGGAGGAGGCCGAGGTCGCGGTCGTGCCGGGTGAGGCGTTCGGCACACCGGGCTACCTGCGGCTGTCCTACGCGCTGGGCGACGAGGACCTCGTCGAGGGCGTCTCGCGGATCCAGAAGCTGCTGGCGGAGGCCCGCGACTGAGTGGGTTTTCCCTGGTGAGAGCGGGCGTCCGGCCATGGCCGGACGCCCGCTCTCGTTCCGGCCCGCGCCCGGCTCGGAATCCTGTGCGGGCAAGCCCACGTTCGGCGAAAGCGGTACCGGCGGGTCCGGACGTGCGGCAAAATCTCCAGATGGCACGCGATGTACATCTGCTCCCCAAGGCGCATCTGCATCTCCACTTCACCGGCTCCATGCGCCCCGGCACGCTCCTCGAACTCGCCGACAAATACGGCGTCCACCTGCCCGAGGCGCTGAGCGGCGGCGAGCCGCCGAGACTGCGGGCCACCGACGAGCGCGGCTGGTTCCGCTTCCAGCGGCTGTACGACATCGCGCGCTCCTGCCTGCGGGAGCCCGACGACATCCGGCGACTGGTGCGCGAGGCCGCCGAGGAGGACGTCGCGGACGGCTCCGGCTGGCTGGAGATCCAGGTCGACCCCACCTCGTACGCCCCGCGCCTGGGCGGGCTGATCCCGGCACTGGAGATCATCCTCGACGCGGTCGACACCGCCGCCCGGGACACCGGGCTGGGCATACGGGTCCTGGTCGCCGCGAACCGGATGAAGCACCCCCTGGAGGCCCGCACCCTGGCCCGGCTCGCGGTGCGCTACGCGGACCGCGGGGTGGTCGGCTTCGGGCTCTCCAACGACGAGCGGCGCGGTTTCGCCCGCGACTTCGACCGCGCCTTCGCCATCGCCCGGGACGGCGGCCTCCTCGCCGCCCCGCACGGCGGCGAGCTGTCGGGGCCCGGCAGCGTCCGCGACTGCCTGGACGACCTCGTGGCGGCCCGGGTGGGCCACGGGGTGCGCGCCGCCGAGGACCCGCGGCTGCTCGCCCGGCTGGCCGACCGCGGGGTGACCTGCGAGGTCTGCCCGTCCTCCAACGTCGCGCTCGGGGTCTACGAGAAGCCCGAGGACGTACCGCTGCGCACCCTGTACGACGCCAAGGTGCCGATGGCGCTGGGCGCCGACGACCCGCTGCTGTTCGGGTCGCGGCTGGCCGCCCAGTACCAGCTGGCGCGCGAGCACCACGGCTTCACCGACGAGGAGCTGGCCGAGCTGGCGCGGCAGTCGGTGCGGGGGTCGGCGGCGCCGGAGGACGTACGGCGGCGGCTGCTGGCGGGGATCGACGACTGGCTGTCGGGCTGAGCACAGTGCCACGTGGCACTGTCAGAGGCTGACGCCCACCGTCACCGGCTCGTTGACCAGCGTCACGCCGAACGCCTCCTCGACCCCGGCCACCACCTCGCGGGCCAGCGCCAGCAGGTCCTCGGTGGTGGCCTCGCCGCGGTTGGTGAGCGCGAGGGTGTGCTTGGTGGAGATGCGGGCCGGGCCGGTGCCGTAGCCCTTGGTGAAGCCCGCCTTGTCGATCAGCCAGGCGGCGGAGGTCTTGATCCGCCCCTCCCCCGCCGGGAAGGCGGGCGGCGCGATGTCCTGGCCGAGGCGGTCGGCGACGCGGGCCAGGAAGGATTCGTACGCGCTCTCCGTCAGCACCGGGTTGGTGAAGAACGACCCCGCGGACCAGGTGTCGTGGTCCTCCGGGTCGAGCACCATGCCCTTGCCCGCGCGCAGCGACAGCACGGTCCGGCGGGCGGTCTCGGCGGGCACCCGGTCGCCCACCTCGACGCCGAGCACCCGGGCGGTCTCGGCGTACTTGATGGGCGCGGACGCCCCGCCCGCGTCCTCCAGCTCGAAGCGGACCCGCAGGATGACGTGGCGGTCCGGCTCCGCCTTGAAGCGGCTGTGGCGGTAGGAGAAGGCGCAGTCGGCGGCGGGGATCGTCACGACGGCGTCGGCGCGGCGGTCGTAGGCGACGACCTCGGTGAGGGTGGCGGAGACCTCCTGGCCGTACGCCCCGACGTTCTGTATCGGCGTCGCGCCCGCGGAGCCGGGGATTCCGGCGAGGCACTCGACACCGGCGAGGCCCGCCTCGACCGTACGGGCCACGGCGTCGGACCAGTTCTCGCCCGCGGCCAGCTCCAGCCGGGTGCCGTCGAGGGTGAAGCCGCTGGTCGCGATGTGCAGGGCGGTGCCGTCGAAGCCCTTGTCGGCGATGACGAGGTTGCTGCCGCCGCCGATCAGCAGCAGCGGCGTGCCGGTCGCGTCGGCTTCGCGGACCGCGGCGATGACCTCGTCGTCGGTGGTGGCCGTGATCAGCCGGGTGGCCGGGCCGCCGAGACGGAAGGTGGTGAGGGGGGCGAGGGGGGCGTCATGGAGTTCCTGCACGCGCTCCAGAGTACGGGGGCGCCCCCGGCGCGGTGCCGGGGGCGGTGGGGGCCCTGGAGAGGATTACGCGAGGCGGACGACGGCGCGGGCCATGCCCAGCACCTTCTGGCCCTCGCTGGTCGCCGTGATGTCCACCCGGACGGTGCGGGCGTCGTCGTCCAGCTTGGCGGCGACCTTGGCGGCGACCTCGATGAGGGCGCCCTTGTCGTCGTTCGGGACGACGACCGGCTTGGTGAAGCGCACGCCGTAGTCGACGACGGTCCCGGGGTCGCCGGTCCAGTCCGTCACCACGCGGATCGCCTCGGCCATGGTGAACATGCCGTGGGCGATGACGTCGGGGAGGCCGACCTCCTTGGCGAACTTCTCGTTCCAGTGGATCGGGTTGAAGTCGCCCGACGCGCCGGCGTACGCGATGAGGTCGGCGCGGTTCACCGGGAAGACCTGCGCGGGCAGTTCGGTGCCGACCTCGACGGCGTCGTACGAGATCTTGGCGCTCATCTGGTCTCCTCGGCTTCGGCGGCGCGCGCCACCAGTTTCGTCATCGCGGTCACCACGTGCTCGCCCGCGGCGTCGCGCACCTCACCGCTGATCAGGATCACGTCGTTGCCCGCGAGCGACTTGATGTCGTCGATCCTGGTGATGACGGTGAGGCGGTCGGCAGCCTCGATGGGCCGGGTGTACGTGAACTTCTGGTCGCCGTGCACCACCCGGTTGAAGTCCAGGCCCAGCTGCGGGTCGCCGACGACCAGGTGCCGTGCGGCCTTGAAGGTGATCGCGAAGACGAACGTGGGCGGGGCGATCACATCGGAGTAGCCGAGCGCCTTGGCCGCCTCGGTATCGGTGTAGACCGGGTTGGTCTCGCCGATCGATTCGGCGAATTCGCGGATCTTCTCCCTGCCGACCTCATACGGGTCGGTGGGCGGGTAGGTCCGCCCGACGAAAGACGGATCAAGCGCCATCGCCTCGGCACCTCCTGCTGTTGATGACTAACGAAACGAGGCCACCCCCGCTGATGGGGGCGGCCTCGAATGAGAGTTTATGGCTATCGCGTCTCGCGGTGCGCGGTGTGCGCGTTGCAACGCGGGCAGTGCTTCTTGATCTCAAGACGATCCGGGTCGTTACGCCGGTTCTTCTTGGTGATGTAGTTCCGCTCCTTGCACTCCACGCAGGCCAGCGTGATCTTCGGGCGGACGTCGGTGGCAGCCACGTTGAGTGCTCCTTGACGAACGGATGGGATAGAAGAACGCAGTAAAGAGTAGCCGACCGGAGGACCGACCCCACAATCGGCTACTGTGTGTAGCGGTGACCGGACTTGAACCGGTGACACAGCGATTATGAGCCGCTTGCTCTACCGACTGAGCTACACCGCTTCGATGTGATCCGGACCCCGCCCGACCGGAGTCGAACGGGAGGCCTCACACATCAGAGCCCCAATACGGAATCGAACCGTAGACCTTCTCCTTACCATGGAGACGCTCTGCCGACTGAGCTATTGGGGCGAGCGATGAAGACATTACACGCTCGGCCGCCGAAGGTGAAATCCGTATCGGCCCAGGGTCAGTGGGTGCGACACAGAGTGCTCACGCACCACACCGGTACGACTATTCGGCTCCTCCGCGAAGCCGCCGCCACGCGGTCCTAGGCTCGGGTCGCCCCGCGTGATCTTGCGCCGCCCCAGGAGTGCGATGCCCGAGAGCCAGCCGCCCGAGAGCCACCAGCAGCAGCCCTCCGGCAACGACGGCGGAGCGGCCGCCGGGCCCACCGCGCTGGTCCTCGGCGGCGCCCGGCTCGCCGATGGCCGAACGGTGGACGTACGGCTCAGCGGCGGCCGGATCGAAGCGGTCGGCACCACCGGCAGCCTGGTTCCCGGGCCGCGGCTCGACCTCGCCGGCTATCTGCTGCTCCCCGCCCCCGCCGAACCGCACGCCCACTGCGACACCGCCCTGACGGCCGACATCGCGGGCCCCGTCCCGTACACCGCCGAGGACGTCCAGCGGCGCACCACCGAGGCCGCCCTGCTGCACCTCGGCCACGGGGCCACCGCCGTGCGCACCCATGTGCGGATCGGCGGGGTGCACGGCCTGCGCTCCCTGGAGGCCGTCCTGGAGGCCCGGCACAGCCTGCGCGGGCTCATCGACCTCGGCGCGGTCGCGGTGCCGCGGGTGCTGACCGGGGCGGCCGGGGCGGACGGGCTCGCGATGCTGCGGGACGCCGTACGGATGGGCGCCTCCGTCCTCGGCGGCTGCCCCGACCTCGACCCCGACCCGACCGGTCACGCCGAAGCCGTGCTCGACCTCGCCGCCCGCCACGGCTGCGCCGTCGACCTCCACACGGACGGCGACGACCCGGCCCGGCTCGCCCGGCTCGCGGCGATGGCCGGGGGCCTGCGGCCCGGCGTCACCATCGGCCCCTGCGGCGGGCTGGCCCGGCTGCCCCGGGACATCGCGGCGCGGGTCGCCGAGCGGCTGGCGGCCGCGGGCGTCACCGTGGTCTGCCTGCCCCAGGGCGACTGCGTCGGGCTGGAGGACCGGGGCGAGCAGGGGGCGCGCGTGGCGGGCTGCGCGCCGGTGCGGCTGCTGCGGGCCGCGGGCGTCCGGGTCGCCGCCGGGAGCGGCGCCCTGCGCGACACCGTCAACCCCGTGGGCCGCGGCGACCCGCTGGAGGCCGCCTACCTGCTGGCCTCCCGGGGAGAACTGGGACCCGCGGAGGCCTACGACGCGGTCTGCGCCCGGGCGCGGGCCGCGCTGGGACTGCCCGAGGTGCGGGTGGAGGCCGGGTTCCCCGCCGAGCTGCTGGCGGTGCGCGGCGACGGGCTCGCGGGGGTGCTGTCGCTCGCGTACAGCCGGGTCGTGGTGCACGACGGCCGGGTGGTCGCCCGCACCAGCGCGGTACGGGAGTACTGCGACTCGGCCGCCGCGGTCGCCCTCGACCTGCCGCGCCAGTCCCGGCCCTCGTCCCCGCAACCGTGCCAGCCCCCGTCCCGGCCCCCGTCCCGGCCCGCGGACGGCGACGGGCAGTCATAGGTCAACCGGCGTACGGTCGGGATCATGCGCATTGTCATCGCTGGTGGACATGGTCAGATCGCGCTGCGGCTGGAGCGGCTGCTCTCCGCGCGCGGAGACGAAGTGGCGGGCATCGTCCGCAAGCCGGAACAGGCGGGCGACCTGCTGGCGGCGGGCGCCGAACCGGTCGTCTGCGACCTCGAATCGGCCTCCGTGGACGACGTGGCCAAGCACCTGGAGGGCGCCGACGCCGCCGTCTTCGCCGCCGGTGCGGGCCCCGGCAGCGGGGCCGCCCGCAAGGAGACCGTCGACCACGGGGCCTCCGTGCTCTTCGCGGACGCCGCCGAGCGGGCGGGGGTACGGCGGTTCCTCACCGTGTCGGCGATGGGCGCCGGGCGCGAGCCCGCGCCCGGCACGGACCCGGTCTTCGCCGCCTACCTGCGCGCGAAGGGCGCCGCGGACGACGACCTCCGGGCCCGCGAGGCCCTCGACTGGACCGTGCTGCGCCCGGGCCGCCTCACGGACGACCCGGGTACGGGCCTGGTACGCCTGGCCGAGCACACGGGCCGGGACGAGGTGACCCGCGACGACGTGGCCGCCGTCCTGGCCGCCCTCCTCGACGAACCCCGCACGGCGGGCCGCACCCTGGAACTCCTGGGCGGCTCCACGCCGGTGACGGAGGCGGTGCGAGCGGTCGCCGACGGCGGCTGACGGGTCCGCCGGGCGCGGAGGGCGCCGGACGTGCGGGGCTCCGGTGCGCCGGGCCCGCGTACCCCAGCCTGTGGCAATCGTCCCGCGGGGCGGGGCGGGCGGGCACAACCCCCCGGCCACCGGCCCGCACCGGGCAGCGAAACCCGACCGGGCAGGTGGCCCCTCCGTTCGCCCGGTGGTCGGTCGGGGGTCAGAAGTCCACTCGGGTCGGGGTGTCCGCCCTTGCCACCGACTCCTGGCCGAAGCTCCGCTCGTATGCCGTGCGGATGCGTTCGATCCGGGGGTGCTGGGTCCGGGCCTCGGAGGTGGGGTAGAGCAGGGTGACCTCGTACGAGCGCTCGCGCTCGATCGTGCCGTTGGCGTCGCGCCACTGGCCGCGGCCGTCCTGGATCGTGAGGCCGGCGGGGAAGTTCGGGGTGATCCGGCGGTCCACGAAGGCCAGGAACTGCTTCTCGGTGACGGGCGGGCCGCCGTCGGGGCGCTCCGTGCCGAAGTAGAGGCGGGTCTCGACGTACGGGGCCCCGCGGGCGGGGGCCGCGGCGGGGGCGGACTCCTCGTCGAGGGCGGCGTACGCGGCGACGGGGGTGGCGGCGAGGGCGACGATCGCCCCCACGGCGGCGATACGGGCGCGTGGGGTCATCATCCGATGGTCGCGGCGGCGGGAGGCCGCGCGACAGGGCGCCTCGGGGCGTACATCCGTGCGGGCGCGAAGCCCCTTGTTGCCGGAGGCGGTCGGCTCTACCCTGCCATCTGACGGACCGTCAGATTATCGGGGAGATGACGCCATGACGGGCGAGACGACCGGCGCGACCGAGCTGCCCATGGTCATCAGCGTGGACGACCATGTGATCGAGCCCGCCCACCTCTTCGAGACCTGGCTCCCGGCCAAGTACCGCGACCGCGGGCCGAAGCCGCTCACGGCCGGGATCGGGGAACTGGCGTACGTCGGCGGCAAATACCGCATCACGACCGATCCGGACGGTCCGCTCACGGACTGGTGGGAGTACGAGGGCGGTCTGTTCCCGTACAAGCGGATCATCGCGGCCGTCGGCTTCTCCCGGGACGAGATGACCCTGGAGGGCATCACCCGCGAGCAGATGCGCCGCGGGTGCTGGGACCCCAAGGCCCGGATCGCCGACATGGAGATGAACCACGTCGAGGCGTCGCTGTGCTTCCCGACCTTCCCCCGCTTCTGCGGCCAGACCTTCGCCGAGGCCGACGACAAGGAGGTCGGGCTGGCGTGCGTGCGGGCGTACAACGACTGGATGGTCGAGGAGTGGTGCGGTGACAGCGGCGGGCGGCTGATCCCGCTGTGCCTGATCCCCCTGTGGGACATCGAGCTGGCCGTGCGGGAGATCCGCCGGAACGCCGCGCGGGGCGTGCGCGCCGTGACGTTCAGCGAGATCCCCACGTACCTCGGCCTGCCCAGCATCCACAGCGGCTACTGGGACCCGTTCTTCGCCGAGTGCGAGGCGACGGGGACGGTCGTGTGCATGCACATCGGCTCGTCCTCGCAGATGCCCGCCGCCTCCCCCGACGCCCCGCCCGCCGTGCAGGCGGCGTTGAGCTTCAACAACGCCATGGCCTCGATGATGGACTTCCTCTTCAGCGGCGTCCTGGTGAAGTTCCCGCGGCTGAAGCTCGCGTACGCCGAGGGCCAGATGGGCTGGATCCCCTACGCGCTGGAGCGCGCGGACGACGTCTGGGAGGAGCACCGGGCGTGGGGCGGCGTCCGGGATCTCATCCCGGAGCCGCCGTCCACGTACTACTACCGGCAGATCTACTGCTGCTTCTTCCGCGACCGGCACGGCGTCGCCTCGCTCGACACCGTCGGGGTGGACAACGCCACGTTCGAGACCGACTACCCGCACGTGGACTCCACCTGGCCGCACACCAGGCGGATCGCGGCCGAGCACGTCGAGGGGCTGTCGCCGGAGACCACGTACAAGATCCTGCGCGGCAACGCGATCCGGATGCTGGAGCTGGACTTCGACAAGGCGTAACCCCGGCCGGTTTCAGCCATCATGGCGTGAATCCCGGCTGACCCCTTGCCTATCCGGGGCGCCGGTCATGGGATCGGTGCATGTACGAGATTCCCCGCTTCCACACCCCACAGCGTTCGGCGCCGGTCCCTCCCCACGCGGGGACCGGTGCCGAACGGTGGGGCGGTGCCGATCCGCACCCCCCGTATGGGTGCGGATCGCGGAGGGGCCGGTTCGGTGGTCGACGCGGCGGCCGTCAGGGCCCGGGCCGATGGCCCGGCCGGGCGGCCGCGTTCGCCTGCGCTGCTGGGCTGTGATCCTGCCAGCTGCACCGTCCGCCGAGGAGGTTCCGGATGTGGGCTGCGGCCTTCGTCGCAGGTCATCCGTATAAAGTGAGTTTTCCGGTCCGGATATCCAGGCGCGGGGGAAGTAAGGAGTGGAGACCTTGAGTTCCGACTCAGGGGTACGCACGGCCTTCGCGGAACGTCTTGCGCTGCTGTATCGGGAGGCCGGCAACCCTCCCCTGAAGAGCGTGGCCGAGGCGGTCGTCCGGCTTCAGCGGGTCGACGAGCGGGGGCGCCCCGTACGGGTGTCCGCTCAGCGGATCAGCGACTGGCGGCGGGCCAAGAACGTGCCCGCCCAGTTCGCGGCCCTCGCGGCGGTGCTGCACGTCCTCATCCCCGACGCACGCCGTCTGCGGCGCGCGCCGGTGTCCGCCGGTCTGTACGACATGGCCCAGTGGCAGCGCCTCTGGGAGCGTGCGGTGGCCGACCCGGTCGGGATGCGCCCCCCGGCGGCCGCGGACGAGGACGAGCGGCCCCCGGCCGACGCCCCGGCGGTGCCCGGCGCGGTGTGCCCCTACCGGGGGCTGGCCGCGTACCGGCAGGAGGACGCCCGGTGGTTCTTCGGCCGGGAGCGGAGCACGGAGGCGCTCGTCCGCCAGCTGCGGGCGGCGGAGACGACGGGCGGCCTGGTCATGCTCGTGGGCGCCTCGGGGGCGGGGAAGTCCTCCCTGCTGAACGCCGGACTGGTGCCCGCGCTGGAGGACTGCGCGCCGGGCGACAGCGCGCGGGAGGTGCTCCAGCTCGCGCCGGGCGCCGACCCGCTCGGGGAGCTGACCCGCCGGATACCCCGGCTCACGGACGCCCTCCGCAGGGAGCCCGGCACGCCGGGGTTCGCACGCGCGGTGCGGGAGGCCGTCGCGGCGTGGGCGGGGACCTCCGCCGCCCGCCCGGTCGTCATCGTGGACCAGTTCGAGGAGGCGTTCACCCTCGGCACCGAGGAGGCGGACCGGCGTACGTTCATCCAGCTGCTGCACGCCGCGTGCTCGCCCTCCGCCTCCGGCGACCCCGCCCCCGTCCTCGTCGTCCTCGGCATCCGCGCCGACTTCTACGAACAGTGCCTGGCGTACCCCGAACTGGCCGACGCGCTCCAGCACCGCCACATGGTGCTCGGCCCGCTGACCGTCGCCGAGCTGCGCGAGGCGGTGACCGGCCCGGCCAAGGCCGTGGGTCTCGAACTCGAACCGGGCCTCGCGGAACTGATCGTCCGGGAGGTGAGCGCCGATGGCCCCCGCGGCACCCATGACGCGGGCGTGCTGCCGCTCCTCTCCCACGCCCTGCTCGCCACCTGGCAGCGCCGGAAGGCGGGACGGCTGACCCTGGCCGGCTACCGCGCGGCGGGCGGCATCCAGGGGGCGGTGGCCGCGACGGCCGAGCGGGCCTGGTCCGGCCTCGATCCCGCGGCGCGCACGGCCGCGCGGCTGCTCCTGCTGCGGCTGGTCCGGCTGGGCGAGGACACCCAGGCCACCCGCAGACGGGGGATGCGGCGCCAACTGTCGGAGGAGTCGACGGAACCCGGCAAGACGGAGGAGTCGCTCGAAGCGCTGGTCCGCGCCCGCCTGGTGACCCTCGACGCGGAGACCGTGGAGATCACCCACGAGGCGCTGCTGCACGCCTGGCCGCGGCTGCGCGACTGGATCGACGAGGGCCGGAACGACCATCTGCTGCGCCAGCGCCTGGAGGAGGACGGCCGGGCCTGGGAGGGCATGAACCGCGATCCGTCGCTGCTCTACCGGGGCTCCCGGCTGGAACAGGCCCACACCTGGGCGAAGTCCACCGGGGACACCCTGCTGACCCGCAGCGCGGTGGAGTTCCTGGCCGCCTCGGTGCGGCTGCGCAGGCGCGTGATCTGGCTCAGCCGGGGGGCGGTGGCGGCCCTGGTCGCGCTGGCGATGGTGGCCGTCGGCGCGGCGGTGATCGCGTGGCAGCAGCGGGACGACGCGGTGTTCGAGCAGGTGGTCACCGAGGCCGATCGCTTCGAGTACCGGGATCCGGCGCTGTCCGCCCAGCTCGCCCTGGTCGCCCACCGGCTGCGGCCGGACGACGAGGCCACGCGGAACCGGCTGATCTCGATCGTGAACGCGCCGCTGGCCACCCCGCTGCTCGGCCACACCGGCGCCGTCTACCTCACCTCCTTCAGCCCGGACGGGAAGACGCTGGCCACCGCCGCGTACGACCGGACCGTGCGGCTCTGGGACACCAGCGACCCGACGCGCCCCAAGCCGCTGGGCAAGCCCCTCACCGGCCACACCAGCTGGGTGAGCAGCGCGGTCTTCAGCCCGGACGGCCGCACCCTCGCCAGCGCCGGTGACGACGGCACGGTCCGCCTGTGGGACGTGACGAACCCCCGCCGTCCGCGTCCGCTCGGTAAGCCCGTGTCCGGCCATGACGGCACGATCTACCTGCTCGCGTTCAGCCCCGACGGCAAGACGCTGGCCGCCGCCACCGATGACCGCAAGGTCCGCCTGTGGGACATGCGCGACCGGGGACGGCCGAAGCCGCTCGGCTCACTGACCGGCCCCACGGCCGCCGTGCGCTCCATCGCGTTCAGCCCCGACGGCCGGACGCTGGCGGGCGGGGGCGACGACGGCACGATCAGGCTGTGGAACATGGCCGATCCCCGTCATCCGAAGCGGATCGGCAAGGCGCTGACCGGCCACACGGACCTGATCCACTCCGTGGCGTTCAGCCCGGACGGCCGCACGCTCGCCAGCGGCGCCGCCGACAACACCACCCGGCTGTGGGACGTCGGCGATCCGCGCCGCGCGGAGCCGCTGGGCGCGCCGCTCACCGGCCACTCCGGCCCCATCTGGTCCGTGGCGTTCA
Organism: Streptomyces sp. BRA346; assembly: GCF_052851135.1. Classification (NCBI taxonomy): domain Bacteria; kingdom Bacillati; phylum Actinomycetota; class Actinomycetes; order Kitasatosporales; family Streptomycetaceae; genus Streptomyces; species Streptomyces sp. BRA346. The sequence goes on along the minus strand of NZ_JAIWIH010000001.1, from coordinate 18,848 downwards.
GCCCGGACGGCAACATGCTCGCCGCCGCCAGCCAGGACAGCACCGCGAGCCTGTGGAACGTCCAGGACCCGGCGTATCCGTCGCAGGTCGGCGAGCCGCTGGCGGGGGCCAGCGGCGAGATGTACGCCCTGGGCTTCAGCCCCGACGGCCGGACCCTCGCCACCGGGAGCGGCGACAACACGGTCCGCCTGTGGTCGATCCCGACGTCGGACATGATCGGCCGGGTCGGGGCGTTCCGCCCGGACGGGCGGGTGCTCGCCACGGCGGCGCGCGACGAGAAGGTCCGGATGTGGAACGTGGCGAAGCCGGGGCGGCCGGTGCCGCTGGGCAAGCCGTTCAGCCCGGGGAAGGGCGCGGTGCGGGAGCCGACCTTCTCCCCCGACGGCCGCATCTTCGCCGTGATGACCGGCGGCCGCGCGGTGCGGCTGTGGAACGTCACCGACCCGGCCCATCCCGTCCCCGCCGGGCCGCCCCTGGGCCTGCGGACCCGGTTCGCGGGCGCGCTGGCCTTCAGCCCGGACGGGAAGACGCTGGCCACCGTGTACGACGACCGCACCATCCGGCTGTGGGACGTCAGCGACCCCGAGCGGGTCCGCCCGCTGGGCGCGCCGCTCACCGGCCACAGGGGCTACGTCAACGCCCTCGTCTTCAGCCCGGACGGCCGCATGCTCGCCAGTGGCAGCGCGGACAACACCCTCCGGCTGTGGAAGGTGACCGACCGGCGGCACGTCGTACGGCTGGGCGCACCGCTCACCGGTCACCTCGGCCCCGTCAACGCGCTCGCCTTCAGCCCGGACGGCGACACGCTGGCCAGCGGCAGCGACGACACCACGGTCCGGCTCTGGAACATCACCGACCCCCGCAAGGCGACCCGGCTGGGCCGCCCGCTCACCGGCCACACCGACTCGATCGTGTCGCTGACGCTCAGCCGGGACGGCACCACCCTGGCGAGCGGCGGCAACGACAACGCCGTCCGGCTCTGGGACATCACCGTCCCGTCCGAGGCCGATGCCATCGGCCAGTCGATGAGCCCCAACGCCAAGACCGGCAACTTCCTGTCGTTCAGCCCCCAGAGCCACATGCTCGGGGTGTCGAGCGGTGCCGACACCGTCCGGCTGTGGGACCTGGACACCGACAAGGCCATCCACCGCGTCTGCTCGATGACGCGGGGCGTGCTGACGCCGGAGAAGTGGCAGGAGTATCTGCCCCGAATGTCCTATGAGCCGCCGTGCGGACGCTGAGAAAAGGGGGCCGCCGTGCGTGATCACGATCACAACTCCGCGTTCATTCCGATCAGTCGGCACCCGGACGCGAGCAGTCGCGTTACGCTTGGGAACAGCCCGATCGCTGGTGCATCCCCCGTCGCCAGCGATCGGGCGTTTGCGTGCGCTACGACGGCTCGTATCGCTCGGCGCGAAGCTGGAGGTCTCCCGTGATGCCGTGGCTCGACGAGGCCGCCCTGGACCTCACCCGCGCCTACGTCCGCCACGCGCCCTGGAGCGCCGGTAAGCGGGCCCTGGTCGAGCGCCACCTGAACGCCGCGCTCCGCGACCGCCCCCTGCACCGCCTGGCCCGTACCCGCTTCGGCGCCACCTTCGCCGTCGACACCCAGGACCTCATCCAGCGGTACCTGTACCTCTTCGGCGTCTGGGAACCGCACATGACGCGCTGGCTCCAGCGCAGGCTGCGGCCCGGCGACGTCTTCGTCGACGTCGGCGCCAACATCGGCTACTACAGCGTCCTCGCCTCACGCCTCGTCGGCCCCGGCGGGACGGTGGTGGCGATCGAAGCCTCGCCGACGTTCCACCAGCTGCTCCTGCGGCACGCCCGGCGCAACCGCTCCACCAACATCCGCGCCGTCAACACCGCCGTCTCCGACCGCGACGAGCTGCTGACCTTCATCCTCGCCAGCTCACGCAACATGGGCGCCAACAGCATCGTCCCCTACGACGGCCCGGCCGAGTCCACCTTCGACATCGCGGCCCGGCCGCTGCCCGACCTCCTCACCGAGGACGAGATCGCCCGGGCCAGGGTCATCAAGATCGACGTCGAGGGCGCGGAAGGCGGCGTCGTCCGCGGCCTGCTCCCTATGCTCGAAAGCCTTCGCCCCGACGCCGAGCTGACCATCGAGGTCACCCCCGAGCGGATGGCCGACCTGGGGGAATCCGTCGAAGAGCTGCTGGAAGCCCTGACGTCCCACGGCTTCCACACCTACCGCCTGACCAACGACTACGCGGCGGCCACCTACCCACCCGCGATCCACGGCCCCACCCGCGCCCCCCACCGCTGGCACGGCCCCGTCACGACCGAGAGCGACCTGATCTTCTCCCGCGTCGACGCCGAGACCTTGCCCTGACCGCCGCGGGCGTCAGCCCGCCTCGTACCGCCAGCCGTCCATCGCCGCCAGGACGCGGGCGCGGGCCTCTACGACCGCGAAGCGGGCCTCGCGCTCGGTCGCGTCGGCGTGGGAGGCGTGGGCGGTGACCTGGCCGGGCCATTTGCGATAGAGAAGGCCCGTCTCGGCGGTGAACCAGCCGCGGCTGACCGCGCTCAGGGCCATCAGCAGGCCGGTGTCCTCGGAGGCGGGCAGGGCCATCCAGCCGCCGAGGGCCAGGAGCAGGTCGCGGCGGACGAAGAGGGTCGCCGGGTGGACCTGGGCGCGGTAGTCGTGGGTCTTCCAGTGGTCGAGGACGGCGCCGCGCGCGATCGGGCCCTGCGGCGGGTCGCCCTCGAAGCCGACCGTGGAGCCGTCGGGCAGCAGGTCCAGGGCGCGCGAGGTGGCCCAGCCGAGCTCCGGGTTCTCGTTGAGCGCGCGCAGGTCGCGGGCGAGGGCGCCGGGGGTCAGCATGTCGTCGGCATCCAGCACCTTGACGTAACTGCCCTCGGCGCGGGCGAGCCCCATCGTGCGGGCCATGGCCGCCCGCCCCGCCCGGCCCTGGCCGAAGCTGATCCGGTCGTCGTGGGGGACGTAGGGGCGTACGGCGCGGGTCTCGCCGTCCTCCTGCACCACCCACTGCCACTCCCAGCCGTCCGGCAGCTCCTGCTGGCACAACGATGCGTACGCGTCCGGCAGATGCCCGGCGCCCGGGGCGTGGACCGCGGTGATGACCGTGATGGTGTTCGGCATGGTCACCACCTTGTCAGGGGCGTGGTGAAGACGAGTTCCGTACGGTCGCCGGGCAGCCGCACATCGGACACCTCGACGACCCGGCCGTCGGTGCCGGTGCAGATCTTCCGGAGGAGGATCACCGACACCCCCTTCTTGAGTCCGAGCGCCTCGGCCTCTTCCGCGGTCGGCGGCCGGGCCGTGATCCGTTCCTCGATGCGGTCCAGCTCGATGCCGATCGTGTAGAGCTGGTTCTGGGTGCCCCCGGGCCAGGGCTCATTGGCGGCGTCGAGCAGATCGGGATTCGCGGCCACCACATCGTGGACGAGGTACGAGTGCACCAGGGCGAAGGGGGCGTCCTCCTCGCGGCAGTTGGTGCGGTACATCCGCTCCAGCAGCCGCGTCCCCACGGGCACCCCGAAGACCGCCGCCAAGTCCTCGTCGGCCTTCGTCTCGCGGTACTCGGCGTGGAAGGCGAGATCGGTCACCTCCAGCCCGGTGTCGTGCTCCGTGGCCCCGGTCCGCAGCCGCTCGGCCCGCGGCCGCCGCGCCCGGTCCTTCTCCCACTGGTGCCGGTCGCTGCTGCGCTCGACGCGCTTGCGCGGCGTACGGACGAAGGTCCCCACCCCGTGCCGCTTGTCGATCAACCCCTCGGCCACCAGCTCGGACAGCGCCCGCTGAAGCGTCGGCACGCTCGTCCGGTACCGCACCGCGAGCCGGTCCTCGGCCGGAAGCCGCTCCCCCGGCCGCAGCCGGCCGGTGCGGATACCGTGCCGCAGGGCATCGGCGATCTGCTCGTACCTGGGCACGGTTTCAGGTTAAGTCCTGCGGACGACAACGGCCCCCGGCCGCGTAATCGCAGCTCGGGGGCCGTTTTCCCAGCGTGGCGGCGCCAGGATTCGAACCTGGGTAGGCTAAGCCGACGGATTTACAGTCCGCTCCCATTGGCCACTCGGGCACACCGCCTGGGATGTGTGGCCAGGTGCCCTGCCCCGCTTTCGCGGCGCTGCTCCCTGGCAACGACGTAAACAATACCTGATCCCCGGGGGTGGTCCGCCACCCGGTTGATCGCCTCTGGATCATGGCCGGGATGGCTAGGCTGGCGCTTACGGTCCGCTGGGCCGTGCCACTGACGGATCTACGTACGAGGAGCCAACTCAAGATGGCCGACTCCAGTTTCGACATCGTCTCGAAGGTCGAGCGGCAGGAGGTCGACAACGCGCTCAACCAGGCGAGCCGCGAGATCTCCCAGCGCTACGACTTCAAGAACGTCGGGGCCTCGATCGACTGGTCGGGCGAGCGGATCGAGATGCGCGCGAACTCCGAGGAGCGGGTGAAGGCGATCCTCGACGTCTTCCAGTCCAAGCTGGTCAAGCGCGGGATCTCGCTGAAGGCGCTGGACGCGGGTGAGCCGCAGGCGTCCGGCAAGGAGTACAAGATCTTCGCCTCGCTCCAGGAGGGCATCTCCCAGGAGAACGCGAAGAAGGTCGCCAAGATCATCCGCGATGAGGGCCCGAAGGGCGTCAAGGCGCAGGTGCAGGGCGAGGAGCTGCGGGTCACCTCGAAGAGCCGGGACGACCTCCAGTCCGTGATCGCGCTGCTGAAGGGGAAGGACCTGGACTTCGCGCTCCAGTTCGTCAACTACCGGTAGGCGCTCGCGCCGCTTCACGGGACGCCGGGGCCTCGATGGCCCCGGCGTCCGTGTGCCCGGCGGCGGCCAGCCGGTCGCCCCGGCTCTCGGCGATCCGCAGGGCGTCGCGGAGGGCTTCCGTCAGCCGGTGCGCCAGGTAGCGGAGTTCCCCGGCGTGCGCCGTGCGGGCGCCGAGCAGGGCGCGGGGGTGGGCCAGCAGTTCCGTCCCCATGCCCAGCTGCAACGCCTCGATCTCGTCCGCCCGCCGGTTCATCCGGCTGTCGGCGTCGCCGGACGAGAGGTAGCAGGGTTTGCCGTCCGGGGTGGTCCAGGGCAGCAGGCGTAGGCCGTTCATCGCGTTCTTCCTGTCGTCGGAGCTGTTGCGGCCATCCTTGGACGCGGGCCCGTACCTGCGGGAGTTGCCGGGCGTTGACTACGCTGAGGAGTCAACGGTCCACGCAGGGGGTTCCTCCATGGACGACTTCGGGTCGCGCGTACGGGCTCTGCTCGCCGAGCGGGGCATGTCCCTGCGCGCCACGGCCCGCGCGCTCAACTACGACCCCGCTTATCTCTCGCGTGTGATCAACGGCAGGCAGCGGCCCTCGGAGGCGCTGGCGGCGGCCCTGGACGAGCTCCTGGAGGCGGACGGGGCGCTGGTCGCGCTCGCGGCACCCAGGGAGTGCCCGCCGGGGGCCGAGCGGGCCACCGGGGTCGACGGAGACATCGCGCACATGCGGGCCTCCGTCGCCCACCTGCTGGAGCACGACAGCCGGTACGGCGGTACGGCGGTGGCGCCCGCGGCCGTGCAGGTCTGGCGGGCGGGGCAGCGGAAGCTGGAGCGCGGGGGGATTCCCGACCGGGCGCGGCGCGGATATCAGTCGGCGGTCGCCGAACTCGCCGAGATCGCGGGATGGCTGCTGTTCGACGCCGGGCAATGGGACGCCTCGCGTACGGCGTTCCTGGAGTCCCATGTGCTGGCCCGGCTGTCCGGGGAGCGGCCCATGGAGTGGTTCGCCCTGGACATGCTCGCGATGCAGGACGTCCACCATGGGCGGCCCGGGGAGGCGTTGGGCATCGCGGATGAGCTACTGACGAGGCCGCGCATCCCGCCCCGCGTGGCGCTGTTGGCGCGCGTACGACGCGGCAGGGCGCTCGCCCAGTTGGGGGACCACCGGCGGGCCCTGGACGAGCTGGCGGGCGCCAGGGCGCGGCTGGACGAGTCGATCAGCCCCCGGGATCCGGCCTGGGCCTGGTGGGTGAACGACTGCGAGATCACCGGCCACCAGGGCGAGGTCCTTCTCGCCCTCGGCGATGCCAAGGCCGCGATCCCCAGGTTGCAGCACGCGCTCGACCTGACCCGGGAGACGTATCCGGGCGGCCGGGGGACGCTCTTCTACAGCATCGCGCTGCTCTCGGCGTACACGACGGCCCACGCATGGCGTGAGTGCGAGCCGGTGCTGCTCTCGATCAACACCCTGCTGGAGACCGTCGCCTCAGTACGCAGTCGCCACCGGCTGCGCGGCACGCTGGGCGAGCTGACCCACGGGCCCGGCACTCCCCCGTGGCTCTCGGACCTCGCGCGGCAGACCGCGCAAGCGTGCTGAGCGCTACGGGTGATCAGCGGGCGGCGAAGGGGCGGTCCGTGGGGACGATGTCGTGGCCCAGGGGGGTCAGGGAGATCGGGATCAGCTTGAAGTTGGCGATGCCCATCGGGATGCCGATGATCGTCACGCACAGCAGGACACCGGTGACGATGTGGGCGAGGGCGAGCCACCAGCCGGCGAGGACGAGCCACAGGACGTTGCCCACGCAGGAGGCGGCGCCCGCTTCGCGGCGGGGGACGGCGGTGCGGCCGAAGGGCCACAGGGCGAATCCGGCGATGCGGAACGAGGCGATCCCGAAGGGGATGCCGATGATGGTGATGCACAGCAGCAGTCCGGCCAGGACATAGCCGCACGCCATCCAGAAGCCGCTGAATACGAGCCAGATGATGTTCAGAATGGTCTTCACGGTTGCTCCCCCGCCATTTTTTCGAGACGTGCGATGCGCTCCCGCATGGGCGGGTGCGTGGAGAAGAGCTTGGACATGCCGCCACCCGCCCCGAACGGGTTGGCGATCATCATATGGCTGGCGGTCTCCAGTCGCGGTTCCGGGGGCAGCGGCAGCTGCCGGGTGCCGTGTTCGAGCTTGCGCAGGGCGCTGGCGAGCGCCAGGGGGTCGCCGGTGAGCTGGGCGCCGGACGCGTCGGCCTCGTATTCGCGGGAGCGGCTGACGGCGAGCTGGATGATGGCGGCCGCGAGCGGGCCCAGGAACATGATCAGCAGCATGCCGACGAAGCCGGGGCCCTCGTCGTCGTCGGACCGGCCGATGGGGATCAGCCAGGCGAAGTTGACCAGGAACACCACCACGCTGGCGAGCGCTCCGGCGATGGAGGAGATGAGGATGTCGCGGTTGTAGACATGGCTCAGCTCATGGCCGATGACCCCGCGCAGCTCCCGCTCGTCGAGCAGGCGCAGGATGCCGTCGGTGCAGCAGACGGCCGCCTTGCGCGGGTTGCGGCCGGTCGCGAAGGCGTTGGGGGCCTCGGTCGGGGAGATGTAGAGCCGCGGCATGGGCTGGCGGGCCGCGGTCGACAGCTCGCGCACCATCCGGTAGAGCCCGGGCGCCTCGAACTCGCTCACCGGACGCGCCCGCATGGCCCGCAGGGCGAGCTTGTCGCTGTTCCAGTAGGCGTACGCGTTCGTCCCGAGGGCGACGAAGACCGCGACGATCAGCCCCATCCGGCCGAAGAAGCTGCCGATGACGATGATGAGCGCCGACAGTCCCCCGAGGAGTACGGCGGTCTTCAGCCCGTTGTGCCGGCGGTGCACGGTACGCCCTCCCAATGATGCACAGGGGAACCCTTGACTGGTGTCTCCACCTTTCAGTGGACCGTCCCGAACTGGTCAACGCCAGGTGAGGGCCACTAGTTCCCTTGTGCACCCGTGTGCACCTCGGGCGCCGCTAGAGAAGGGCGCCCGAGGCGAACCGGAGGACGAGCTGGGGGGCGCCGGAGAGGGCGATACCCAGGACGGCGGCGAGTCCTATGGCGGCCGTCAGGGGGGCGGTGGCCGCCACCGGGGTGACGGATGCCACGCCCGCGGCGTCCTCCGGTGCGGGTTCCGGTGCGCGGAAGAGGACCGCCGTCCACTGGAGGTAGTAGTAGAGGGCGATCACCACGTTCAGCGCCATCACGACGGCCAGCCAGCCCAGGCCCGCGTCGACGGCCGTGGAGAAGACAGTCACCTTGGCGAAGAGCCCGATGACGCCCGGCGGCAGCCCGGCCAGGCACAGCAGGAAGAAGCCGAGCGCGAGGGCGGTGGCCGGGCGGGCGGCGTACAGGCCGCGGTAGTCGGTGATGCGGCCGGTGGGGTGCGTACGGGCGACCAGGGCGACGACCGCGAAGGCGCCGAGGTTCACGGCCGCGTACATGAGGGCGTACGCGACGGTCGAGCCGATGGCGTGGGCCGCGTCCCCGCCCGGGCCCGCGTATCCGGCGGCCGCGATGGGGACCAGCAGATAGCCCGCCTGGCCCACGGAGGACCAGGCCAGCACGCGTACGGCGCTGTGCGCGCGCTCGGGGCGCTGGCGCAGCGCGGCGACGTTGCCCGCGGTCATGGTGAGGGCGGCGAGGACGGCGACGGCCGGGCCCCACACGTCGTCGTAACGCGGGAAGGCGACGACCGTCACCAGGATGAGCCCGGAGAAGCCGACCGCCTTGCCGACCACGGAGAGGTAGGCGGCCACCGGGATCGGCGCGCCCACATAGGTGTCGGGGACCCAGAAGTGGAAGGGAACGGCGGCGGTCTTGAAGGCGAAGCCCACCAGGGTGAGGACGACGCCCGCCTGGGCGAGCGTGTCGAGCCGCGGGTCGACCTGGGCGAGGCCGTCGGCGATCCGGGACAGGTGCAGGCTGCCGGTGGCGGCGTAGACGAAGCTGACGCCGAGCAGCATGACGGCGGTCGCGGTGACCGAGGAGAGGAAGAACTTCAGCGCGGCCTCGGAGGAGAGCCGGCTCTCCCGGCGCAGCCCGACGAGCGCGAAGGCGGGGAGGGAGGCCACCTCCAGGGCGACGACGAGGGTCGCGAGGTCCCGGGAGGCGGGCAGCAGGGCCGCGCCGGAGGCGGACGACAGCAGCAGGAACCAGAACTCGCCCGCGGGGAGCCGCAGGTCCTGGATGCCGCTGATGGACAGCAGCGCGGTGAGCAGCGCCCCGCCGAGCACCAGCAACTGGATGACGAGGGTGAAGGTGTCGGCCGTGTAGCTGCACGCGGCGCCGCCACCGGAGCCGACGCAGAAGGTGGAGCGGTCCCCGTCCAGCAGGGGCAGCAGGCTGAGCCCGGCCAGGGCGAGGCCCGCTGTCGCCAGCCAGCCCAGCAGGGGCTTCCGGTGCTCGGGCAGGAAGAGGTCGGCGACGAGGACGGCGAGACCGGCCACGGCGGCGATGGTGGGCGGCGCGACGGCGAGCCAGTCGACGGACTGGACGAGCCCCGCGGCGAGATCAGAGGCGAGCGGAGTCATCAGTTGCCTCCCGCGAGGAGCTGCTGCACGGCCGGGTCGGTGAGGCCGAGGAGGGCCGCGGGCCACAGTCCGGCGAGGACGGTGAGGGCCACCAGGGGGCTCCAGGCGGCGAATTCGTAGCCGTGGACGTCGGCCAGGGCGGGCCGGGCGGCGCCGTGTTCGGCCCCGGGTTCCACGGGGTGGTCGCCCATGCAGACGCGCCGTACGACGATGAGCATGTAGGCGGCGGTCAGCAGGGTGCCGAAACCGGCGAGCGCCATATAGGTGAGGTACGCCGGTCGGCTGAGCCCGTCGGCGGGTTCGAAGGCGCCGAACATGGCGAGCATCTCGCCCCAGAACCCGGCGAGTCCGGGCAGCCCCAGGGAGGCGACGGCGCCGAAGGCGAGCAGCCCGCCGAGGCGGGGCGCCCGGCCGTAGAGGGCGGCGCCGCTGACGCCCGAGAGCTGGTCCAGGTCGGTGGTGCCGGAGCGGTCCTTGAGCGCGCCGACCAGGAAGAAGAGCAGGCCGGTGATGAGGCCGTGGGCGATGTTGGCGAACAGCGCGCCGTTCACCCCGGTGGGGGTGAGGGTGGCGATGCCCAGCAGGACGAAGCCCATGTGGCCGACGGAGGAGTAGGCGATGAGCCGCTTGAGGTCGCCGCCCGCGCCGCTGCGATGAGAGAGCGCGGAGCCTCCGTTGAGGGTGGTGGTGGGAGACGGGAGGGCCAGGGCGAGGCAGGCGAGGGATCCGTAGATGATGCCGACGACGGCGAAGGCGGCCAGGTAGGGCGCGTAGGTGTGGGCGCCCTCGGGGACCATCGGCAGCACGATGCGGACCAATCCGTACGTGCCCATCTTGAGCAGGACGCCCGCGAGGAGGACCGAGCCGACGGTGGGCGCGGCGGTGTGGGCGTCCGGCAGCCAGCTGTGCAGCGGCCACATCGGGGCCTTGACGGCGAGTCCGACGATGAGGGCGAGGGCGGCGATGAGCTGGGTGGTGTGGCTGAGCCTTCCTCCATTGTCAGAGGCGAGTGCCACCATGTCGAAGGTGCCGCCCTTGACGCCGACGAGGAGGAGGCCGAGCAGCATGACGACGGAGCCGAGCAGCGTGTAGAGGATGAACCGCCAGGCGGCGCGCTCCCGTTCGGCGCCTCCCCACCGGTTGATGAGGAAGTACATCGGGATGAGCGTCATCTCGAACGCCAGGAAGAACAGCATCAGGTCGAGGACCGCGAAGCTGGCCAGGGTGCCGCCCTCCAGGAGGAGCAGCAAGGAGACGAAGCCCTTGGCGGAGGGCCCGGCGGGCATCTTGTAGTACGAGTAGAGCGCGCAGAGGAACGTCAGCAGCGCGGTCAGGACCAGCAGAGGCAGCGAGACGCCGTCCACGCCGAGGTGGATGCGGATGTCCAGCGCCGGGATCCAGCTGATGTCGGTCTGGGCCTGCATCGTGCCCGGGCGGCCGTGGTCGAAGCCCGCGGCGAGCGCGATGGCGGCGGCGAGCACGGCGCCGGTGACGGTGACGCCGTGGCGCAGCACGGCCTGCTCCGGGTCGCGGCCCCGCAGGCCGGGCGGGGCCGGGAACAGGGCGGCGGCGGAGCCGAGCAGGGGGAGCACGACGACGGCCGCGAGGAGGTATTGCAGGACGGTGTGGTTCACGGGTCAGGCTCCCGCTGCGACGAGGACGGCGGCCACGGCCAGGACGAGGGAGCCCGCGAGCAGCGCGCCGAGATAGGTCTGCACGTTGCCGGTCTGGGCGCGGCGGACGGCCGCGCCGAGCAGGCGGGGGGCACCGGCCGTGCCGCGGACGTACGTCTCGACGACCTCGCGGTCGAGGAAGCGGACGAGGGCGGCGGCGGCGCGCACGGGGCGGACGAACAGGGCGCTGTAGACGGCGTCGAGGTGGAAACCGGCTGCCGCGTGGCGGTGGAGGGGCCCGAGGAGGAGGCGGCCGGGGTCGGCGGGGTCGGTGGCCCCGGCGATGGAGCCGTAGGCGGCCTCGTGGGTGGCGATGGCCTCGACCTCGGAGACGGCGTCGGCGGCGTCCGGGTGGGCGGCCACGGCACCGAGCGGGACGCGGGCGGCCCGCGCCGAGGTGTGCCGCCAGGCGGCGTACATGACCAGCACGCCGATGAGGGCGGCGCCGGTGCCGAGGACGGAGGTGGTGAGGGTCGGGGTGAGGGTCTCACCGTCGAACCAGTCGGGGAGGGTGCCGTAGGACAGGCCGAGGGCGACCGTGGGGATGAACAGCACCCACAGGACGGCGTTCAGGGCGACCGGCTGCCGACCGTGGTCGGGGGCCTGCTCACCCCTGCCGCGGAAGGCCAGCAGCCACAGCCGTCCGGCGTACGCGGCGGTGAGCAGGGCGGTGAGCAGCCCGGCCGCGAGCACGGTCCAGCCGACGCCCGTGGGCACGGCGGAGGTGTGGCCGGTGGCGGCGTGCTCGGCGGCGCCGAGGACGGCTTCCTTGGAGAAGAAGCCCGCGAACGGCGGGATGGCGGCGAGCGCGAGCAGCGCGACCGTGACGGTCCAGTAGGCGTCGGGGATGCGCTTGGCGAGGCCGGTCATGCGGGACATGGCGGCGAGGGAGTTCGTCCCGGCCGCGTGGATGATCACGCCCGCGCCGAGGAAGAGGAGCGCCTTGAACGCGCCGTGGGAGATGAGGTGGAAGACGGCCGCGCCGCGGTCGTCGACGGCCAGCGCGCCGGTCATGTAGCCGAGCTGGCCGACGGTCGAGTAGGCGAGGACGCGCTTGATGTCGTCCTGGGCGAGCGCGGCGAGCGCCGAGCCGACCATGGTGATCGCCGCCATGGCGGCCAGGACGGCGAGCGCGGCGGCGGAGGACGCGAAGACGGGCAGCAGCCGGGCGATGAAGTAGACACCGGCGGCGACCATGGTGGCGGCGTGGATCAGCGCCGACACCGGGGTGGGGCCGGCCATCGCGTCCGGCAGCCAGGTGTGCAGCGGGAACTGGGCCGACTTGCCCGCGACCCCGGCCAGCAGCAGCAGCGCGATCAGGGTGGGGTGGTCCAGCGGGACGCCGGAGGTGGTGGCGGTGAGCCGGGCGTAGATCTCGCTGATGCGGAACGTGCCGGTGTCCCCGGCGAGCGCGAAGATGCCGATCAGGAACGGGACGTCGCCGAGCTTGGTGACGAGGAACGCCTTGAGGGAGGCGGACCGGGCGGCCGCGGTCTCCCAGTAGTGGCCGACCAGGAAGTACGAGCAGATGCCCATGATCTCCCAGCCGACGAGCAGCACGATCAGGTCGTCGGAGTAGACGACGAGGAGCATCGCGGCGGTGAAGAGGGAGACGAGGGCGGCGTACGAGGGGTAGCGGGGGTCGTCCCGCAGATAGCCGGTCGAGTAGATCTGCACACAGCACGCGACGACGCCGACGAGGACCGCGACCAGGGCGGCGAACCCGTCGATGTGCAGCGCGAGGTCGATCGGGACCGAGCCGGTGTCGGCGAGCCGGGTCGCGACGGTCAGCGGCGCCTTCCCGGCGCCCTCGCCGCCGCCCTGCCGTACGGCGACGAGGACGGCGAGAAGGGTCGCGGCGACGGTGGGCAGGATGGCGAGGGGGCGTACGAAGCCGGGGGCGCGGCGCCCCAGCAGCAGTCCCGCGGCGGCACCGAGGAAGGGCAGGAGCGGGACGAGAACGGCGGCGGTCGTGGTCGTCACGCGGTCTGCCTCCGGGCGGGAGATGCCTCGGTGTCGGGGCCGTTGTCAGTGGCGGCTGCCATGCTGTCGTCGATGTCGTCCGTGGGAACCTGGCCGGTCGGCGGGGGGTCGGCCAGGTCCCGGAGCCGGTCGACGTCGGAGGTGCCCCGGTTGCGGTACACGAGGAGGACGATGGCGAGACCGATGCCGATCTCGGCGGCGGCGATGGCGATGGTGAACAGGGTCAGCGCCTGGCCCGCGTGCAGGGTGTCGCGGAGCCAGACGTCGAAGGCGACGAGGTTGAGATTGACGGCGTTGAGCATCAGCTCGACCGACATCAGCACCAGGATCGCGTTGCGGCGGGCCAGCACACCGTACAGACCGGTGCAGAAGAGGAGGACGGCCAGCACGGCCGGGTAGGCGAGGTGCATCAGCGCTTCTCCTCCTTCTTGCGGGACAGCACGATCGCGCCGACGAGCGCGGCGAGCAGCAGTACGGACAGCGCCTCGAACGGCAGCACCCAGTACCGGAAGAGGCTCTCACCCGAGACCGCGGTGGAGCCCTGCACCCCCTTGTCCAGGTCGATCCAGGTGGCCCGGAACGCGTCCACGACCACCCACACCAGCGCGGCCGCGGCGGCGACGGCCACCGCGAGCGCGACCGGGCGGTTGCCCGAATCGGCGTCCGGGGAGCGGCCGATGGGCGCCTTGGTCAGCATCAGCCCGAAGAGGAGGAGGACGACGACGGAGCCGACGTAGATCAGCACCTGCACCCAGGCGATGAACTCCGCGGTGAGCAGCAGGTACTCCACGGCGAGCCCGCCGAGCGCCACCACCAGCCACAGCGCGGCGTGCACCAGCTGCTTGGTGGTGACGGTGACGACGGCCGCGCCGAACGTCGCGATGCCCACGAGGAGGAAGGCGATCTCGACGCCGGTGGGCGACAGGAACCCGTGGCCGCTGGCGGCCAGCTCGACCGCGGTGCTCACGAGGCGGCCCCGTTCGTCCCGTCGGAGGCGGAATCATCCGCTTCGGCTGCCTGCTCGGCTGCCTTCGCCTCTTCGGCGGCCTTCGCTTCGGCCGCGGCGAGCTTCTCGGCGGCCTTGCGGGCGGCACCGAGCTCCTTGGGTTCCTCGGCGGCCGGGTCCAGCGCGGGCGGCGCGGGCACCGTCCACATCCATTCGCGGAGCTTGTCCCGCTCATGGGTGAGGTCGCGGATGTCCTCCTCCGCGTACTCGAACTCCGGCGACCAGAACAGCGCGTCGAAAGGACACACCTCGATGCAGATACCGCAGTACATGCACAGGGCGAAGTCGATGGCGAACCGATCCAGCACATTGCGGCTGCGCTCGCGCCCGCCCGGCGCCGCCGGGGGCACCGTCTCCTTGTGCGAGTCGATGTAGATGCACCAGTCCGGGCACTCGCGCGCGCACAGCATGCAGACCGTGCAGTTCTCCTCGAACAGCCCGATCACCCCACGGGTGCGGGGCGGCAGTTCGGGCTGGGCGTCCGGATACTGCGCGGTGTGCGACCTGCGGGTCATCGTGCGCAGGGTGACGGCCAGGCCCTTGGCCAGGCCGGAACCGGGAATACCCATCAGGAGATCACCACCTTGACGACGCCGGTGAGGGCGATCTGGGCCAGCGAAAGCGGAATGAGGCAGGTCCAGGCGAGCTTCTGCAACTGGTCCTCGCGCAGCCGTGGATAGCTCACCCGCAGCCAGATCACGACGAAGGCGAGGACGGCCGTCTTCAGCAGCGTCCACAGCCAGCCCACGTCGCCTTCGAACGGACCGTGCCAGCCGCCGAGGAACAGGACGGTGGTCAGCCCGCAGAGAATGACGATGCCCGCGTACTCGGCGAGCAGGAAGAGCGCGAACCGCAGCCCGGTGTACTCGGTGTACGCACCGAAGATGATCTCGGAGTCGGCCACCGGGGCGTCGAACGGCGGCCGTTGCAGCTCGGCCAGCCCGGCGGTGAAGAACACCAGCCCGCCGACGATCTGCCACGGCACCCACCACCACTCGAACGCGTCGAGGATGCCGGGCAGCGACACCGTGCCCGCGGCCATCGCCACGGACGCGGCGGTGAGCAGCATCGGCAGCTCGTACGCCATGAGCTGGGCGGCGGTGCGGAGACCGCCGAGCAGCGAGAACTTATTGGCCGAGGCCCAGCCCGCCATCAGCGAGCCCAGCACGCCGACGCCCATCACCGCGAGCACGAAGAAGACGCCCGCGTCGATGACCTGCCCGACCGCGCCGCCCGGGCCGATCGGGATCGCGACCAGGACCAGCAGATACGGCAGCAGCGCGACGGCGGGCGCGAGCTGGAAGATCCGCCGGTCGGCCCCGGCCGGGACGACGTCCTCCTTCTGCGCGAACTTCACGCCGTCCGCGACCAGCTGGGCCCACCCGTGGAAGCCACCTGCGTACATCGGCCCGAGGCGGCCCTGCATATGGGCCATGACCTTGTGCTCGGTCTGACCGACGAGCAGCGGGAGGACCAGGAACGCGACGAGGAGGACGAGCAGTCGCAGCGCGACGTCGAGGACGTCGTTCACGCGGTGCCTCCTGGTGGGCCGTCGGGGTGGGTCGTCGTCTCGTCGGTGCCGGGTTTCGCCGTTTCGGGTTTGTCGGTGCCCGGTTCCGCGGCTTCCGGTTGCTCCGGGGCGTCCGGTTCCGCGGGTTCGGGTTTCGCGGCGGCCTGTTGCGGAGCGGCCTGCTGCGGGGGGCCGGACTCGGCGGCGTCCCTCGCGGGGGCCTCCGGCGCCGGGCCGGGCTCGGCCGTGTCGTCGTACGCCGGGCGCGCGTGGTGCCACGGGGCGTCGGACGAGCGGGGGCGCCGCGCCGAGCGGTCGGCCTCCGGGGCCGAGTCCGGCGCGACCGCGCCCGCGCCGGGCTGCGCGTCGGCGGGCGCCTGCTGGCTCGCCGAGCCGTCGCTCGCACTGCGGGCACGACGAGCCGGGCGCTCGGCCGGTGCCGAGCCCGCGGCGTCGGGCGGCGTGGTGCTTGACTGCGCATCGCCGGACGTGGCGTCGGTGGCCCCGGGCGCCGGGGTCTGCTCCGGTGCTGTCGGCTCGGCGGCCGACGTGCGCTGGCTCGCCGAGCCCTCGCCCGCACCGCGCGCACGCCTCGCGGGGCGCTCTGCCGCCGGGGCCTGCTCCGGCGCCGTCGGCTCGGCAGCGGCCGCGGGCTGCTGGCTCGCGGAGCCCTCGCTCACGCTGCGCGTACGGCGTGCGGGGCGCTCGGCCGGGGCGGCGCCGGTCGCCTTCGGCTCGGCGGCCTCGCCGGACTGGGTCGCCGAGCTCGCCGCCGCGGTGCGGGTGCGGCGGGCCGGGCGGTCGCCTGCCGCGCGGGCGCCGCGGGCCGGGCGGGCGGGGGCGGGCGGGAGCTGGCCCTTGAGCGGGCCCCATTCGTTGGGGTCGGGCACGCCCGGGGGAAGCATCTGGCGCCGCTTGGGGCCGCCGTGGTCGGACTCCCCCGGCTCCTTCGCGCCCGGCCAGGCCTTGGCGACCCGGGCGGCCAGCACGAAGTCCTTGCGCAGCGGGTGGCCCTCGAAGGTGTCGGGCAGCAGCAGCGGCGCGAGGCCGGGGTGGCCGCTGAAGCCGATGCCGAACATCTCGTGGGTCTCGCGCTCGTGCCAGGCCGCGCCCGCGTAGACGCCCACGGCGGTGGGCAGCGTGGCGGCGTCGTGCGGCACGGTGGTGCGGACCAGCAGTCGGCGTATGGCGGCGCCCGGGGTGAGGGCGGCGACGTGCGCGGCCACCCGGAAGCCCACGCCGGGCTCGTCCACCGCGCTCAGCCAGTCGAAGTAGGTGCAGCCGAGGGTGTCGCGGGCGGTCTCCAGGGCCGTGATCCAGGCGTCGGCAGGCACGTCGACGGTGAGCAGGCCGTACGCCTCCTCGGCCGTGGCGCCCGCGCCGAACAGTTCCGTGGCGGGATGCGGCAGCCAGCCCACCACAGCCTCGTCCACCTCGGCAGAAGCCTCGGTCGGCTCAGGAGCCTCGTTCGGCTCGGTCATCGCACGTCCTCCCCGGCGGCCGGGGGCTCGACCAGGCCGCTGCGCAGCGCGGCCGTGGACGGGCGGCCGCCCTTCGACGCGTACCGCTCCCCCAGCGACTCGCGGGCGATCTTCTCCTGGAGCTTGAGGATCCCCTGGAGCAGCGCCTCGGGCCGGGGCGGGCAGCCGGGGACGTACACGTCGACCGGGATGATCTGGTCGACGCCCTTGGTCACCGCGTACGAGTCCCAGTAGGGGCCGCCGCAGTTCGAGCAGGCGCCGAAGGAGATCACGTACTTCGGCTCCGGCATCTGCTCGTAGAGCCGCTTGACCGCGGGCGCCATCTTGTCGGTGACGGTGCCGGAGACGACCATGAGGTCGGCCTGGCGCGGCCCCGGCGCGAAGGGGATCACGCCGAGCCGGATGAAGTCGTGGCGGGCCATCGAGGCGGCGATGAACTCGATGGCGCAGCAGGCCAGCCCGAAGTTGAAGACCCACAGGCTGTAGCGGCGGCCCCAGTTCAGGACCACCTTCATCGGCTCGGGGGCCAGCCGCGCGAGCGGGCCGAGGCGGCGCGGCTCCGGGAGATCCACGGGAGCCTGCGCGGGGGTCGGTGTCACGTCCATTCCAGGACGCCCTTCTTCCATGCGTACAGCAGACCTACGGCGAGGAACCCGAGGAAGATGAACATCTCCACCAGGGTGGCTGCGCCGAAACCGGGCGCGGCGAAGACCGTCGCCCATGGGAACAGGAAGATCGAATCCACCGCGAAAATCACGTACAGGAAAGCGTAGACGTAGTAGCGGACCTGAGTGTGTGCCCAGCTCTCGCCCACGGGGTCCACACCGCATTCGTACGTCAGCAGCTTCTCAGGCGTCGGCACCACCGGCCGCAGCAGCCGCCCTGCCCCGAAGGCCACGGCAACGAAGATCACCCCGACCGCCGCGACCAGACCCACCACCGTATAGGCGTGGAAGTAGTCGGCCGCGAGCGGGACGCTACTGGCCGCGCGTACGGTCGTCGCCTCCGGCACGTCCGCCCCTCGCTCCCTGTCCTGCCTGCTGCTCGTCGACCGCGTGTGTTCGACGATCCGTACGCACGGGAGTCTAGGCCCTACCGGCGGTATGGCGATCCGCCCGTCCGGCATGCGGAGCCCCGGGACCGCCGGGGACTACCGGGGAACCGGGGGACTACCGGGGACCTACGGGGGCTAGCCCTACTCGGGCCCGGCGATGTACCCCATGGCGCGGTCCGCCGGGGCGCGGCAGTCTTTGGTGCCATGACCTCCAGTTCCGCCGACGAGCACGGTGAGCGACTGCCGCGCCCGCCCGCCTTCGCCTATCCCGCGCAGACGTGGAAGGAGATCGCCCATCTCCTGATCAATCTGCCGTTGGGCATCTTCGGCTTCGTCTACGCCGTGATGTGGCTGACCGTGGGCGTGGGCATGGCGGTCACGATCGGGGGGCTGCCGGTGCTGGCCGTGGGCCTGCTGGGCAGCCGGTGGCTCGCCCGGTTCGAGCGGCGGCGCGCCCGGTCGCTGCTGGCGCTCCACGTGGACGAGCCCAGCCGCATGCCGGGCGGGCTCGACGGCGGTTTCTTCAGCTGGCTGTGGCGGAGCCTGCGGGATCCGGTGGGCTGGCGCGCCACGCTGTACGCCGCGATCCGGCTGCCCTGGGGCATCCTGACCTTCGCCCTGACGCTGGTCTCGCTGTTCGTCGCCTGGCCGGTGCTGCCGTGGATCGCGCGGGCGCTGACCAACGTGGACCGGGTGATGGTGCGCGGGCTGCTGTCGCCGTCGGACGAGCTGGAGCGGCGCATAGCGGAGCTGGAGTCGGACCGGGGCACGGTGGTCGACACCGCCGCCGCCGACCTGCGCCGCATCGAACGCGACCTCCACGACGGAGCACAGGCCCGCCTCGT